>NZ_JARACR010000002.1:0-259561 GCF_028765505.1 Aliivibrio sp. A6 | reverse complement strand
GGGGGTCGCGGGTTCGAGTCCCGTCCACTCCGCCACTATACTAAAAAAGCCCTAATCGAAAGATTAGGGCTTTTTTACGTCTGAATAAAAGTAAAATGATGCAGAATAGACACTGCGGAGTGGCAGTTCAAGTTCAGTTGGTTAGACTTTCTATTGGAGAGCTTAGCGGCCAGCCACGCTGGGGGACGTGTCGCTCTTAAGGTTAATAGAAAGTCCCGTTAACGTAATCACTTATTTGAAAAAGCCCTAATCGAAAGATTAGGGCTTTTTTACGCCTGAATAAAAGTAAAATGATGCAGAATAGACATCGCGAAGTGGTAGTTCAGTTGGTTAGGCTTTCTATTGGAGAGCTTAGCGGTCAGTCACGCTGGGGGCGTGTCGCTCTCAAGGTTAATAGAAAGTCCCGTTAACGTAGCCGCTATATTGGAAAAGCTCAGACAGAAGGTTAGGAAGATTATTGTATAGGTATAAAAAATGGAGATACATAAAATGCATCTCCACTAATATTTGCTAGCGATAGAGGTTAAGTATCTTTTTCTAATTTTTTTGCTTTTTCAATCATTGCTGTAATGGTAGAACCTTGAACTAAAATAGAGAAGACAACGACTGAATAAGTCATAACAAGTATGATTTCTCGTACGTCTATATTCTTCTCTGGGATAACTAAAATACCAGCAGGGATAGCTAGAGCCATCGCTAAGGCTAAACCTCCTCTAAGTCCACCCCAGGTTAATATATTTACAGATAATGGGTTATAGGTTCTAAATCGCTTAAAGCTAATATAAGACAAAAAGACACTTAAGTAGCGACTTGCTAGTACTAGTGGAATAGATATTGCCATTAATACCCAGTCTTCTTGATGGAATTGAAACAGAAGCATCGACATACCGATAAGAAGAAATAATACACCATTTAAGAATTCATCAACCAACTCCCAGAAGTGATCTAGATGGTCTTCACTTTCTTTTGAAAAACCAATATAACGTGTCCAGTTACCAATCATAATTCCAGATACAACCATTGCTAATGGACCTGAAACTTCAAGGATACCAGCAAAGGCATAACCCGATGTTGGAATACCTATAGTTAATAATAATTCCATTGAATGGTCATTTGTAGAGCTTATTAGATAATGAAAAATTAGACCTAAAACAAACCCATAAATAATACCGCCAATAGCTTCTTGTAAAAATAATGCAGTGACACTACCGACTGTTGGCGCTTCTGAGCCAAAAGCAATCGTAAATAGTGTTACGAAGATAACTAAGCCAAAACCATCATTAAATAACGATTCACCTTCGATTTGAGTTGAAATACGTTGTGGAGCATTCAGCTTTTTTACAATAGCGAGAACAGCAATAGGATCAGTTGGGGAGATAAGGGAGCCAAATAATAAGCAGTAGATTAAATCAAGATTAATACCAATGAGATTGCATATTCCCCATAACGCAAAACCAATAAAGAAGGTTGAAAATAGCGTAGCCCCTAAAGCAAGTACAGTTATCTCCCATTTTTGATCTTTCAGGTTTTGTAATTTGATTCCTAGCCCACCGGCAAATAATAAGAAGCCAAGTATTCCATTTAATAGGAAGTCTTCAAAATCTATCTCAGTTAAAGTTTCGGTTGCCACTTCTCTTAGGTTAAACCAATCATTTTGCCCCGCGATGATGATCCCTAGTGATAACATCATTGAACCTGCAGTGATAGCGATCGTAGTTTGCATTTTTCCTATCTTGCTATTAATAAAAGCAATTAGCATAGCAGCAGCTGCTAAAAAACAGAGTGTGTTATACACAGACATGGTTAACCTCTAAATATGTTATTAATGTAACAAAATGTGATTAAGGTCATTTTCCGCTCTATTTGATAAATATCAAACTTTATTTCTAATTTGTAGAAATAAATCCATTTTGGACGTCTAGATTCCTATTCTATGTGTGATAGGATTGTAAACGAAACGTATTATGGATGAGGCAGTACCGTGGCAGGAAGCAATAAAAAAACTCAAATAGAACAACAGTTATTAAAACGTATTCTTTTGATAGATGGTGGTATGGGTACCATGATCCAAGAGTATAAGTTTGAAGAGCAAGATTATCGTGGAGAGCGCTTTAGTGATTGGCATTGTGATTTAAAAGGTAACAATGACCTTTTAGTGCTTTCTCGTCCTCAAATTATCAGGGATATTCATTCTGCTTATTTAGAAGCGGGTGCTGATATTTTAGAAACGAATACCTTTAACTCAACAACAATCGCAATGGCTGACTATGATATGGAAAGCCTGAGCGAAGAAATGAACTTCGAAGCTGCAAGGTTAGCAAGAGAAGTCGCTGATGAGTGGACATTAAAAACACCACATAAACCGCGTTATGTTGCAGGTGTTTTAGGTCCTACAAACCGAACATGTTCTATCTCCCCTGATGTAAATGACCCAGGCTATCGAAATGTTTCTTTTGATGAATTAGTTGAAGCCTATTCTGAATCCACTCGAGCCTTAATTAGAGGTGGTTCTGATTTAATTCTTATCGAAACTATCTTTGATACCTTGAATGCAAAAGCCTGTTCTTTTGCCGTAGAATCCGTTTTTGAAGAAATGGGTATAACATTACCAGTAATGATCTCAGGTACGATAACCGATGCATCAGGGCGAACTTTATCTGGTCAAACAACCGAAGCGTTCTACAATGCTTTACGTCATGTTAAACCAATCTCATTCGGTTTAAACTGTGCGTTGGGGCCTGATGAGTTACGTGAGTATGTGAGTGAGCTATCTCGTATTTCAGAATGCAGCGTGTCTGCACACCCTAATGCCGGTTTACCTAACGCCTTTGGTGAATATGACCTCTCTCCAGAGGAAATGGCAGAGCATGTAAAGGAATGGGCTGAAAGTGGTTTCCTAAATTTGATTGGTGGTTGTTGTGGTACAACACCTGAGCATATCCGCCAAATGGCACAAGTGGTTGAAGGTGTTAAACCCCGTCAATTACCGACACTTCCTGTTGCTTGTCGTTTATCGGGTTTAGAGCCACTAACTATTGAAAAAGACTCTCTTTTTGTAAATGTCGGTGAAAGAACCAATGTTACCGGCTCTGCTCGCTTTAAACGTTTAATTAAAGAAGAGCTATATGATGAAGCATTGAGTGTTGCTCGTGAGCAAGTAGAAAACGGAGCTCAAATCATCGATATCAATATGGATGAAGGGATGCTTGATGCTGAAGCGTGTATGGTTAAATTCTTAAACCTGTGTGCTTCAGAACCTGAGATATCTAAAGTTCCTGTAATGGTTGATTCTTCTAAATGGGAAGTTATCGAAGCTGGACTTAAATGTATTCAAGGCAAGGGTATTGTTAACTCAATATCGCTTAAAGAAGGTAAAGAAAAATTCTTACAACAAGCTAAGCTAATCCGTCGCTATGGTGCTGCTGTGATTGTGATGGCTTTTGATGAAGTCGGCCAAGCGGATACGCGTGAGCGAAAAATAGAAATATGTACTAACGCTTATAACATCTTAGTAGATGAAATTGGTTTCCCACCAGAAGACATTATTTTTGACCCAAACATCTTTGCTGTTGCAACGGGGATCGATGAGCATAATAACTACGCTGTTGATTTTATTGAAGCCGTAGCTGATATAAAAAGAACGCTTCCCCATGCCATGATTTCAGGTGGCGTATCTAACGTATCATTCTCATTCCGAGGTAATAATTACGTACGTGAAGCTATTCACGCCGTGTTCTTATATCACTGTTTTAAGAACGGTATGGATATGGGTATCGTAAATGCAGGCCAATTAGAAATTTACGATAATGTACCTGAAGATTTACGTGAAGCGGTAGAAGATGTCGTACTTAACCGTCGTAATGATTCAACAGAACGCTTACTTGATATGGCAACAGAATATCTAGAACGAGCGGTCGGAAAGGTTGAAGATAAATCGGCTTTAGAATGGAGAACATGGTCAGTAGAAAAACGCCTTGAACATTCTTTAGTGAAGGGAATAACTGACTTCATTGTTGAAGATACAGAAGAAGCACGAGTCAATGCAGCTCGCCCTATTGAAGTGATCGAAGGTCCTTTAATGGACGGCATGAACGTCGTGGGTGATTTATTTGGTGAAGGGAAAATGTTCCTTCCTCAAGTGGTTAAGTCTGCGCGAGTGATGAAACAAGCCGTAGCGCATTTAGAACCTTTTATTAATGCCACGAAAGATGTCGGTTCAACCAATGGCAAAATCTTATTAGCAACGGTGAAAGGTGACGTACACGATATCGGCAAGAATATCGTTGGGGTTGTTCTTCAATGTAATAACTATGAGATCATTGATCTTGGCGTGATGGTTTCTTGTGAGAAAATTCTAAAAGTTGCGAAAGAAGAGAACGTCGATATTATTGGACTTTCTGGTCTTATTACCCCATCACTTGATGAGATGGTTCATGTGGCTAAAGAGATGGAGCGTCAAGGCTTTGATTTGCCACTTTTAATTGGTGGAGCAACAACCTCTAAAGCACATACTGCCGTTAAGATAGAACAAAATTACTCTCAGCCTGTGGTTTATGTTAACAACGCTTCTCGTGCGGTTGGCGTATGTACCTCATTACTTTCTGATGAATTGAAACCTGCATTTGTTGAAAAATTAGATTTAGATTACGAGCGTGTACGTGATCAACATAATCGTAAAACACCACGAACAAAACCCGTTTCACTAGAAAGAGCGCGAGCAAACAAAGTCGATATTGATTGGGTAAACTACACGCCTCCAGTACCTGTAAAGCCGGGTGTACATATTATTGATGATATGGATGTTGCGACGTTACGCCAATATATTGATTGGACTCCTTTCTTTATGACATGGTCTTTAATGGGCAAATACCCTGCAATTTTAGAGCATGAAGAGGTGGGTGAAGAAGCGAAGCGTTTATATAAAGACGCGAATGATCTATTGGATCGTGTAGAAAAAGAAGGCTTACTAAAAGCGCGAGGAATGTGTGCTCTTTTTCCTGCCAACAGTGTTGATGATGATATTGAAGTGTATACCGATGAATCACGTACTGAGGTATTGAAAGTACTACATAATTTACGTCAACAAACAGAAAAACCAAAAGGGTTTAACTATTGTTTATCTGATTATATCGCACCGAAAAAGAGCGGAAAGGCCGATTGGGTAGGTGGCTTTGCTGTGACTGGTGGCATTGGTGAAAGAGAGCTTGCAGACGACTATAAAGCCAAAGGTGATGATTATAATGCCATTATGATCCAAGCCGTTGCTGACCGTTTAGCTGAAGCGTTTGCCGAGTATTTGCATAAAGAAGTACGTAAAGATATTTGGGGCTATTCTCCAGATGAAGACCTTTCAAATGATGATCTTATCCGTGAAAAGTATCAAGGTATTCGTCCTGCACCTGGATATCCAGCTTGTCCTGAGCATACAGAAAAAGGGACATTGTGGGAGTTGATGGATGTTGAAGAAGCAATAGGAATGTCGTTGACTTCTAGCTACGCTATGTGGCCGGGAGCCTCTGTTTCTGGTATGTATTTCTCTCATCCTGATTCTCGTTATTTTGCGATAGCTCAGATCCAAAAAGATCAGGCAGAGAGTTACGCGGAAAGAAAAGGCTGGGACATGTTAGAGACTGAAAAATGGTTAGGTCCAAATTTAAACTAATTTCTTTTTAAATTTAAAATAAAAAAATCCCATTAATAAATCTATTAATGGGATTTTTAGTTTATACACTTGATATCTATTCAAGTGTAATACCATTCTGGATAAATAGTTGATCAGATAATTGCGTAGGAAAAATCGATTAGAGCAAGGCATAAATTACAGTAACTAGTGGTTCTAATTACACCTAATTTTTGCAAGAGAAAGGTATAACGCAGATATAATCGATTTTAACAAGCAAGAATGATCAAATACTTATGTAGATTGGTATAAATGGTCAGGTCCTTATTTAAATTAGTTCTATTTATTCAAATAACTCTTTATGTAGAACTTGAACTGCACGTTTTGAGTCTGATTCATTTAATAAAAAGCATAAATTATGTTGGCTTGCACCATAACAAATCATACGTAAATTGAAATCCTCTAAAGTACCGAATACTTGTTTAGCTGAGCCTTTAGAGTGACTCATTTGATTACCAATGAGCGCAACTAAGCACAAATTGTGTTCTATTTCGATTGTGCAAAGTTCTTCAAGTTCTTGCTGTGCTTCTGGTGGCAATTCAGGTGCTTTGCCATTGGTGTTTGTTTGATCAAGAGTGAGAGCAACACTGACTTCGGAAGTTGTAATTAAATCTACAGATATTTGGTATTTTGCCAAAATTTCAAACACTTCGGCAAGGAAACCGTAAGCATGAAACATATTTGGGCTATGTAATGTCACCATGGTTTGATTGCAGCGTAGGGTTAGCGCTCTAAATAGTGGAGAGCTATTTACCTGTTGTTTAATCCATGTGCCGCCTTTTTCTGGTTCTTTTGATGAACCAACAAATACCGGAATTTGATGGCGAAGTGCTGGCAATAGGGTTGATGGGTGCAATATTTTAGCCCCATAATTTGCCATTTCAGAGGCTTCGCTGAAACTGATTTCAGGGATTGGTGAGGCAGCAGAGGCAATACGTGGGTCGGTTGTATAAATACCCGGAACATCGGTCCAAATCTCTAATCCACATGCATTCACTGATTCTGCAATCAAAGCGGCACTGTAATCACTGCCTCCTCGACCTAATGTTGTTGTACTCCCTTGGCTATCTGAGCCAATAAAGCCCTGCGTTACAACGATATGTTTTTGACATAGAGGTATCAGTTTTTCTCGAGCTAAACGAGTAATTTCTTCAAGTTGAGGTTCACCTTTACCAAATTTTGAATCGGTGCGTAGTACGGTTCGAATATCAAAGCGAACCGCAGAATTTCCACGTTCAATCAATAGTTGAGTAAAAAGGTGGGTAGACATTAACTCACCACACGCGACAAGGTGGTCAGTAAGTTTATCGCTAGGTTGGAAAGTCGCAGCGTCAGCCGTTTTTTCTATATCATCAAGGATTTCAAGAATGGCTTTTTCAGGGTAAATGGGATCGGAAAGTTGGTCTAATACTGAAAAATGTATGGACTTGAGTTCAGAGAGGATTACTTTTTTTCTTTGGTTATCTTGTGTGCCATTTGCGAGTTCAACTAAAAGATTAGTGACTCCGGAGCAAGCACTGATAACGACAAGGTGAGTATTTTGGTTCTGTTCTATGACATAAGCGCTGCGGCTCATTGCTTCAAAATTTGCAACACTTGTTCCGCCAAATTTAGCAACATTTATAGGGTTCACTTTCCTGTCTCCCGACTACATCCAATGTGGAAATAAATGTGAAGAGTCATAGCAAAAAATAAATAGCTGCTAGAAGCTCTCCACTTAAAATTAAGTGGCAATCGTAAGGATTCAGCCTGTACGATCGATAATCTTTTCCCAATCAAGATTATCTCGGCACTGCTCTCCCTCACTTATTTGTTTGGGAGTTTGGGCTCCACAAATAAAGCTACCTAGGCAGTGCTCCTCTTCTGTGTATGTTTTATATAACAAAACATATGTTAACAATGTGCTTTTTTATGAAACAAATGTCAATCAATAGTAATGTATTTATTTGTATTTCTCCGATTTAAAGTAAATATAAGTGTTTTATGGCTATTTTCTATAGTTAAGTCACTCTAATTACTTCGTCTAATTGAGTTTAATTATTATTGTGTCTATTCTTTAAACACCCTATATTTCAAGGAGTGAATGATGCAAAGTTTTATCCCACCAAAAAGAACCCTTATGGGACCTGGACCTTCTGATATATCGCCACAAGTATTGCAGGCATTAAGTCGCCCAACGATTGGTCACTTAGATCCTCTATTCATTAAAATGATGGATGAAGTAAAAGAGCTACTTAAGTATGCATTTCAAACAAAAAATGAGTTTACCATTGCGGTTTCTGCACCAGGAAGTGCAGGAATGGAAACTTGTTTTGTTAATCTCGTGGAAGAAGGCGAAAAAGTTTTAGTCTGTCGTAATGGTGTTTTTGGCGAGCGTATGCGTCAGAATGTTGAGCGATGTGGTGGAACTGCGATTGTTATCGATGATAAATGGGGTGAGCCAGTTTCACTAAATAAAGTTGAAGAGGCTTTACTGCAACATGCAGATATTAAGATCGTCGCTTTTGTGCATGCAGAGACATCAACTGGTGTATTAAGTGATGCAGAATCCATTTCAACTCTTGCGCGTCAACATGGCTGCTTAACTATTGTTGATGCAGTAACGTCGTTAGGTGGTGTACCATTACTCGTTGATAAGTGGCAATTAGATGCGGTTTATTCTGGCTCTCAAAAATGTTTATCTTGTACTCCTGGTTTATCTCCTGTGACGTTTTCTAAGCGAGCAGTCGATAAGATGAAATCAAGAACTAAAGCTGTGCAAAGCTGGTTCTTAGATCAAAGCTTAGTCCTGTCTTATTGGAGTGGTGAAGGAAAACGAAGTTATCACCATACTGCGCCTGTAAATAGTTTGTATGCATTGCACGAATCATTGTTGATGCTTAAAAATGAAGGATTAGAAGCCGCGTGGAGTCGACATGCATTTTATCATCAAGAATTAAAAGAAGGATTAGAATCGCTAGGTATTCAGTTTATGGTTGATGAAGCATATCGTTTACCACAGCTTAATGCCGTTTATATTCCAGAAGGTGTTAGCGATGTAGAAGTTAGAAGTCGATTACTGAATGAGTATAATTTAGAAATTGGCGCAGGGCTGGGCGATTTAGCCGGAAAGACTTGGCGTATTGGTTTGATGGGGTATGCAGCTAAAAAAGAAAATGTCGCATTATGTTTAAAAGCATTATCTGACGTTCTTTAGGTTACAAATACAAAAGCCGCTAAAAACGTAGCGGCTTTTTACTGTGTCTTTATTTATGATTTTATTTTTGACGTAACTTTTCGTCGAGTTGTACCAATTCAAATTTGTTATTTGGAAAGAGAAAAATGGCTTCTCTTCTAATATCTTCTGCTCTTTTTTCTTCGCCTAAAGCTTGATAAGCAATGATTAGGTTTTGATAAAAGGCTGGTCTTGGCTTGGTTTTAATCAGTTCTTTTGACCAAGTAATATAAGGCGTGATCAGTTCTGGTTTTTTATTCATTATCCCAATGGATAGTTGAGCAGATAACACATCCCAATTAAATCTGTCTTCCCAAATCACAGGATTAGTTACTTGATTTAAAATATCAGGGTTCATTGGTCGAGTCGTTTCAAATTTAGTTAAAACCCAATTCGTGTGAAGTGTTGAAAGCATATAAAAAGCAGTGACAATTGGCAGTACTAATGAGCTGACTCGTAATGTTATTTTACTGATATCACTAATGCGGTACTTTTTATATTTACAGCTTAGTTGATCTATCCAGAACAGAAGAATGATGAATGTAAACCAGTGCAGCATAGAGTGGTAAAATGGATACTCTAATTGACTATGAATAAAGATCGGAGCAATTAAAGCGAGCAAAGCAAATTGTGTATCTAGTTTGCTTTTTCGTATTTTGAGTAACACTCCTCCCGCGGCAATTAACAAACCTAATATTGCAACGATACCACCTTCTACGCCCCAGTATAATACTTCATTGTGAGGATGATCCATTGAAGGCAACCCAGGTTTATAGCTTGATGAAATTTGGTGTTGTTTTGCTGTATATAGGGTGTAATCAGCCTCGAAATTACCATAACCATAACCGGTAATCGGCTTTTCTAAAAACATGTCTAGAGCTTGTGGAAAGGTATATCGTCTCGGACTTTCTAGATCCGCTTTTTGACTAATTAATGATACTTTAGATAAATTATCTTGAGATAAGTTAAATAAAACAAAGCTACCACTAAAACCAATAATTAACGCTAATACCCAAGAAAAGAAACGTTGTTTTGTACAATATTTCCACATGTATGGCGTTAATAAAATAAGGCTGAAAACCGTCGCTAGCCAACCTGTACGAGACGCTAATACGACGATCAGTGGTAAGGTAAATAAGATCGTTGCATAAAGTAGAGTGAGTGCAATAACATTTTCACGGTATTTAATTGGTTGTCGAGCAAGGAAGTAAGAGGCGATAGCTAGCCCTGTCGCTAGAAAACTTGCCATTACATTGGGTTGTTGAAAAATACCGTAAGGGCGATTTGCTATAACGTTATAACCCAAGCTGTTCCCTTCCTTTAGAAAAAGGTATTGGATATAGCCAAAAACTGCTTCGATTAACACTGAACCGATAATACACCACAAGAGCCACTGCTTCTGTTTATTTGAAAAGGCGAATTGTTGCAGAGTAATGAAGAAAAGTAACCCAGCCCATAAACCTAAAAACTTCCCTAAAGCTAATTGAGGAGAGGCATCGTGATAGAACAGAGGAAGGGAAAGTAAGCTAACAGCGAACAATAAAACCAGAGTTAAGGTCGAATATTTAATTAGTCCCTGTTTTGCTGTATGAAATAAGGCAATTGCGATTGCAATACTTGCAGGGATCCAAGAGGCGGCATTGAATGCTAGGTGTAGCCCTGAACCTCCAGGGTTGGGTTGGAAAAAATGAGCACAAACAAAGAAAAGAACACTTAAGCTGAATAGATAGGATTTAGTTAATGGTTTTTTAATCTTTCTAGCTTCTAATAATGTTCCTTGAGTGAGTAGCGTTGCCATGTTTCATTAATTCCTTATTACGAGCATGAGAATAAAAGTAAAGCCAACAAAATGCTGGCTTTATTCTATCTGATCCAAGCAATAAAAGGCTTAATTTTATTACTTTAGCATTGGTTTTAAGAAGCGTGCCGTATGAGACCCCTCAACTAATGCAACATCTTCAGGTGTTCCCTCTGCGATGATCTCTCCGCCTCCTTGTCCACCTTCTGGCCCCAAGTCGATAATCCAGTCAGCAGTTTTAACGACATCAAGGTTATGTTCGATCACGACAATGGTATTGCCTCGCTCACGTAAGCGATGCAAGACGTTCAATAGTTGCTGAATATCGTGAAAATGCAGACCTGTTGTCGGCTCATCTAGAATATAAAGCGTTTTCCCTGTATCTCGCTTTGATAGTTCACGAGCTAGTTTAACCCGTTGAGCTTCACCACCAGATAGTGTCGTCGCAGCTTGCCCTAAACGAATATAAGACAGCCCTACATCCATTAAGGTTTGTAGCTTTCTAGCGATAACAGGTACTGGTTCAAAGAAAGAGTGAGCATCTTCAATCGTCATTTGAAGAACTTCATCAATACTCTTGCCTTTGTATTTTACCTCTAGTGTTTCGCGATTATATCGTTTACCTGTACATACATCACATGGTACATAAACATCAGGTAAGAAATGCATTTCTACTTTGATGACACCATCACCTTGGCACGCTTCACAGCGACCGCCGCGAACGTTAAAGCTAAAGCGGCCTGGTTTATAACCACGAGATCGAGATTCAGGCGTTCCAGAAAACAGCTCACGAATTGGAGTGAAAATACCAGTATAAGTCGCAGGGTTTGAGCGAGGTGTTCGGCCTATTGGGCTTTGATCTATGTCGATAACTTTATCAAAATGCTCGATCCCTTTGATCTTCTTATAGGGTGCTGGCTCTGATGTCGTCGCGCCATTTAATTGGGTATGAGCAATTTTAAAGAAGGTATCGTTAATCAGTGTAGATTTACCTGAACCAGAAACCCCTGTCACACAAGTAAAAAGACCGACAGGTAATTTTAATGTCACGTTTTTTAGGTTGTTGCCTGTCGCGCCAATTAACTCAACCTGTTTTTTCGGATCGGCTTTGATGCGCTCTTTAGGTATCGCGATTTCTTTAGCACCACTTAAGTATTGGCCTGTTAGTGAATTTGGGTTCGAAATAATAGCTTGGTAATCACCTTCAGCCACAATATACCCACCATGAATCCCTGCCCCGGGGCCAATATCAATAATATGGTCGGCGCTTCTGATCGCGTCCTCGTCATGCTCCACCACAATGACGGTATTACCAAGATCACGAAGGTGATTAAGGGTTTTTAATAGGCGTTCATTGTCTCGTTGATGAAGACCGATAGAAGGTTCATCAAGAACGTACATAACACCAACTAAACCGGCACCAATTTGGCTTGCTAAGCGGATGCGCTGTGCTTCACCACCAGAAAGGGTATCAGCACTACGTGATAAATTAAGGTAATTTAAACCAACATTGATAAGGAAATGCAGCCGTTCATTAATCTCCTTCATTACTTTATCTGCTATTTGAGCTTTTTGTCCTTTTAGCTCTAGTGAACTAAAAAAGGCCATTGAATCTTGAATACTCATCTCACAGATTTCAGGTAATGTTGTGTCACCAACAAATACATTACGAGCTTCTAAACGTAAGCGAGTACCGTGACAACTTGAACATGATTGAGTTGAAATGTACTTTGATAGGTCGTCACGCACAGAGCTTGATTCTGTTTCTTTATAACGACGATCAAGCGTATTTAGTATTCCTTCAAAAGGATGACGTTTAACACGAAGATCTCCGCGATCATTACTGTATTGAAATTCAATTTCTTCTGAACCAGAGCCATTAAGAATGATGCTTTGGAATTTTTTTGATAGTGATTTAAATGGTGCGAAAAGATCAAATCCGTAATGCTTGGCTAATGAACCTAACATTTGGAAGTAATAATAGTTTTTTTGATCCCAACCTTTGATCGCTCCTTCAGCAATACTTAATTTATTATCTAGAACAATGCGGTCGGCATCGAAATATTGTTGAACGCCTAGACCATCACAAGTACCACAAGCCCCTGCTGGATTATTGAATGAGAAGAGGCGTGGCTCAAGCTCTGACATGCTGTAACCACAATGTGGACATGCAAAGTTAGCTGAGAAAATCAGAGGTTCGTTTTTGGTATCATCCATATAATCGACAACCGCAATACCACCTGTCAGTTCCAAAGCGGTTTCAAAAGATTCAGCAAGGCGCTGTTTTAGATCATCTCTAACTTTAAAACGATCAACAACCACTTCTATGGTGTGTTTTTTATGAAGTTCCAACGTTGGTGGATCGGATAAATCACACACTTCGCCATCAATACGAGCACGAATAAACCCTTGGGCAGCTAAATTTTCTAAGGTTTTAACATGCTCACCTTTACGCTCTTTCACAATTGGAGCCAATAGCATGAGTTTTGTGCCTTCTGGCAACTCTAACGCTTTATCAACCATTTGACTGATGGTTTGTGCGGTTAGTTCGACATGATGTTCAGGACAGCGAGGTTCACCAATACGAGCATACAAAAGACGTAAATAATCGTAAATCTCAGTAATTGTTCCGACAGTAGAGCGAGGGTTATGAGATGTTGATTTTTGTTCGATAGAAATAGCAGGAGATAGGCCTTCAATGTGGTCAACATCTGGCTTTTCCATTAATGATAAGAACTGACGAGCGTATGCAGATAAAGACTCTACATAGCGTCGCTGACCTTCTGCATACAAAGTATCAAAGGCCAAAGAGGATTTTCCTGAACCAGATAACCCTGTAATAACGGTTAGCTTATCTCTTGGGATAGTTAAACTAATGTCTTTTAGGTTATGGGTTCTTGCCCCTCTAACTTCAATTTTATCCATGGAAATGTCTCTCTGCTTTAAAGAATAACTAGGATAAGTATTGCACAGAGTATCAAAACAACAAAGAGGTACTGGGTAAAAAAACAGTGGTTTTATTAAATTGGAGATAGTATCGGGGGAAATGAAAACGCCTTGAGATGTATCACAAGGCGTTTATATACTGGCATGTAGAGGTTTTACTTTTTACCTGTAGCCTGTTTTGCTAATTCTGAAGATTTTTTATCTTTTAAATAAACATTCTCGTAGCAGTAGTTAGTTGCTTCGATGTAACCTTCAACGCTACCACAGTCAAAACGCTTACCTTTAAATTTATAGGCAAGAACACAACCTGATTGAGCTTGTTTTAGTAGTGCATCCGTAATTTGGATTTCACCACCTTTACCTGGCTCTGTGGTTTCTAGAATCTCAAAAATATCAGGAGTTAAAATGTAGCGACCAATAATCGCAAGGTTACTTGGTGCAGTACCTGGTTCTGGTTTTTCAACCATGTTGTCTACACGATATAAATCGTCTTTGATCATTTCACCAGCAATTACGCCGTATTTGTGAGTTTCGTCGTCTGGCACTTCTTCTACTGCCACAATAGAGCAGCGGAATTGTTTATACAGCGCAACCATTTGAGAAAGAACACCTTGCTCTTCATTTACGCATAAATCATCAGCAAGTACTACTGCAAATGGTTCATCACCGACTAACTCACGGCCAGTAAGAATAGCATGACCTAAACCTTTCATTTCTCGTTGGCGGATATAGGTAAAGTTAGCCGCGTCGATCAGTTCGCGCACATCCTCCAGTAACTCTTCTTTATTTGTGCCACTAATTTGATGTTCTAGCTCGTAGTTTTTATCAAAATGGTCCATTAAAGAGTGCTTACCACGACCTGTTACAATACAGATCCCGTCCATACCAGCATTAATAGCTTCTTCTACACAATATTCAATCAGAGGTTTGTTTACCACTGGCATCATCTCTTTTGGCATTGATTTGGTTGCTGGTAAAAAGCGAGTGCCGTAGCCTGCGGCAGGGAAAAGACATTTTTTGATCATCACTGAGTCCTAGATAGACAATATTTTAAATTCGTTGAAAGCCCTTTGAGCCTCATCATTATGAATGCAGTTTAGCGATTAAACATAATGAAATGAAGCGCTTTGAGTAAAACAATCATCTCGTGTAGCCATTAATGCGATTCATCTATGAATATTAGTTAAAACTAGGCTTAATATTAAGACTGAGGTGCTGTTTTAACCCCATTCCACACACCAAATGAGGCATTATGGAAAATATGAATTCTAATGGTTGATTTGATTACGTACAAAGTAAGAATAGCGAAACGAATATACTAAGTATACCCATTGTAATTAAAAGAGTGATCTAAGCTTTTTAGCGGGGTAAGTTGTTAGAACTCTTTAACTGTGTCTCTATTTTAGGAGGTTATGAAATGGATTCCATCTTTAGGGGTATCAGAAATAACCTTGAACGTGTTAGACTGAAGACTACTGTATATATAACCGGGTGATATGAATATTCACCTCTAATCTATCTGGAGCAAACTATGGCCAGCCGTGGTATTAATAAAGTTATTCTTGTGGGTAACTTAGGGCAAGATCCTGAAATCCGTTACATGCCAAGTGGCGGTGCGGTAGCAAACATTACAATTGCAACGTCTGAATCATGGCGTGATAAAGCAACTGGTGAACAACGTGAAAAAACTGAATGGCATCGAGTTGCTTTATTCGGAAAATTAGCAGAAGTAGCTGGTGAATATTTACGTAAAGGCTCTCAAGTTTATGTTGAAGGCCAGCTTCAAACGCGTAAATGGCAAGATCAAAGTGGTCAAGACCGTTTTACTACAGAGGTTGTAGTTCAAGGTTTTAATGGCGTAATGCAGATGCTTGGTGGCCGTGGCCAAGGCGCACCTGCTGGTGGTCAACAGCAACAGCAAGGTAACTGGGGCCAGCCTCAACAGCCTGCTCAGCAGAATAATTTTGCACCTCAACAGCAACAACAAGCGCCTCAGCAGCAAGCTCAACAAGCACCTCAACCTCAATACAATGAGCCGCCAATGGATTTTGATGATGACATTCCGTTCTAGAACTTAAGAGTAATGTTGTTATAGATAGAAAAAGCCTCGAATTTAACGAGGCTTTTTTTATAATGAGTAATCTAATCAATCAGTGATATTTATTGTTAAGTCAGAAGTTTATTACTAATTTAGCGATTCATCATTCTGTTACTGAAGCTTCGTATCATAAAGAACTTAAGTAAGATATTTGTATTACATCTGAATACGGACTTAGAGATAGTTCAAAAATTTACATTTTAAATTGTGGCATGATTCAAAGCCAACTTTTTCAAGGAAGAAAAGTTTAATGAGAAAAACCCCTAGTTTACGGTTGAGTAACCGATTAATTTCGTTTGTAACATTAATGGTTTCAGCCGCTATTTTTATTTTATTTATTGGTGGGACGATCTCATTTAAGCAGATAGGTAATGAATATCTTGAGCACTATTTAATTGGTGTCGTTAATGTTGTTGATGAAGAGCTTCTTCAGCCAGAGG
Organism: Aliivibrio sp. A6; assembly: GCF_028765505.1. Taxonomy (NCBI): domain Bacteria; kingdom Pseudomonadati; phylum Pseudomonadota; class Gammaproteobacteria; order Vibrionales; family Vibrionaceae; genus Aliivibrio; species Aliivibrio sp. A6. Next base: position 243,385 of record NZ_JARACR010000002.1, on the reverse strand, counting down.
AAGCAAAATCAATGACTAAATGGCTACCTAAATTATTAAAGGCAAGCAGTGTAGTAAGCATGGAGCTATCTTCACCCACTGGCGTCGTTTACTCTTTTCAAACCTTAGCGGTTATGCCTGATGATAATTTACTATATCAAAAAACACTGCCTTTAGAGCTGAATAAAGGTTATTCCATTACTTTCAAATCCGTCCCTCCTTATAGTGCTTTTACTTATTCTTTAGGGGCGTTATTTTCAATTACAGCTGCGATTGCCGTAATTATCGTCTCATTATTGTGGGGGGTAGTTTGGTTAAGAAAACAACTGCATGGTTCAGAATTATTAGAAGAACGTGGGCGTATGCTACTGGCTGGAAAGCTAGATGATTACGCTATAGGTAATGAAGAAGAATGGCCAGCAACAGCAAGCTTGGCTCTTGATAACGTGATTGCTGAGCTGAAAGATGCAAGAAAGGAGCGTAGCCGTTTTGATACATTTATACGTACGCATACCTTCCTGGATCAACTTACAGGTTCGGCAAATCGAGTGTTATTTGACAGTAAGTTAGAGTCAACTCTGCAAGAATCAGAAAGCCAAGGGGTTCTTTTATTATTACGTATTAATGGTTGGGAAGAATTAATTGAAGAAAGTGGAAAAGCAGTTGGAGATGAACTCATTGTCGAGATAGGCAAGCAATTAAACAATGTAATGCAACGCTACAGTGACAGTGTTCTTTCTCGCTATTATCAATCTGATTTTGCTCTTCTTATTCCACAGCAATCACTAAAAGAAGCAAAAGTTTTAGCTTCACAATGTTTAAAAGTGATAGAAAAAATTATTCCACCTAAAAGCCTAGATATTGATAATTGGTGCCATATTGGTGTCAGTATGTATGTGAGTGGGGAGAGGCGAGGTCGCTTGATGGATGAGCTTGATATGGCTCATCGTAGTGCATTATTACAAAATAATAATAGCTGGTCATTGTTTAAAAAACAGCAGCAACTAACTGAAAGTTTAGGAAGTGTGCGCTGGAGAAACTTGTTTGATGCTATTTTTTCTCAAGATCAATTAATTCTATATAAGCAATCAACATTCTTATTTGATGGTGCTGATCTTAATCCGCTTCATTTAGAGCTTTTTTCTCGAATTAAAGATGAGAATGGTGTGCAAATCAAGGCCTCTCGATTTCTACCTGCGATCGCACAAGTAGGGTATCAAATTAAGCTAGATGCTGCCGTGTTAAAACAAGTTTTCCCTTTACTTAGTGATCCTGAATTTTCGCAGCATTCTTTTTCTGTACACTTGCATGTTAAAAGTTTACAAAATTCAGGATTTATTAGGCAGTTACGAAATCGACTATTACAAACACCTCGAGCTCAACTGCAGCGGTTAAGTTTTGAGTTAGTTGAAGGGCAAGTAGTCACTTACTTAGATGCGGTAAGACCAGTAGCAAAGTTAATAAAAAGCTTTGGTTGTCAGTTAATTGTAGAGCAAGCTGGAAGGACAATAGTGAGCACTCACTATATTAAGGATTTAAACGTTGATTACATTAAATTGCACCGCAGTTTGATGAAGGATATCCCTCAACGATATGAAAACCAATTGTTTGTGAGAAGTTTATTAGGTGCTTGCGAAAATACAGGTTCGCAAGTTCTTGCTGTAGGTATTGAAAATAAAAAAGAATTAAAAGTAATAAAAGAGCTTGGTGTTGAAGGTGCTCAAGGGCGAATTTTTGAAGCAGAAACGGCCTTGTTCCATCATAAAGAAAAGCTATCAATACCTAAAAGAAGGAGTCGTTGGGAAAAGTAAGTTTTTCGTGTTTTATTAATTACAGCATATCAGAAAAGAATAGAATGTTGTATGATTGCGCGAATTGTGCTTTTTCTGAGAGCATTGTAAATAAAGTGAGAGATAAGAGACTAGCAGTAGATGAAGATAATGGATGCATTTAAAAAACTGAAGCTATCTCGTTCAGTCAATGTCACAGCATCAATTGTGATATTGCAAGGCGGTATTTACATTGCAAAAAGTGGTGGAAATAAAGCGCTTAAAGAGCAAGTTTTTATGCCTGTTAGTCAGCCCCAAGCGTGGAGAGATTCGCTTGTTAGCGCTTGCCAAAAGATGGGTTTATCTGACTGCTGTGTAAATATTGTCATCGGTTCTCATTTATATCAATCCTTTCAAATAGAAAACCCAAATATCCTTAAAGAAGAACTGCCAGGTGCATTGCCTTTTTTAGTGAAGGATTTAATTAGTGATAGAGTCTCTGATATCGTTGCTGATGGTGTAGATATTACCAACGGGAAAATGCAGGTTTATATTTCTCAGGTTTCAGTAATAGAAACGATTCTTGAGTTATTAAAACCACTTTCAATTCAGATATCTAACGTGACGCCTGATGAATTAGTGTGGAAATACGCTAAACCAGAACAAAATAGCTTCATGTTATTAAGTCACAGTGCTTCTGCTGAATTTAAGTTGCTTGCTTTTAATGAAGGTAATTTACATTTAAACCGTTCATTACGTGGTATTACAGCCCCATTAACTGGCGAACTATCTAATAGCTTTCAGCTTGATAGTTTAGCTTTGGAATTACAGCGTTCTTTAGATTACTTAAGTGCACAACTGCACGACGTTAATATTAATCACCTTTATTTCCGTTGTGATGATGAAGATGATGCTGAACTTTCTGCTGAACTACAAAAGCGTCTTGGTGTACAAGTCGCATCTTTATTGGTCGATGAGCCAAGAGTATTTCGCTCTGGTGAAGTACTAAGCTGGTTAGGGTTATTTAATAAGCCTGACATTAACTTATATAACGACAGACTGAAGCCTAAAGTCGATCACTTTACGTTACAAAATGTGATAATTAGTTGGGGAGTAGGTCTTGCTGTTGTAGGTATGATTACAGGCTATTATCAGTGGCAATTGAACCAGTTAGAAAGTCACTTCACTGTATTATCTTCGCAAGAGCAGAGTTATCAGCAAGAACTGGGTAACTTGAACAGTCAGATTGAAAGTCATAAACCATCCGCGGCAAAATTAGCAGCAATTAAGCGCTTACAGGAAGATATTGAATCTAAGAAGTCATCATTAAAAGTTATCGATAACTTTGATGAAGGAATGCAAATTGGTTATTCCGGTGTGATGAGTAGCTTAGCTCAGCTTGGTAAAGGGAATATATCGTTAACAAAAATTTATATTTCAGGAGAAGATGTAAATTTTGTTGGGTATGCTCGAACACCAGATGTGGTACCAAATTGGATACAGAGCTTTGAAAATGAATTGCATCTTATTGGTCGAACGTTTAATCAATTAGACATAAAAACCGATGAGAAAGGCTTGGTGTCGTTTGTTTTAAACACTAAAGCGACAGAGGAAAAATAATGGAGCATTGGATTAAAGCCAAAGATGCATTTTTTGCACTTTCACAACGAGAAAAAATACTTATTACTCTGGTTGGTTGGTTCGCGGTCATTTTTATCTCATTTAGTCTATTTATTGAGCCAGCGCTTGTTGCGAAGCAGAAGGCTGAGCGTGAAACTTATCAGGTAACTAATTCAATTACATCGTTAAAACAGCAAATTGAGTTAGCTCACTTTCGCTTACAAAAAGACCCAAATGTTGAAGTGGACAAGCAGTATCAAGATTTAACGTTACAAAGCCAAGATTTAGCTCAATTATTGTCTAATCGAGTTGCTGCATTGGTTTCTCCTACTCAGATGGCTCAGCTTTTAGAAACAGTATTACAGCAGTCGTCAAAATTAACCTTAATATCTATGAGTACGCAGCCTTCAGAGCGCTTACTTGATGAGAATAATAAGGCGGGTTATTACATTCATCCGGTTAAATTAGTGTTGTCAGGTAACTACTTTGATATAGAAACGTATCTATCAAGTTTAGAAGCGTTACCTGTTAAGTATTATTGGAGAAACTTCCGTTATGAAGTTAAGAAATACCCAACTGCAGAGCTAACGATTGAAGTATATACACTTGGTTCAAGTAAAGGATTTATCGGCGGTTAATATGAAGGTTTTTCTTATTTTATTGGCTTTATTTTCAAGCTTTATGTTTGCTTCAGATAGCATTGAAGGGCACGATCCTACTGAACCATTAAGTTGGACTAAGCCTGTAGCTAAAAAGAAAGTGGTGACTAAAAAGCGTCATTACTTCCCATCTCTGCAAGCGATTAGTTGCAGTGGTACAAATGATTGTTATGCCGTATTAGATGATAAATCAATGAAAAAAGGCGACAAAGTATCAGGATATACCTTATTAGCGATTCGTGAAGATAGCGTTTCTATTGGTCGTTCTGGTAAAACGTGGCAACTTTCTCTATTTTCACAAAATATTAAGAATTAAGGTTTGCAGTAATGAAAGTATGTAATGTCATCATTGGATTAATGGTTGCATCATTAACAGGATGCTCAATGGGTCATCGAGATCCTGTTGAAATTAAACAAACCTTAGATAAGTCTATTAATGATAATGGCAGTCAGTTACTTGTCGATTTGCCTGCATCTGTCCAGGCAGATCTGATGCCTGAGCTCAACGCGAAAGTTGTTGAAATTGAAGAGCCAGTGAAGCGTTTTAGAGTTAAGGCGAATGGTGTTAATGCAAAGGCTTTCTTTACCAGTTTAGTGAAAGGTACAGAATACAGTGTAGTAATACATCCAGCAGTTTCTGGTCGTATTACGATGAATGTTAACGATGTAACCTTAGATGAAGTACTCTCTTCTGTTGAAGACTTATATGGCTATGAAATTGTAAAGTCAGATAAAATATTACAAGTTTACCCTGCGACTATCCGCACAGAAACAATTCCTGTTGATTATTTACAGCTTACTCGTAAAGGCCGTTCACTAACGACAATAACAACCGGCTCTATCACGAATTCTGAAGGTAATTCATCATCAAACAATAGTGATAATTCAAGTTCAAATTCAAACAATAGCTCATCATCTTCAGCTACAGGTGGAACAGAAATTGAAACCACTAGTGAAAGTGATTTCTGGAAAGAGTTAGAGAAAGCGGTTTCAGTGATGATCGGCAATGGTTCAGGTCGTAGTGTCGTAGTTTCACCTCAGGCGAGTGTCGTGACGATTACCGCTTCTCCGGATGAATTACGTAAGGTGAAAGCATTTTTATCGACCTCACACAAACGTTTACAGCGCCAAGTGATTTTAGAAGCAAAATTATTAGAAGTAACCTTAAGTGATGGCTATCAACAAGGTATTAATTGGACTAATTTAAGCGCATCAATTGGCGGTACTGATATTTCACTTAGCCAAACGGCGGGTACCACCGCGGGTGTTTTACCCGGAATGGATGCGATTGGAACACTGCTTGGCGGTCAAACCAATATTAAGATTTCTGATGGTAACTTTGATGCTGTTTTAAGCTTCATGGATACTCAGGGTGATTTGAACGTTCTTTCAAGTCCTAGAGTGACAGCGGCTAATAACCAAAAAGCAGTGATTAAGGTTGGGCGTGACGAGTATTACGTCACAGAAGTATCAAGCGTAACAGGCAGTGGTGATAATTCAAATGCGTCACCAGAAGTTACTTTAACGCCATTCTTCTCGGGTATTTCACTAGATGTAACGCCTCAGATTGATGATAAAGGTAACGTGATGCTGCATGTTCACCCATCCGTTATCGATGTTGAGAATGAAATTAAAGAGATAGATCTTGGTGATGTAGGTGGCGTACTTCAATTACCATTAGCGAAAAGTTCAATTCGTGAATCAGATTCGGTTATTCGAGCGAAAAGTGGGGATGTGGTGGTTATTGGTGGTTTGATGAAATCCCAAACCGTTGACCAAGTATCTAAAGTTCCATTCTTGGGGGATATTCCAGCATTAGGCCATTTATTCCGTAACGTAAGTAAGTTAACTCAGAAGACCGAGTTAGTTATTTTATTAAAACCAACGGTGGTTGGTGTGGATACTTGGCAAGAAGAGTTAGAGCGTTCTCGTGATTTATTACAAGAATGGTTCCCTGACGAGTAGCGACTACTTTTATGTACGAGCAACATTTTGGCTTAAAACAGCTTCCCTTTACGTTAACGCCAAATACCTCTCTTTTTCATGGATTACCGCCTCACTATGAGGCGATTCAAACCGTTTTGTCAGCCATCTCAATGGGGGAAGGCGTCATTAAGGTGACAGGTGAAATTGGGACAGGAAAGACGCTTGTTTGCAGAATGTTGATGAGCCAACTTCCTATGAATGTCGAATTACTCTACTTGCCTAATCCTGTTATGAATGGACGAGAGCTACGGCAAGCATTAGCCAAAGAGCTCTGGCTAGAGCAAGAGGGAGATGGTACTGCTTTAACTGAGCTTATCCATGAGAAATTGATTGATATTCAAGCGGAAGGAAAGAGCGCAGTAGTATTTATAGATGAAGCACAAGCCTTGAGTGATGAAGCGCTAGAAACCCTACGCTTATTTGGTAATTTAGAAACGGATTACACTAAGTTACTTCAGATTGTACTATTTGGGCAGCCTGAATTAGACGAGCGCTTACAGCAGCATCATCTACGACAATTAAGACAACGAATTACTTTTTCAGCAAAATTACGCCCACTTAATGTAAATGAAGCGGTCGCTTATATTACTTATCGAATGAAAGAGTCGGGGGCTCAAGTCAATCCATTTACCCTAGCTCAAATGAAAGCGGTTTGGTGTGCGAGTAGTGGCGTTCCTCGATTGATTAATCAAATATGCCATAAAGCGTTACTTATTTCTTTTGTTGAGCAATTGGATAAAGTATCTAAAAAAGCGGTATTTAATGCAATTATAGATACAACTGATACCATCAAACCCAAGCACTATTTTCCCAAGTTTTGGGGTTGGAGAGCCTTGTGAGTGCCACAAATAAAGCGCTGTTAAACATAACAAAACAAGATGTAGACATAGAGAGGAAAACATCTCTATCTCAAGCTGACGTTCCTAATATTGAATCAAAATTTAAAGCGCCTTTCTTTTTTGCTATTGGTGTAATGAGTTCATTGTGTTTAATTGGGTGGGCAACACTGAGTAATACTCCAAATGCCATTAATAATGAACATCAAGTATCAGAGATGATTGTAGAGGACGTTGTTGAACATTCAGAACTTTCTAAAGGCTCTTATTTACCAGTCAATTCACCAACGGCAAAAATTGTTACCTCAGAAGTTAGTCGTATATATTTGAATGAAAATATTGATGAGAAACCCTTAAGCCATCATATCGAATTACCGAAAGTAGAAGAAAGTTCGATACGTGTTGTAAATAGCGACACAACGCCAACGAAAGCTAAAGAGGTGTCTATTGTTCCAGATACACCTCGCGAACAGGCTATTAGTCAGACTGAACCTCAAGAGCAATTACACGTTGAAGAAGTCGAGGTTCTGCCTTCTGAACTGGCTCAGAGAAATCGTGACGCAGCAAAAAAAGCCCTAGATAACTCTGATTTTAATACTGCGATGAAAGCTTATTATAGAGTATTGAAATACCAACCTAGTGATGAAGATTCTCGTAAAAAACTAGCGGCTTTGCTTTATGGTAAACGTGAGATTCAGGAATCAGCAGCTATCTTACAACAAGGCATAAGGTTAAATAATGACAGTATTGACTTACGTTTAGCTTTAGCCAGTTTATTGCAAAAAGAGGAGCAGCCAGAAGCCGCACTCTCTGCATTAGAATATATACCTTTAGGAGCGTCTGTCGATTATTTAGCTACGCGTGGTGGCTTAGCTCAAAAATTAAAATTGATGGACTTAGCTGAAGAAAGTTACCAAATGTTGGTAGCGACAGATCCAGATAATGGTCGTTGGTGGCTAGGGTTAGCTATTGTGTATGAGAGGAATGCACAAGTTAAAAATGCCTTGAAAACTTATAAAGTGGCATTAACGACACCAGGTTTATCACGCTCTTCTCAAGTGTTCGTTCGAGATAGAATTAAGTTATTAGAAACAATGGAAGGTAATGAATAATGCGTCTTCAGTTAAGAAAAAGACTTGGTGATTTATTAGTCGAAGAAAACATTGTTACTGAACAACAGATTGAGCAGGCGCTAGCGGCACAGAAAACAACTGGCCGTAAGCTGGGTGCCACGCTTATTCAGCTTGGTTTCTTAACCGAAAAGCAAATGCTAACTTTCTTATCTCAGCAATTAGATGTGCCTTTGGTGGATCTAAGCCGTGCAGATATTGATGCAGCAGCAGTGCAACTACTGCCAGAAGTTCATGCGCGTCGCTTAAGAGCATTAGTACTTAGTCAGCATGGCAATACTATTCGTGTTGCGATGAGTGATCCAGCCGATCTTTCTGCTCAAGAAGCCCTATTCTCTCAGCTTCAACAATATCAAATAGAGATGGTTATCGCTTCAGAAAGACAATTAGTCGATAGCTTTGATCGTTTTTATCGTCGAACTAAAGAGATAGCTTCATTTGCAGAGCAGTTGCATTCAGAGCACCAAGAGACGGACGACTTTAACTTTGGTATATCAGACAGTGATAATGACGAAGTTACCGTTGTAAAGTTGATTAACTCATTGTTTGAAGATGCGGTCCAAGTTGGAGCTTCAGATATTCATATTGAGCCTGATGATAAAGTATTACGACTTCGTCAGCGTATTGATGGCATATTGCACGAAACCCTACTTAATGAAGTCAACATTGCGCCAGCATTAGTATTGCGTTTAAAACTAATGGCGAATCTCGACATCTCTGAAAAGCGTTTGCCTCAAGATGGGCGATTTAATATTAAATCTCGTGGTCAGTCAGTGGATATTCGTTTATCTACTATGCCTGTGCAATACGGTGAATCGGTTGTTATGCGTCTGCTTAATCAAACCTCAGGGGTTCGAGAGTTAGAATATTCAGGAATTCCTGATCATCTTTTGGTTCGTTTACGTAAGCAGTTAGGCCGCCCTCATGGCATGATCTTAGTAACGGGGCCTACAGGTTCGGGCAAAACGACGACATTGTATGGTGCATTAAGTGAGCTTAACAAACCAAGTAAAAAGATCATCACCGCTGAAGACCCAGTAGAATATCGATTACCACGTATCAACCAAGTTCAGGTAAACAGCAAGATAGATCTAACCTTCTCTAAAATTTTAAGAACCTTCCTACGCCAGGATCCAGATATCATTCTTATTGGTGAAATGCGTGATCAGGAAACGGTTGAGATTGGTTTGCGAGCAGCATTAACAGGCCACTTAGTATTATCAACTCTGCACACCAATGACTCTGTTGATAGTGCGCTTCGTATGATGGATATGGGGGCCCCGGGTTATCTTGTTGCTAGTGCGGTTCGTGCGGTATTGGCTCAACGCTTGGTAAGAAAAGTGTGTACAGAGTGCTCAGCCCCCGATCCTCTAGATGAATCACGTTTGCAATGGGTGCAAAGCCGCTTTCCAAATCAAGCTTCGGTTCCATTTAGAAAGGGCGCTGGTTGTCAAAGTTGTAACTTAACAGGCTACAGTGGCCGAATTGGTGTCTTTGAACTATTAGAGCTAGATCAACCCATGATGGATGCACTGCGGGGAAATAATGCAGTAGAATTTGCTCAAAAAGCACGAGAAAACCCAGATTACAAACCATTATTAGCCTCAGCGATGGAGCTAGCAATGAATGGTATTATTAGTCTCAATGAAGTGATGGTTTTGGGTGAAGGTGATAACTCCTCCTCTCATCAACCAATATGGTTATAGGTTGCTAAGCCATGGCTATATATAAATATACAGGTCGAAATGCCAAGGGCGCATCGGTATCAGGAAAAATTGAAGCACCCTCACAAGAGAGTGCGGCAGAGCAATTAATTAATGACAGTATTATTCCTATTTCAATTCGTTCTGGTGGAAAGTTAAAAGGTTCGGCCCCTTCTGTTGATTGGAAAGCGTGGTTTCAGCCATCGATCCCACTTGAAGTACTAGTGATCTTTTGTCGCCAAATGTACAGCTTAACTAAAGCTGGTGTGCCTTTGTTAAGAGCCATGAACGGATTGACGCAAAACAGTAATAATAAATTGTTAAAGCAATCACTTGAAGAGGTTACTGCGGATCTAACTAATGGTCGAAGTTTATCGGTAGCAATGAAGCAGCATCCTAGAGTATTTAGCTCTTTGTTCGTTTCAATGATCCATGTGGGTGAAAATACAGGTCGTTTAGATCAGGCCTTATTTCAATTAGCAAATTATTACGAACAAGAGATGGAAACTCGTAAGCGAATTAAGTCAGCAATGCGTTACCCAATTTTCGTGTTGAGCTTTATTTTCATCGCAATGTTAGTACTTAACGTTAAAGTGATCCCACAATTCACCTCAATGTTTGCTCGTTTTGGTGTTGAATTACCGCTACCGACACGGATATTGATGGCAACCTCAAGTTTTTCTGTTAACTACTGGCACTTTATTTTAGGTGGTATGGCTGGCATGTTTGTTGCCTTCCAATCATGGGTTAGCGGTGACGTAGGACGAGAAAAGTGGGATAAATTTCGACTTAGGCTCCCTATTGTTGGTGATATTGTTACTCGAGCCCAAATGTCTCGTTTTTCAAGAACTTTTGCGTTAATGCTGAAATCAGGTGTGCCATTAAATCAATCGTTAGCACTCTCTGCTGAGGCTCTTGGTAATAAGTATTTAGAGAACCGATTGTTAGAGATGAAAAGTGGTATTGAGTCGGGAACCAGTATGTCAGCCACTGCTGCTCAAAGTGGGATCTTTACGCCTTTAGTGCAACAAATGATTGCGGTAGGTGAAGAGACTGGGCAAATTGATGATTTGCTATTAGAAGTCTCTGATTTTTATGATCGTGAAGTTGATTATGATTTAAAAACATTAACAGCGAGAATTGAACCTCTGTTATTGGTTATCGTATCAGGCATGGTGCTCATATTAGCATTAGGTATTTTCTTACCAATGTGGAATATGTTGGATGTAGTAAAAGGAAGTTGACGATGAGAGTAACCCGTATTACGTGGGGGGCTTTATTCATTATCCTATTGGCTGTTATTTTGGTTCAGTGGGATAAAATGGAACCAGAAGTCGAAGATACTGCATTGATGATGGCGAGTCGTGAAATCCTATCATCTGCAAATGAGTTTAAAAATTATTGGGTGGTTAATGGGCAACCCGTAAGTATGGATAAAGACAATATTGAGGTCACCTTTAGCAAATCTGGTTGGCCATTAGTATTGAATGATAACAAGCTAGATTGTGAGCAATGGCTGCATTTACTGTTACCAAGGAAAGAAAAAATTTATGCAGATACTATAAAAGTACATGATAATGCAACAAAAAAAGAACAATATCAATGTTCTTACGGTGCGTCGAATGGTAAAATGATTTCAGTTATGCTCATCAATGGCGTATTTAAAGTCAGTGTCGGTTTTTTGGATGAAGGTTAAGTTGTCGTTTTTTTGACGAACAGCGTGTTTTTTTTTACAAAATCCCTTACAATTCAGAACGAAATAAGAAATAGAGAGAAGCATTACGATGAAACACCAAAAAGGTTTCTCACTGGTTGAGCTAGTGATTGTGATTGTGGTTATAGGTTTGCTGGCAACAGTCGCATTACCTCGATTTTTAGATGTTAGCCTTGAAGCAAAAAAAGCCAGTATTGAAGGTGTTGCAGGTGGTTATGCAACGGCGGTTCTTTCGGCAAGAGCACAATGGGAAGCAGAAGCTCGTCCTAAAACTGATGGCAGTAATGCGGTTAGTTATGATGGCACTGAATTTTGGTTAACAGACCCATCAAAAAACAATCAATCAGATTTTCGTCCGGGTTACCCAATTTCACCTCGTGAAGATTTAGATGGTAATGATACGGGTGATTACCCAGGATCATTAACTGCAAAAGAGTGTATCTTGCTAATGGAAATGTTACTGCAAAACGCACCCTATGTGACCGATGACAGTAATGATAATAAAGCGAAATACTTAGCAGAAGTGATTAGCGAAAACAGTCGCAATCAATGCAAATACACACAACAAGAAAATGAAGGGCATTTCTTTACGTATGAGCCAGAATCTGGCCGTGTGGTAGTTACTCTGCAATAAAGATTAATACCTTGGTGATAACGTTGATTATGGGCAAGGTACTAAATGAAAAACCGCTTAAACCAATGGTGTTATAGCGGTAACTGTTTTAACAATAATGGTGGTAACAATCGAGTTCCATCACTTTTTATAATAGAAAGAGAGTAGTAAATGAAAAGACAAGGTGGTTTTACCCTTATTGAGCTAGTAGTAGTCATTGTTATTTTAGGTATTCTTGCAGTAACTGCAGCACCTAAGTTCCTTAACCTACAATCAGATGCGCGTGCATCATCACTGCAAGGCCTAAAAGGCGCAATGGCTGGTGCTGCTGGTATCGTTTATGGTAAAGCGGCGATTGAAGGTGTTGAGAGTCTGAGTACGGGCGATACAGGACATAAGGACATAGAAGGTATTGCAGTTGAATTTGGTTACCCTGCTGCGACATCTGCAGGTATCGGCGCTGCAGTTGTTGGTTTAAATGAGGATTGGGTTTTAACCCCAAGTTCTTCTGCTGGCACTATTATAGCTACTTTCCCTTCAGGCTCGACTGACGCTTGTCATGTCTCTTATACACAAGCAGCAGATGCGGATACTCCACCAGTAATTACAGCAGCTGGTACTGATGACTGTTAATAGTTAATTATCTCCAAAAAGCCAGCGATCTTCGCTGGCTTTTTTGTATCTAAAATTAACAATCCCTCGCTATCTCTATAATTTCCGTTATCCTAATAACAGGAAGCAATAAGGTAACGGACGATGACCCCTTTTCTCATAAAAAAACACTCAAAAAAACCAGTAATGAACATGGGTTTTACCTTAGTAGAACTGATTGTCGTGATCTTGATATTAGCCATTATTGGTGTCTATGCCTCGAGCAAATACATGGGAGCGAGCCGTTTTTCTTCAGCAGCAGCACAAGAACAAGCACTCTCTATTCTGCGTCAAGTTCAAATCACCGCGATGCAAGTAAATGGTTCAAATGACCACGATGATTGTCGGTTGATTGTCATGAGAAAAACTCAATTTGGTGTTAGCCAGTCATGCCCAAGTCGAGATATGAGCAGCGCGGTATTATCTGATTACTCTAAAGACAGCAATCAACAGCAACTAGAGCAGATCCAACTTAATTATGCGTTTAACAGTGCTAATGGGGTTACCTCTGTTTCTGAATTGACCTTCGATTTATTAGGCCGGCCCATAATGGCTACCTCATCTGCAGCCACCTCTCTTTGTACTATCAGTGATTGTAGAATCACCATTAATACGCCCTCTGTGAACGAAAGCCGCTCGGTATGTATTAATAGCGAAGGGTTTATTTATCGCTCACGAGAAACCAGTGGATGCAGATTATGAATGGAGCTGTTAATCGTCAAAAGGGCTTTACCTTAATCGAATCTATTATTGGTATTATTATCCTGGGTTTTGCGCTATTGATTTTAGTGACGGGCGTGTTTAGTTCAGCCTCTAAATCACATCAAGCCACCTATCAATCTCAAGCAGCAACGCTTGGGCATTCGATAATGACGGATATTCTAAGTCGTCAATTTGATGAGCATAGCGATCCTAATGGTGGAGCGTATCGTTGCGGAGAAGTTTCGGCACCAGATGCGTGTTCAAGTCCTAATGAACTTGGGCGAGATAGTAGCCAAGAGAATGGTTCGCCAACCTTTAATGATGTAGATGACTTTATTGGTTGTTGGGGAGAAGCGGCTCAATGCACTTCTGGACTGGCTAGCTATCCGTTAAATCGTTTAATAGACTCAAGCAGTGCGGATGAATATAAAAATTTCACTGTTGAAATCAATGTCGCTTATGCGGATGTAGATAATAGAGTAACAGTAATAACTCAGTTCAAAAAAATCGATATTACTCTGTATGCAAGCAACCACGCTCAATATACCTTTAGTGCTTATCGAGGGAATTATTAATGAAGCGTATCAGGGGATTTACCCTTATCGAGTTAATCTTAACCATTGTTGTTGTTGGGATTATCGCTATCGCAGCAAGCAACACCCTTGTGCTTGGTTTTCAAAGTTATAACGACAGTATTGATCGTCAAGATAACCAAATGCAGGCAAAGTTTGTGATTGAAAAACTCAGCAGAGAATTGCGTCATGCTGTGCCAAATAGCGCGGAGGTTGTAAGTCGTCAATGTGTTAGTTTTATTCCTCTAAAAGTCAGTGCTTTTTATTTTGAATTACCTCAATTTAATCAAAAACAAATAGATGTTGTTTTGCTCTCTAATAATACAGTGACGCTTGATAACTTTAGGTTAGTGATTAACCCAAGTTCCCAATCTGATTTATTAGATGACGCCCATCACAGGTTTATTACTATAGAGTCTATGACACAATCGGGAGGTATTTCTACCATCCACTTCCCAAACACTACGAATAATCCTGCATTTATTTCAAGCTCTGTTTCTGAGCGTGCCTTTATTTATCGACCAAGTGTCGTTGAGTATTGTATACAGGCGGGCGGGGTGTTTCGTGATGGGGTGCAAATTGCTAACCACGTGACCTCCGGTGGATTTTCTATTGATAACGCGTCGCTCAATCGTAATAGCATGATTAAGATGGTCTTAACGTTTGAAAATGATCTTGGTGAGGTAACTCAGTATCAACATGATGTGCAGGTGATTAATGTACCATAATCAATCAAAGCAAAAAGGTAACCTATTAATCATGTCAGTGGTCGTTATGGTTGTGGTGGGGTATCTGTCATTAAATTTATTGAAAGTGGAAACCAGTAATCACGATACTGTATCTAAAGAAGTATTAGGTACACAAGCCTGGTTTCTTGCACATTCAGGGGCTGAGTGGGGGTTAGTACGCTTGTTTCCATTAAACCAATCCGGGGCTGATGATTTTATTTGTAATGGCAGCGTTCATACTCCTGATATGGAACGTGATAACAGCGGTTGTCGCACTAAACCGCAAGTGAAATGTGACATGACATCAGTAAACTACAAAGGCAATGCTATTCGATATTTTCAGATTATAAGCACCGCAAGTTGTGGGACAGGGATAAACCAAGTGACGCGAGTTCAAGAAGTATGGGCGAAGGAAATAGAATGAAGCAATATCAATCGGTTGGGTTACTTTTTTTATTAACGTGGTCAACGTTACTTTTTTCAGCGGAAAAGCCACTGTTTATGGATAAAAATACTACCTTATCCACATCAGTCTGTGACTTGTTTCCTAATACGGTGCAATCTTGGCAAGGTAACCAAAATAATTTCTTTCAGGCTATTTTGGACGGTAGTGAGACTGGTACTCTTTATATTGAGTTACTCGATAGTAACCAAGTCGGCTTTACTAATAAAATTATTGAGGATTATAGCGATCCTGGTTTTACGCCTGAAGAGCGAATTATATCGAGTCGTTGTAATGATAATGATACGGTATGCGAGCTTAATGGTGACGTTGCGCCCGCCTACAGCGCCAATTTTATTGATACAGTACCTAGCAATATCCATATAATTAATGATTTACCGCCTTCAGTAGTGGATGTTACTTATAATCAAAATACCTATTTTAAAAGTACTTATAGTTCAACACATAATACCATCGCATTAAGTGTCGCAGCAGGGCGAACGATGACCTTCAAAGAAGGTGAGTATTGGTTTGATAGTATTCAAATTAATGCTGGGGGAGAAATAATTGCTGATGGTAATGTGATTTTTCATGTTAAAGATCAATTAAGAGTCGATGGTGAGATTCGACAACAACCAAACAGCTCTCTTATTATTTACTCTTATAAAAAGGAGGGATGCCCTAAACCGCTCAATTATCCAGATGGAATTCCTCAGATCTATTGGAATGATACCTCCGATTTTCAAAGAGTCTTGCTAGATCGCGATGCGGTAGTTGAAGCGCATATTTATGCTCAAGGACCGTTAAAATTATCAAATAACTCTCAGATAATTGGTTCGGTTACGGCTTGCCAAATACATATGAATAAGGATAGTAAAATAATTGGTAAGCAATTACAAAATTGTGATTCTTCAAATTATCAACTCGTTATCTCGCCAACATCAGGTAAAGGCTTGGCTTGTGATGGTATTGCCATTGATTTCTCCCTTGTTGATTCTAATGGCAGTGTGGTTGAAGGTAAGGGGCAGCAATTACAAGTAAGCAGTACTCCAGTTGCTGTTGGCGATACAAACGCAGCGTGTTGGAGTGAAGACGGAAACATTACAACACCTGAGTGTAACCATGCTGATGACAGTCGTTTCGATACGGTATTTCCATCAAGTGGCCCTGCGGTGGTTACTCGATATATTCATAGTAAATTTTTAAACTTTTATAACGTATCCGCAAGTGTTAGTAGTGACAATTTAACGACAACAGAAGGACCGTATGAGTTTATTGCTAAAGCGATAAGTATTGTTCCATCTGAGGGCGTTGATGGCTCTGATAGTAATCAAGTAGCAGGTCGACCTTATCCATTTAGATTAAAAATTCGTGGTAAAGACAATGGAAATGGCAATATGCTAAATTGCCATATTATTAAAGAAACCACGGATATTGATGTTACTTTTTCAAACGTTGTCTTGCCTGTGACGAGCAATGAGAACATTGAAATCAAGAAAGAAACTAATGGTTGGGCTGAAGCGAATAGAACTTTATCGGTTGCGTTTGTGAATGGTGTTGCTGGTGGAGATGAGAGTCAGGCTGATGGCTCATTGAAAGCGCGTTTGAATGACGCCGGTAAAGCAAGATTAACGGTTAGTGCAAGTATTCAAGGCAATACGTTTACTACCTCGGAGCAATTTTATTTTCGTCCTTTTACCGCTGCACTGTGTGGTCAATCATCAGTATTACCATCTTATACTGATGAGCTTAATGGTGCTTACTTGTCTTCTGGAATCGATTTTAATGCTTATTTAAAAGCGGTTAATTGGATTAAAGAGTTGGATACTGGAGCTTATGGTGATGGCGTTCCTGATTATGCCAATCCATCGTTAGTGTGCAGTAAGGCCGTAACACCCAGCTATGTTACTCACAGCGAGGGGATGGCTCAGTTAAGCTTAGCGGCTCAATTAAACTACCCACTATCAGGGGCGATAGGAGTGATTACCGCAGATGGGCACCCTATTGCTAATTTTAGTAAAGAGGTAACCAGTGAGAATAAAAACGCTTCAACACAAATGAACTGGAATGAAGTAGGCACTCTGGGTTTTGATGTATTCCAGAATAATTACTTTAATCGCTCGGGGTTTACTATCCCGTCAACTTTCTCTAAGGTCGGGCGTTTTTATCCTGCGTATTTTTCTATAACTACTACGGAATGGGATTACCCAGAGGAGCAAGGTTCAACTGATGGAACCTATGTTTATATGGGACAACACTTTAGCAATGTTGATTTTCAGGCAATGTCTTATAGTGCTTCAGGTAGTGACACTATAAATTATGGTGGTTTTGATGAATCACTAAAAGCGTGGTTTTCTTTGGTTGGTGAGCATGCGACTCGTTTAAATATTACAAATGCTGATCTAGATGCATCTCATTGGGGAAATGGTGCTCTTTGGCAGGTAAGTAATTTAAATCATGCTGTTGTATGGTCTCGTTTAAATGATTCTACACTTGCTGGAAACATAACTACACAGCCTGATGGGCCATTTAATATGAGTGGAAATACAAGCTCAATAACAACGGCTCTTGGGCTGGAAATTAGTGGTGCCGATCCTGTTTCTTTTGATGCTACCTCTTTTGATCCTGCAGTAATAGAGCAAGAATTGCTGTCGCAGCCTGATGTTCGTTATGGTCGAATGGTATTGGACAGTGTGGGAGGCTCGATTGGCAGTGATGTAAATGTGCCACTGCGTGTAGAGTACTGGAATGGCAACGCCTTCGTTCTGAGTAATAAAGATGCTGCGAGTAAGTTTGAAGGTGAAAAGCATTGCAAGCAAACAGTATGGCCAGATCCCACTCAATCAAGTAGTACGCTCCTAAAAGGCTCAAATACGGTTGCTCAAGGAAGTAATGTTACCAATTTAGTTGCCGATGCAAGTAATAGTAGATTACGAGAACAGGTCCGTTTTTGGTTAAGATTAGCAAGCACTTCTCCACAAATAGGTGAAGCGAATGTCGATTGCGAACCAGATTATCTAGATCAACCTTGGTTGCAATTTAATTGGAGAGGAAAAGGCGATGAAGATCCATCAACCGTAGTGACCTTTGGTATTTACCGAGGCAATGATCGCGTCATATTCCGCGGTGAAAGTAACATTATTGGTACTTCTAACTAAAAATTGAATAAAAATCCTGATTTGCTTCAGGATTCTGTAGCAATGCCTTGCTGATTAGGCTAGGCATTGGTACATTTAGTAAAATTTATCTCATTCTCACGTTTTCAGGAAATACGAAGATTATGTTTAAAAAACTTCGTGGCATGTTTTCAAACGATCTTTCGATCGATCTAGGTACTGCCAACACACTTATCTATGTAAAAGGTCAAGGTATTGTTCTTGATGAACCGTCTGTTGTTGCTATCCGTCAAGACCGTGGTGGCGCAACAAAAAGTGTTGCCGCTGTAGGTCACGATGCAAAGCAAATGCTTGGTCGTACTCCTGGTAACATCTCAGCTATCCGTCCAATGAAAGACGGTGTTATTGCTGACTTCTATGTAACTGAAAAAATGTTACAACACTTTATCAAGCAAGTGCATGATAATAGCGTGTTACGTCCAAGTCCTCGCGTATTGGTTTGTGTTCCTTGTGGTTCTACACAAGTTGAGCGTCGTGCTATTCGTGAATCTGCACAAGGTGCGGGTGCTCGTGAAGTTTACCTTATTGATGAGCCGATGGCTGCGGCAATTGGTGCGGGCTTACCTGTATCTGAAGCAACAGGTTCTATGGTTATCGATATTGGTGGTGGTACGACAGAAGTTGCTGTTATCTCATTAAATGGTGTGGTTTACTCTTCTTCAGTTCGCATCGGTGGTGACCGTTTTGATGAAGCGATCATTAACTATGTTCGTCGTAACTACGGCAGCTTAATTGGTGAAGCAACCGCTGAGCGCATCAAGCATGAAATCGGTTCTGCATACCCTGGTGATGATGTTTGTGAGATTGAAGTTCGTGGTCGTAACCTTGCAGAAGGTGTTCCTCGTAGCTTTACGCTAAATTCAAATGAGATCTTAGAAGCACTTCAAGAGCCTCTATCAGGTATCGTTTCTGCGGTAATGGTTGCTTTAGAGCAATGTCCGCCTGAACTAGCATCTGATATTTCAGAGCACGGTATGGTTCTAACTGGTGGTGGTGCACTACTTCGTGATTTAGACCGTCTTCTAACTGAAGAGACTGGAATTCCAGTTGTTGTTGCTGAAGAACCACTGACTTGTGTGGCTCGTGGCGGCGGTAAGGCATTAGAAATGATCGACATGCACGGTGGCGATCTCTTTAGTGAAGAGTAATAATTAATAACGGGTGAGTGGACATGACTCCAATCTTTGGTAGAGGCCCTTCTCTACAGTTTCGCCTGTTTATTGCTGTAATGATATCGGCTAGCCTTATGCTGGCCGATAGTCGTTTAAATGCATTTTCTGAGATACGTTACCTACTTAATAGTTTTGTTGCCCCTATTCATTATGCAGCAAACCTTCCTCGTACGATGTTTGATGGTATGTATGAACGGTTTAATAGCCGAAATACGCTCATGCTTGAAAATCAGAAACTTAAGCAAGATATTTTTATTCAAAACAGTAATTTATTGTTGTTGGAACAGCTAAAACAAGAGAATAGCCGTTTACGTGATCTTCTTGGTTCCCCTTTTATTCGAGATGAAAAGAAGATGGTTACCGAGGTGATGGCTGTTGATTCAGCACCTTATACTCATCAAGTCATGATAGATAAAGGCTTGATCGATGGTGTGTATGAAGGACAACCAGTGATCAACGATAAAGGTATTGTTGGCCAAATTAACTATGTTGGAGCGCATAATAGCCGAGTATTGCTATTAACGGATCCAAACAATGCGATTCCTGTTCAAATTGTTCGAAATGACATTCGCGTTATTGCGTCAGGTAAAGGCCATTTAGATACCATGCAACTTGAACATATTCCGACGAATACCGATATTGAAATTGGTGATTTATTGGTGAGTTCAGGTCTGGGCGGTCGTTATCCTGAAGGATATCCTGTTGGTTATATTTCCAGTATTGATAATGATAATAAGCGCCCATTTGCTTCGATTGAATTAGGCACAACCGTTGAATTTGATAAATTGCGTTATTTATTATTAGTTTGGCCAACAGAAACAGAAGTAAAAGCCAAGGAGATACCGGATGGCGAGTAGTCATTTAATGCGTGGTCGAATCATTATTTGGCTCTCTTTTTTAATCGCATTAATTTTGCAAGCTGCACCTTGGCCAGGAACGCTAGAAGTATTGAGACCTTCTTGGATTATCTTAGTCACGTTTTATTGGGTACTCGCATTACCACATCGAGTGAATGTGGGTACAGCAATGATTTTGGGTATCTTATGGGATCTCTTATTAGGGACGACATTAGGTATTCGTGGTATGACGATGGCAATTTTAATCTACCTTGTTGCCGCTAATTTTAAGTTATTGAGAAATTTGGCATTATGGCAACAAGCCGCTATTTTTTCAGGATTAACGCTTTTAGGTAAAATAATTGAGTTTATGGGCGAATTTTTAGTTCATGATGTGTCCTTTAACGCACACTTTTTATGGGCTGGCGTGTTAAACTTTCTTTTATGGCCATGGTTATTTTTATTGATGCGTAGAGTACGTCGTCATTGGTCAATTCGATAAGGACAGGGAATGGCAACTCAAGTTTTTTTAGCTTCTGGCTCACCGCGTAGAAAAGAGCTGCTAGCTCAATTAGGTTACCAATTTGAGGTGTTATCTGTAGATGTTGAAGAGGTGCATCAAGCGCATGAGACACCTCTTATGTATGTAGAGCGTCTTTCTAAAGATAAAGCTCAGGCAGGCATAAAAGCACTAGCTGAAGGCAACACAATAGAACATATTGAGAAAAAAACAGTCCCAGTATTGGGCTCTGACACCATCGTAGTTATCGATGGTGTTATTTTAGAAAAACCAAAAGATTTTAAAGATGCTAAGAGAATGCTCTTAGCACTGTCTGGTCGTCAACATCAAGTAATGACTGCTGTAACACTAGCGACACCTGAAACAACAAAAACCAAAACAGTAATAACACAGGTGTGGTTTAGACCACTTTCAGAACAAGAGATAGAACAATATTGGGAAAGTGGTGAACCTTGGGATAAAGCGGGTTCATACGGAATTCAAGGTAGTGGTGGGCGATTTGTCTCGCGTATTGATGGCAGTTATCACGCTGTCATGGGACTGCCTTTGATGGAAACAGATCAGCTCTTACACCAATTTTTGTAAAAATTAGTGAGGTGCTCCAATGAGTACAGAGTTGTTAATAAACGTAACACCGAGTGAAACTCGTGTTGCGATGATTGAAGCTGGCGTGCTTCAAGAGATCCATGTAGAAAGAGAAGCACGACGTGGTATTGTGGGTAATATTTATAAAGGCCGAGTAAGCCGAGTATTACCGGGTATGCAAGCTGCATTTATAGATATCGGTTTAGATAAAGCCGCCTTTCTGCACGCCTCGGATATTGTCCCTCATACCGAGTGTGTATCTGAAAATGAAAAACGTCAATTCCAAGTAAGAGACATTTCTCAACTTGTTCATCAAGGACAAGATTTGGTTGTTCAAGTGGTAAAAGACCCGCTTGGGACCAAAGGCGCTCGTTTAACGACAGATATAACCCTTCCTTCTCGTTACTTGGTCTTTATGCCGGGGGCGAGCCATGTTGGCGTATCTCAACGCATTGAAAGCGAGAAAGAACGTAACCGCTTAAAGAATACCGTCTCTGATTACTGTGATGAGTTTGGTGGTTTCATCATTCGAACTGCTGCGGAAGGCGCCAGTGAAGCAGAAATCTCACAAGATGCCGCTTTCTTAAAGCGTTTATGGCATAAAGTTATTGAACGACGTAAAAAGAGTAAAACGAAGTCAATGCTTTATGGCGAGTTAGGTTTAGACCAACGTATTTTGCGTGATTTTGTCGGCACCGAATTGGATTTAATTCGCGTTGATTCAAAATTGGCTTTTGAAAAGTTAAAAGAATTTACCACAGAATTTGTCCCTGAGCTGACTAAGAAGCTTGAATATTATGCTGGTGATAAACCGATTTTCGATATGTACGAAACGGAAAATGAAATTCAGCGTGCACTTGATCGTAAGGTTGAATTGAAGTCGGGTGGTTACTTAATTATCGACCAAACCGAAGCCATGACAACGGTTGATATTAATACCGGTGCTTTTGTTGGACGTCGTAATTTAGAAGAAACCATTTTCAACACCAATATTGAAGCAACTCAAGCCATTGCTCGTCAACTTCGTTTACGCAATTTAGGTGGGATCATCATTATTGATTTCATTGATATGCTGAGCGAAGAACATCGTCGTCGAGTACTTCAATCTTTAGGGTCAGCACTAGAGAAAGATCGAGTAAAAACCAACATCAATGGGTTTACTCAACTTGGTCTTGTTGAAATGACTCGAAAACGCACTCGAGAAAGTATTGAACATATTCTATGTGGTCAGTGTCCTACGTGTGAAGGACGTGGTGCCGTTAAGACGGTTGAGAGTGTGTGCTATGAGATATTGCGTGAAATCACACGAGTAAACCGAGCTTACGACTCTGATAAGTTTGTTGTTTATGCCTCGGTGGCTGTTGCTGATGCTCTTGAGGGAGAGGAATCCCATGCATTAGCGGAGCTCGAACTCTTTATTGGTAAGCAGGTCAAAATTCAAGCGGAGCCTTTGTATATTCAAGAGCAGTTTGATGTTGTAATGATGTAGAGAATAATAATACGTGACCACTAAGTTAATTCGTTTCGAACGTTGCTTGATGGGATTATTGCTGCTGGTATTTTTACTAGCAGCATTAGTCATAACCAGCTTGCGTCTGTTTCTTCCCTCTTTGAATCAATATCAACCTGAAATTGAAGCATTTCTTTCTAAAGCGACTGGTTTTTCTATCTCTATTGGTGAGTTAGATGGCCGTTGGCGAAATACCAACCCTTCATTAAATCTTCAAAAACTGAAAGCGATTGACCCTGTCTCTGGTGATGAAATTATTTCAGTTAAAGAAGTCGAAATTCAATTAAATATCCTCTCTTCTCTATGGGCAAGACAGCCACAATTTGCAGATTTACGCATTGATAAACTTAATGCGGATCTGACGTCATTAGGGAATAGCTCTACTGAACCGAATACCCCAAAAGAT
Organism: Aliivibrio sp. A6; assembly: GCF_028765505.1. Classification (NCBI taxonomy): domain Bacteria; kingdom Pseudomonadati; phylum Pseudomonadota; class Gammaproteobacteria; order Vibrionales; family Vibrionaceae; genus Aliivibrio; species Aliivibrio sp. A6. The sequence goes on along the minus strand of NZ_JARACR010000002.1, from coordinate 220,076 downwards.
GAGACGGAAGCCAAGGAAGATAACTCATTAGCTAAACGATTAGAGGATATCTTTTTAGTTCGTCTAAATCATTTCTCAGTGAAGAACTCACAAGTTGCGTTTGTTGCACTGGATGGAACAGATAAAACGGTACAAATTGACTCGCTACAGTGGCGAAATGAGCGTAGAAAGCATTTAGCTGAAGGCGTCGTTAGTGTTGTAGGAAGTGAGATTAATCAACTTAAAATCATCGCGAATTTTAAAGAAAAAGGCACGTTTAAAAGTTTAGATGGCCATTTTTATATTGAAGCAAAAAATATTCAAGTAACACCATGGATCACGGAAGAGATTAAAAAAGAATATGGGGTTACCCAAGGTGAAATATCGGCTAATGCATGGCTATCATTTAAAGACGGCCAACCTATAGATGCATTAGTGGAAGCCTCTCCTTCTTATCTTAATTGGGTTGAAGATAAACAGGTTCACCAAGCAAGCGTCGAAGGGGGCGTTTTTGAGCTTCAGCCTGATAAGCAAGGATGGAAGGTATTTGCATCAGATGTTCAGATAAAGCATCAATCAAGCTTATGGCCTAAGATCTCAGGTAGCTTTACATGGCAGCCTGAAAAGTGGATTTTAAACCTTATTCACATTGATCTTAAAAGTGTATTAAGTTTAAAAACATTGTTGCCAGCTTCTCAAGATAATATTACCGATCTTCTCACTACGTTAGATCCAAAAGGCAGCATTAATGATATCCGTGTTGAATTTGATCATACTACAGGATTAAGTTATTCCGCATCAATTCATGCAGCAGGAATGCAACAGTGGGAGTTACTTCCAGGCTTTCATAAGTTAGATGTACTTATTGCTGGTGATGCTGAAAAAGGCGAAGCAAAGTTATCATTGGTAGACGATACTTTGCCTTATGGTGATGTATTCCAAGCACCTTTAAATATAACTCATGGTGATGTGAGTATTTATTGGGAAGTGAATAATGAAGGGTGGCGTTTGTGGTCAGATTACATCAATGTAGCAACGCCTGATCTGCAAGCTAAAGGGGAGTTTCGTTTAGATTTCCCTAAAGATAAGCCCTCTGTACTTTCTTTTTATGCAGAGGCTGATGCCTTTAATGCGGATCAAACGTGGCGCTATTTACCAACGTTAGCATTAGGGCAAGACTTAACGGATTATCTCTCTTCGGCGGTGCAAGGCGGAAGTGCTAAGACGGTGCAATTACTGTGGTATGGCGAATTAGGTGATTTTCCATATACAAAATATGACGGTATTTTCCAAGTTAAAGTGGGGTTGAAAAATGCTCAGTTTTCGTTTGATACGGCCTGGCCTCCGCTAACAAATTTACAGTTAGATTTACTGTTTCAAAATGCCTCAATGTTCTTAAGCTCACATTCTGCCGATTTAATGGATGTCCATGCTACCCGTGTGACAGGGCGTATTGCTAATTTATCCGAAGATGGAAAACTCACCATTCGTGCGACAGCTAATGGCTCAGGTAAAGCAGTGCGAGAATACATGACAGCGACACCATTGGTTGACTCTGTGGGTGCAGCATTAAACAGTATCCATGTAAATAATCGAGTTGATGCTTTACTGCGACTGGATATTCCTTTTACCGGAGAAGACGTTAGAGCTTGGGGTTATGCAGATTTAGCTGGCAACCACATTGAGCTGCAATCCCCAAATATAGTATTAACAGACGCTAAGGGACGTATTGAGTTTGATAATGACGTGGTTAAATCATCAGGAATTAAAGCGTCATTATTGGGACAACCAGTCACCTTATCATTTGATGGTGAAGCACAATCTGATTTTTATAGTGTTGCGATTGAAACAAAAGGAAAGTGGAAGGTATCCCCGTTAAAAGACTACATAGATTCTCCAATGATGGACAAAGTCAGTGGTGTCTCTTCATGGAGTTCAAACATTAATTTGCAAGTGGCTGATGTCGGTTTCACTTATCAAATTGGCGTTAATGCAGCGTTAGGAGAGATGGCATCAACACTGCCATATCCATTAATGCTGGAAAAAGGAACAACGGAACAGGCATTATTACAAGTGTCTGGTAACTCAGAAAAACTTTCTGGCCGCTTAACGTTACCTAATACTAAATACCAAGCAGAAATAAATATCTCAAGTTCAGAGCCAGTTATTACTGCCAGTCATGTCATCGTGGGTCGAGGTAACTTTAAGGTGAGTCCTGTTGTGGGACAATCTGCTTCCATTAATACCAAGACATTTGATTTAGATACTTGGTTATCTGAACCTATTTTGGCAAAAGAAAAAGCACAAAGTGCATCGAAATCATCATCGGTCAGTCATTTTCCTACGATTCCGACACCGACTCGAATTGATGCAAAAGTGAAGTCATTACGAGTAGCGAGTTTAGATTGGAATGATGTCAGTATTGATGCGCGTAAGAAGTCTCAAGGCTGGTATGCACAAGTGCAAAGTCAAGAAGTCGATGGCAAAGCCAGTTGGAAAGGAAATGACGATTTATTAGTGCAATTAGATAATCTACATATTTTTATTCCTAGCCTAGATAAGCCTGAAAATCAAAGAGGGTTGAATCGAGCAAAAGTAGACGATCCACTTATTTCTGAGTTTGATCATGAGTTTTTCCGTTTAATGCCTAATCTAGAGTTAACGATTAAAGATACGTGGATTCAAGGATACAAGCTTGGAAAAGTAGACACAAAGCTGCATAAAAAAGGCGATGCTTTTTACTTAGATAAGTTAAGGATCACCAGTGGTGAGAATAAATTGGCGATGTCTGGCAGCTGGGTGCTAAATAAAGAGAAAAGCCATTCTGCCTTTAAAATGACTGCGTCAGGAAAGAATAACTCTGAATTACTGGCTCGATTTGGGATCAGTTCTGGTGTTCAAAAAGCCAGCTACAGTATGGATGCGGATCTTAATTGGGATGGTGCGCCATGGAGCATTCAAGTTAATACTTTATCTGGAGAGTTAGCGTCAACGCTCGGTGAAGGGGTAATTACTGACGTCAAAGGGGCGGCTCGTTTTCTTGGACTATTTAGTATTGATTCCATCATTCGTAAAATGAAACTGGACTTTAGAGACGTCTTTGATGATGGTATGGCGTTTAATTCGATCACAGGCAGCGGCAAAATGCGCGAAGGTATTTTTGTGAGTAATAACCTAACGATGGACGCGGTTGCAGGTGAAATGATAATCAAAGGTAAAGCGGACTTAAATACTCGTCTCGTTGATGCGGAAGTGAAATTTACTCCCGACTTAACCTCTGGCATACCTATTATTACCGCCTTTGCTGTGGCTCCTCAGACGGCGATTATAGTACTTGCGGTAGCCACCGCCATTGCGCCTGTTATTGATGTAATTACTCAAGTTAATTATAAGGTAGAAGGGCCATTGGAGTCGCCAACAGTTAAAGAGCTTTCGCGTAGCCAAGGTGAATATCAATTGCCAGAGAAAACGGAAAAATAATAATAACCTCACCAAGTGGTGGGGTTGTTTTTTCTTAAATAGTGTTCAAATGATGATGCCTATTTGAATAAGTCGTTGATCAGATAATTACCTAGAACAAATCGATTAGAGTAAGACATAAATTGCAGCATCAGTGTAAGGATATAAGATGAAGAAGATTGGTGTAGTACAGATGAATTCAGGTTCAGATCCTGAAGAGAATATGAAGCAATTAAATCTCAAGCTGAAAGGGTTGCAACAGCAAGGGGCAAAACTTGCTTTAACGCCAGAAAATAGCATTGTCTTTGGGAAAAAAGAAGATTATGAGCGTCATGCTGAATCGCTAGGTACGGGGGTTTTACAGCAAGAGTTATCTGATCTAGCGAGGCGTTACCAGCTTTGGCTTATTGTTGGTTCTTTTCCTATTCGTAATCATGATGGTAGCTTGTCGACGACGTGCTTAGTGTTTAATGATAATGGCGAACTTGTCGAGCACTATAATAAATTGCATATGTTTGATGTTGAAATCGAAGATGGTCACCATAGCTATCGAGAGTCAGATACATTTACTCCCGGTAATGAAGTCAAAGTGGTAGAGACGCCGTTTGGCAAGATCGGCTTATCCATTTGCTATGATGTGCGCTTTCCACAGTTATATAGTGAACTTCGTCAGCAGGGAGCTGAAATTATTGTTGTTCCTGCTGCATTTACTAAAGTAACAGGTTACGCCCATTGGGATATCTTATTGCGTTCAAGAGCAATAGAGACACAATGTTGGATCCTTGCTGCAGGTCAATGGGGCAATCATGGTTCAGGACGAGAAACATGGGGTCACTCAATGGTTGTTGATCCTTGGGGAAATAAAGTAACAGCCCAAAAAGAAGGCACAGGAGTGATTACTGCGGAGCTTGATCTTTCGCATCTAAGAGCGATACGTAGAAAAATGCCAGTTGTTCAGCATTCGAGATTGCATTGTCAGCTTAGCTAATCGCGATTGTTACCGTTTTATTTAATAAAAGAGTGAGTTTCACTATAAAAGCCATTCTTTTTTATTCATAATTAGATCCTAGATCTTAAATTCTTAACAAGAGTACCTCGAATGAGTTTGCAAGAAGTAGAACAGTCCTTATTGAGTCAAGCAGGGATCGGTCAGCAAGAACTGTCTCAGACCTTAAGTACCATCGCAAAAAGAGACGTAGACTATGCTGATATCTATTTTCAATCTTGCTGGCATGAATCGTTAGTACTCGAAGACAGCATTATTAAAGATGGTTCTTTTAATATCGACCGTGGTGTGGGTATTCGTGCCGTTGCCGGTGAAAAAACAGGCTTTGCGTATTCAGACCAAATTAATCTTGAAGCATTAACTCAAAGTGCTAAAGCGGCTCGTGGTATTGTTCAACAAGGTGGAGAGGGCAGAGTTAAGGCGTTTTCAGCGCAAACTATTCCTCAGTTTTATGCGCCAATCAATCCACTTAATAGCTTGGATAAGCAACAAAAAATTGCCCTACTTGAAGAAGTAGATGCGTACATTCGAGCAAAAGAACCACTTGTTCAAGAAGTATCAGCAAGCATCAGTGGTGTTTACGAACAAATGTTGGTTGCTGCTTTAGATGGTACGTATGCTGCGGATATTCGCCCATTGGTGCGTTTATCTATTAGCGTATTAGTTCAGCGTGGTGATAAGCGTGAACGTGGTAGTGCGGGTGGTGGTGGCCGTTATGGTTACGATTATTTCTTAACCGAAGTAAATGGTAAATCTATCGCGTTAGAATTTGCTGATGAAGCGATCCGTCAAGCACTTGTGAACCTTGATGCTGATGCAGCACCTGCCGGTATGATGCCTGTCGTACTTGGTTCTGGTTGGCCGGGTGTTTTATTACATGAGGCGGTTGGACATGGTCTTGAAGGTGACTTTAACCGTAAAGGGTCATCGGTATTTTCAGGTAAGCTTGGTGAACAAGTTACCTCTTCGGTATGTACTATCGTTGATGATGGCACCATGGCAGATCGCCGTGGTTCATTAAATGTGGATGATGAAGGTGTGGCGGGTCAATATAATACGTTAATTGAAAACGGTGTATTAAAAGGCTACATGCAAGATAAGCTGAATGCACGTTTAATGGGCGTAGCACCAACGGGTAATGGTCGTCGTGAATCGTACGCTCATTTACCGATGCCACGTATGACAAATACTTATATGCTACCGGGTGAACATACACCAGAAGAGATTATCTCAACGGTTAAAAATGGTATTTACGCACCAAACTTTGGCGGTGGTCAGGTTGATATTACGTCAGGTAAATTTGTATTTTCTGCATCAGAAGCGTACTTAATTGAAAATGGTAAAATTACTCGCCCAGTTAAAGGCGCTACCTTAATTGGTTCTGGGATTGAAGCAATGCAGCAGATCTCAATGGTTGGTAATGATTTATCACTTGATCGCGGTGTTGGTGTTTGTGGTAAAGCAGGACAAAGCGTACCTGTTGGTGTTGGTCAACCGACATTAAAACTGGATGCCTTAACGGTTGGCGGTACTGAGTAGCAGCCAGTAAAAATTATGCAGTATCTATAAGAAAGGGCCACGTATTAAAAAATACATGGCCCTTGTGCTTTCTAGATAAGACTTATAAATCTTCGTCTAAGTATAGATCTTTTAATACTTGGAAAATTTCTCGATACGCTTTTGGCGGCTTTTTCGATGCTTTTTCTTTTTGTGCTTGACGAGCAAGTTGGCGGAAGCGTTGGCGATCTGCTTCTGGGTATCTCACCATAACTTCTTCAATTACCACATCTGGTGTTTCGATCATACGGTCACGTAGGATCTCTAATTTTTGAAGTGCAATTGTAGTTTGTGAGTGCTTATTACGAATTTTATCTAGAGCTAATTGAATTGGCTCAGGATCTTCAAGACGCATTAATTTACCAATGTATTGTAATTGGCGGCGTTTTGCTTCGTTCTTAAAGCGTTGCGCATCAGCGATTGCGACTTGCAAGTCTTCTGATAATGGGAACTTAGCAAGAACAGATGGTTTTAAACCCACCAATTCTTCGCCTAGCTTTTGTAAGTCTTCCATGTCGTTTTTCATCTCGGTTCTGCTTACCCAGATGATCTCTTCTTCTTCTTCCCAAGGTGCTTTTTGATTTTTACGTGCCATGATATTCATTCTTTAATGGGTGATTCTCTCTATTTTAGCAAGATAAATGGAGAATTGGGCGCAAATTTATCACATAGAGTGTTATTCTAGTAAAAATGTATATATTCAGTCTGATGTTATGGATGCAAAAGCCCAAATGATGAATCAAAAAATAGAACTTGAAGCAGCAGTAGCCAAAGCGCTAGAAATGGCGACAAAGCACGCAAGCGCTGCAGAAGTAGCAATCACTAAAACGACAGGTATTAGCGTATCAACTTTAATGGGAGAGGTTGAAAACGTTGAATTTAATCGTGATGGTGCATTAGGTATTACCGTTTATCGTGGTCACCGTAAAGGCAGTGCATCGACGTCTGATCTTAGTGATAAAGCGATTCAGCAGACGGTTGCTGCTGCGCTAGATATTGCAAACTATACGTCTGAAGACCCATTTTCTGGACCTGCGCCAAAAGAGCTAATGGCTCAAAATATTCCTGATTTAGATTTGTTTCATCCAGACGATCCTGAGCCGGATTATGCAGCACAAAAAGCCATTGAAGCAGAACAAGCAGCATTAGAGTACCACTCTTCAATTAAACAGAGTGATGGTGCAAGTTACGATAGCCACTATGGTATTAAGGTCTATGGTAATAGCCATGGCATGTTAGCAAGTTACCCATCAAGCCGTCATAGCATCAGTTGTAGTGTGATTGGTGTCGATAAACATGGTGACATGGAACGCGATTATAGCTATACCGTTGCTCGTCATCGTGATGATTTATGGGATGCGAAAAAGGTTGGTTTAGAAGCTGCTGAGCGTACCGTGAGTCGTTTAGATGCTAAAAAGCTAGAGACAATGAGAGTTCCTGTCATGTTTGCAGCAGATGTTGCAACAGGCCTATTAGGGCATCTTGTCATGGCGATCAGTGGTGCTAACTTATATCGTAAATCGACGTTTATGCTTGATAAGCTAAATGAGAAGATTTTGCCTGAATGGTTTAATGTGAGTGAGCGCCCACATATTCTAAAAGGATTAGCAAGTAGCCCGTTTGATAGCGAAGGTCTATATACGCAAGATCGTGAGATTATTACTGATGGTGTGCTAGCAACGTATTTATTAACAAGTTATGCGGCGCGAAAATTAAATATGACGCCAACAGGCCACGCTGGTGGTATCCATAACTGGTTTGTTAAATCTACAGGGCAAAGCTTTGAGCAAATGCTAAAAACCATGGGTACTGGCCTTTTAGTGACAGAGCTTATGGGGCAAGGTGTCAATACAGTAACAGGTGATTACTCTCGTGGTGCGGCGGGTTTCTGGGTTGAGAATGGTGAGATCCAATACCCAGTTTCTGAAATTACCATTGCAGGTAATCTTGCTGATATGTACCACAATATTGTTGCTGTAGGTAATGATGTAGAAACACGTTCACAAATTCAAACTGGCTCTATCTTAATTGAATCAATGAAAATTGCTGGTCAGTAGTCTTAACACACATAAAGCATAAACAAAAAAGCGCGCAATCATTAAATGAGAGCGCGCTTTTTAATAGGGATTGTTCGAACTACATTAAAATAGTAGCCAAACCTAGGAAAGCAGATAAACCAATAATATCGGTGATGGTAGTTAACGCCATTCCTCCTGCTAATGCAGGGTCTATATTCATTTTCTTTAGAAGTACAGGGATAGCAACGCCAGCAACTCCGGCTACTGTTAAGTTAACGAGCATTGCAGCAGATATGATTGCTCCAAGCATAATGTCACCTTTCCAAACCATAACGATACCGCCAATGATAGAAGCCCACAAAATACCATTGAGTAGGCCAATGCCTGCTTCTTTGAATAATAATTCTTTTTGGTTACTGTCGCCGATATGACCAACGGCTAAACCACGGATCACTAGAGCAACCGTTTGATTCCCGGCAACACCTCCCATTGAAGGTACAATGGTCATAAGTACAGCGATGGATGCCATTTGCGCTAAAGTGGCTTCAAACATATTTGAAACAGAAGCAGCTGCAAGGGCTGCAAGTACATTCATTCCGAGCCAAACACTACGACGGCGTGCTGATTTCACTACGGGTGCAAAGGTGTCTTCTTCGTCATCCATACCGGCCATGCTCATCATTGAGTGTTCGGCATCTTCACGAATAACATCGACAACGTCATCAATAGTAATACGGCCTAAAAGTAGGTTATTTTCATCAACAACGGGTGCCGATATCCAGTTACGACGTTCAAATAAATTAGCTACTTCGCCATCGTCGGTATTTACTGGGATCGCTTCATCGGCATCATCCATTACATCACTAACCAGTACATCAGGTTGTGCTGTAAGAATGGTGGTTAAGGATAAGTGACCAATTAAACGGCTTTCTTCATCCAATACATACAGAGCATCGGTTGCTTCTGGCAATTCGCCTTTCATGCGAAGGTAGCGAAGGACAACATCGATCTCTACATCAGCACGAATGGTAATGAAGTCGGTATTCATCATACCGCCAGCGGTGTCTTCTGGATAAGATAGAGCGGTTTCAACGCGGAAGCGATCAACCGTATCCATTTGACTTAATACTTCGCGCGAGAGGTCGTTAGGCAAGCTACGAAGAACGTAGGCAACATCATCTGTCTCCATGCCTTCAGTTGCTTCGACGATGCTCTCAAGTGCCATTTGAGAGACGATACCATCTTTTACGCCTTCTGATAGCTCATCAAGGATTTCACCGTAATCTTCAGGATCGGTTAATTGCCATAATACGTTACGGCTTTTTCTGGGCGAGGCTTCTAATAGATGGGCAATATCCTCGGGTTCCATGTCTTGTAATAAACGACGAACATGGACAAACATCCCACTATCAAGCGCATTAGATACTTCTTGAAGAGTTTGATGGGTTTGATCGAAATCTTGTAGCTCTTGCATACTCTCCCCCATAGAAAACCGATTTCTAACTCGAATAATGAGTATAGACAATTTAGATTAGATAATGGGCTGAATAGTAACGCAATTTGGAGGGCGCGATAAGTGAATTTTGTAAGGATTGGGTTAAACAGGTGTTGAGATGAGTATTATCTACTCATCTTCGTCAAAACCCGCTTCAATCAGTTCACAAATAGCATTGAGTGCTTGCTCAGCATCAGGCCCATCAGCAGAAACATCAACATACTGCCCTTGTGCTGAGTCCAGCATTAGCAGCCCCATGACACCATCAGCAGTTGCCTGTTTTTTCTCGTCATTGGTTAGAGTGATTACAGCATCAAAGCTTTGTGCCATTTCAACTAATTTGATGGCTGCTCTAGCATGTAACCCAAGCCGATTTTTTATCAATAGGTGACGGGATGAAATTGGCATTGTTAGTGCCTCTCTAGTGTTTTATGACGAATTTGCACTTGTTGCCCTTGCTGTTTAAAGTACTCACCAAGCTGCTGGGTTATATAGACAGAACGGTGTTGCCCACCAGTACAACCAATCGCAACGGTTAAATAACTGCGGTTATTTTTTTCTAGTGCGGGTAACCAAGTGGTTAAAAATTGCTGAATTTGTTCTTTAAGTTGAATGACTTCATCATACCCAGCTAGAAAGTCGGCAACGGGTTTATCTAATCCTGTCATTGGTCTTAGGTTTGGTTCCCAATGAGGATTAGGTAAAAATCGGACATCAAAAACATAGTCCGCATCGGTGGGTAAGCCGTGCTTAAAGCCAAAAGATTCAAACACCATAACTAATTCTTTTGATTCTCGACCTAGAATACGGGAACGTAAAGTTTCACTTAAGTCATGAATGGATTTAGTCGTGGTATCAAGAACTAAATCAGCACCTTCTTTAAAGTTACATAGAATATTTTTTTCTAATGCGACGGCTTGCTCTAGTGAACATTGTTCGCCAGTTAAAGAGAGTGGATGCAAGCGACGAGTTTCACTATAACGCTTAATCAATTCTTTATTTTCAGCGTCTAAGAAAACGACAGTTACATCATGATTTTTTTTCAGTTCAGTTAAGGTATTGGTCAGTAATAGCGGATCTTTTGGTAGATTTCGAATATCGATGCTTACGGCCACATTTTGAGTGGTGTGTTGAATGGACTCGACAAACTGAGTAAGAAGATCAATAGGGAGGTTATCGACACAATAATACCCTAAATCTTCTAATACTCGAAGTGCAACGGATTTACCCGCACCAGAGTTACCACTAACTACCATGAGTTTCATTATGTGACCTTTGCGTATATTAAGATGTGAAAATTTGATATAGGTCTTGATCACTCTCGGCATGACGAAGTTGACGTAAGACGTGCTTATCATTGAGTTTTTCAGCAACACAAGAGAGTGTTTGTAGGTGAAATTTACATTGCTCATCAGGGACAAGTAAGGCAAAGAGTACATCGACAGGACGATTATCTATGGCATCAAATTCGATCGGTTCTTGGCACTGAAGTAAGACAGCAACGGCATTATCACAGTTAAAAATTCGACCGTGTGGAATGGCAATACCATTGCCAATTCCTGTACTGCCCATTTTTTCTCGACTGAGTAAACTTTCGAATAAGTCTTGAGGGTTTTGCCCAATTTTGGGTGCCGCAATTTCACTGATAAGTTCTAATGCGCGTTTTTTACTTGAGCATTGGACTGCGCTTTTAGTGCAGTCCAATGAAAGAATGGTGCTTAATTGCATGTTAATGACTACTTAGTTTTTCTTTATGTTTATTGAGCTGGCGAACGAGCTTGTCCACCAAACCATCAATAGCGGCATACATATCTTCTGCGTCAGAATGGGCGTGTATGTCACCTTGATTTACATGAAGTGTTGCTTCGGCTACATGCAGTACTTTTTCTAATTTTAGTACAACATGGACATTGTTAATGTGTTCAAAAAAGCGATCGAGTTTTTGGAATTTGGTATCGACATACTCACGAAGGCTATCGGTTAGTTCGACGTTTTGACCTGTGATGTTTATTTGCATAACACTTCCTTTCTGTTAATTAAAGTAAACGCTTACGCTGATTCGATGGGGCAATACCTAGTGATTCACGATATTTAGCTATGGTGCGTCGTGCAACTTGGATACCTTGTTCAGCTAATAAGGTTGCGATTTTACTGTCACTTAACGGTTTGGCTTGATTCTCAGCCGCGACCAACTTTTTCACTAGTGCTCGAATAGCGGTAGATGAACACTCACCCCCATTATCCGTACTAACATGACTAGAGAAGAAATATTTTAATTCAAAAATACCACGAGGGGTATGCATGAATTTTTGTGTTGTTACACGAGATATCGTTGATTCGTGCATTTCAACGTCTAAAGCGATGTCATTGAGCACCATTGGCTTCATCGCTTCTTCACCATATTCGAAGAAATCTTGTTGATGTTCAACTATACAACGCGCAACTTTGAGCAGCGTCTCGTTTCTGCTCTCTAAACTTTTAATTAACCACTTTGCCTCTTGCAAATTGGTTCGAATAAATTGTCCGTCAGGACTGTTACCTAATCCTTTACCTAATGCGGCATATTCTGCATTTACTTTTAAGCGAGGTACACTGTCTGGGTTAATCGTCACAACCCATTTGCCATTATGCTTAAAGACAGAAACGTCAGGAATAACGTATTCTGTGTCAGTGTCAATAACTCGATTTCCAGGCCTAGGATCAAGTTCATGAATTAGCATCATGACTTGTTTTAAGTCAGTCTCTTTAAGCTTAGTCTCTTTTGCTAATTGTCGGTAGTCACGATTACCTAATAGATTAATGTAATTGGTTAAGATCAACCTTGTTTCTTGAAGCCAAGGTGTGTCCGCTGGATAGGTGGCAAGTTGTAACATTAAGCATTCAGCAAGATCGCGTGAAGCTACGCCTAATGGATCAAATTGTTGAATGCGTTTTAATACGACCTCAACCTCATCCATTTCAACATCATCATTACCAAGGCTTTCTAATACGTCATCAAGACTGATGGTTAAATAGCCATAGTCATCTAATGATTCAATAATGGTGGTTGCAATAGTACGGTCAATATCACTGAAAGGGGTCAAATCCGCCTGCCACATTAAATAGTCTTGCAGGCTTTCAGTCGTTTCACCCTGATATAATGGCGTATCATCATCAATAGCTAACCCTGTGCTGCCACTGTTAGCGCTATATACATCATCCCAGCTCGCATCCATTTCAAGCTCTTCCGAAATATTATTGCTTTCAATAACATCGCTACTGTCAGTAATAGGATCTTCTTGTTCTGCACTTGCTGTTTCTTTTTCAGGCGTTGGCTCTGGAGATAATAAACTTTCAGGCGTACTTAATTGCTCTTCTTCAACATCAAGGAGAGGATTAGAGTCGAGAGCTTCTTGAATCTCTTGCTGTAGGTCAAGGGTCGACAATTGTAATAATCGTATTGCTTGCTGTAACTGAGGCGTCATAGCAAGTTGTTGGCCCATTTTTAACTGAAGAGATGCTTTCATTATATAGTGATACCTTTATGTAAATTACAACTTAAACTGATCACCAAGATAAACGCGTTTAACGTGTTCATCATTTAATACATGGTCAGGAGTCCCATTGGCAATCATGTGGCCTTGGCTTACGATGTAAGCGTGCTCACATACATCAAGTGTTTCACGAACGTTATGGTCTGTAATTAACACACCTAAACCGCGATCTCGTAAATGTTGAATGATTTTTTTGATATCGATTACAGAAATAGGATCGACACCAGCAAAAGGTTCATCAAGTAGAATGAACTTTGGATTTGCAGCTAGTGCGCGCGCAATTTCAACTCGACGACGTTCACCACCTGAAAGCGCCATACCATTACTGTTACGAATATGCTGAATGTTAAACTCATCTAATAACTCTTCAAGTTTATCTAAGCGCTCTGCTTTTGATAAATCTTTACGAGTTTGCAGAACAGCCATAATATTATCAAAAACAGACAGTTTTCTAAAAATAGAGGCTTCTTGAGGTAGGTAACCTATGCCCATTTTTGATCTGTTATGCATTGGCTGTAATGAAATATCAACACCATCGATAGTGATAGAGCCTTCATCACGAGAGACAAGACCTACGATCATATAGAAAGAGGTCGTTTTACCTGCGCCATTTGGTCCAAGTAAACCTACAATCTTTCCTGACTCAACCGTCAAGCTCACATCGGTAACCACTTTACGGCTGCCGTATGTTTTTGCGAGGTTTTTTGCTTCTAAAATGGCCATAATTATTTTTTATTCAATTGGCTAGGCTGAAGTATGGTAGTAACTCGTTCATTTTTACCACCATCAGCAATTAATTTTTGAGTCTTCATATTATAGGTAATTACTTTACCTTTAATGATGCTGTCGTCTTGAGTTAATTCAGCGTTATCCGTCATTTTTAGAAATTCTTTTTCTAATTCATAACGCAATTTATCAGCTTTACCTTTGAGGGTTTTACCATCGTCAGTTAATTGGCTAAAGCGTGTTGGTTTTCCATACGCTTCTAAGATCTCACGACCTTCTTGTCCTTGAGGGCGGATAACGATAAGTTTATCAGCAAAAATTTCAATACTGCCTTGCTTTAATGTTACATCACCAATAAATGTCACTTGATTACTTTGCATATCAAAGTCTTGTGAATTTGAATTAATGTGAATTGGTTGCTCTGTGTCGCTGCTTAATGCCCAGCTTGGAGAGCTTAACAATAAGCCAGCAAGTAGACTAACGTGTGAAAGCTTCATAGATACCTTGTACATTCTTTAATAGGGTCGTTTGTTGGCTAGTAAAGTTACCCTTCATACCTACGCCTGTTGTTTCAAACGTTGGGCCAACTAAGTTAACGACATCTTCTGTCGAAAAATCCTTGGTGGAAAGCTCTATTGTTATGCTATCGGTTGTCATTGTGTCAAATGCTGCGCCAGGCAGTAAATTTTTTACAATGACATTACCGCTTAAATAGAGCTCATGTTTTTTATTTAGGACACCAATATCAGAAATTACTTCCCACTCTTTTAGTTCTCCATCTTTAAAAACAAAAAGGTGCGGGGTTGTAAAATTAGTTTCACCAGTTTTAGCAAAACGCTCTAAGGCTTTTGCATCGATTTGGTAATTACGAACACCACTTTCGTCATAGTTATTATTGCTAATGTCTCTGCCTGTAAAGACAGGGACTTGTTGATCTGGCGCTATTTGCTGATTATTTTGAGCGTATTCGTAATACAAGTAATACCCTGACCAGCTGGAGAACATCAATAATATTGCCATGAAAAAGTGTTTCAAGGTCATATACTTAAACCTTTATGTTGCTCAAGTTCGCCTTTGGCTTCTAGGATAAGATCACTCACTTCGCGAACTGCACCATGGCCACCCTTAATGGTGGTCACATAATTTGCACGTTGTACGAGTAGTGGATGCCCATCAGAAACGCAAACTTTTAACGCGACCTTTTCCATGACTGGCCAATCAATAAGATCGTCACCAATATACCCAGTATGCTCAGGCGCGACATTGAGTTTAGTTAAAATATCTTGATAGGCTTGCAGTTTATTATCTTGTCCTTGATAAATTAGTTTAATACCAAGGGCCGTCATACGGTTTTCTACAATTTTAGAATTGCGTCCTGTGATGATGGCGATTTCTACGCCCGCAGACATTAATGATTTAACACCGTAGCCATCGCGAGTATGGAAGGTCTTTAACTCTTCACCATCATTACCCATATAAACTAGGCCGTCAGAAAAAACGCCATCAACATCGCAGATAAGTAATTTAATGTCTTTTGCGATATTAAACACGGTTTCGTCGACATTACCGTAGAGTGTTGAAATGAATTTAGTTGTCATTACATTACTCCCGCTTTTAGTAAATCGTGCATATTAAGTGCTCCGACTAAACGATGGTTTTCATCGCATAACAGTAGGCCATTAATTTTCTTATCTTGCATTAAGTTCAGGCCTTCAACTGCCAGCAGGTTTGGATTTGCAACGGCTGGAGAGTGTGTCATCACCTCACCAATTGTTTGGGTGTGAATATCAACTCGATTATCCAATAAACGACGTAAATCACCATCAGTAAAAATACCAATGACTTTTTGTTCGTTATCAACAATGGCTGTCATCCCTAATCCTTTTTCAGACACTTCAAGCAGTGCTGTTTTAATTAGAGCGTCTTTCGTTACCATTGGCAGTTCATCGTCTTTGTGCATGATATCAGACAATAATAGCAGTAATTTACGGCCAAGTGCGCCACCTGGGTGAGATAAGGCAAAATCATCCGCAGTAAACCCTCTTGCTTGCAGTAGAGCGACAGCAAAAGCATCACCCATAGCAAGAGTTGCTGTGGTACTTGACGTTGGCGCTAACCCTAGAGGACACGCTTCTTGAGGTACGGTAATTTGTAAGTTTACATCGGCTACTTTTGCCATGCTTGAATCAGGGTTACCTGTCATGGTGATTAATGTAATACCAAGGCGCTTAATAACCGGTAATAGCGCTAAAATTTCACCCGCTTCACCTGAATTTGAAATGGCAATTACTACATCGCCTTTTTCTATCATCCCCAAGTCTCCATGGCTTGCTTCACCTGGGTGCACAAAGAAAGAGGGGGTGCCTGTACTTGCTAATGTCGCTGCAATTTTATTACCAATGTGGCCCGATTTACCCATGCCCATTACAACTACTTTACGCTTACATTCCAACATTAATTGGCATGCTTTAGCAAAATCATCATTAATGTAGTTGTTCAGTTGAGTGAGTGCATCTATTTCAATTTGAAGTACATTTTTTCCTGCAGTGCAGAAATCAAACTGAGTTGCCATCGGGGTACCACCTTTATTTTGGTTATAACAGATGTATGATTTGGATGAGTAGCGTATACAATTATTATGCCATATACCAGAGGTAGTTCAAGCTAGTGGGGATGGTTATGAGGATGAATAAATGAAATGAGTATGGTTTGTTAATTAATAACGTGTGTTTACTAATTAACAAACCTATATTTTTTTAAATGAGAGTACGCTTATATTGTGTAAAAAAGGTAGCCTTGATATACCAAGAAGCATGTCACTAACACACCGCCTTCAATTCGGTTAATACTGCGACTCTTACCTAGTGCCATAAATAGCAATAAAACAGAAACGCCCATCATGACATAAAAATCACGACTCATTAAATCAGGGCTAATTGCTGATGGGTTGATAAGTGCTGGTAGCCCCATAACCGCAAGGATATTGAAAACGTTAGAGCCAATAATATTACCTGCTGCCATGTCATCTTCACCTTTTAATACACCCGCGACAGACGCAGCCAGTTCAGGAAGACTTGTGCCTAATGCAATAATCGTCAAGCCGATCACTAGATCACTCATGCCAAAGAATTTAGCAATAACAACGGCATTATCAATCAGCATATTTGCACCAACGGGTAGCAAAATAAGCCCAACAACAACCCAGAATAAGGCAATTTTATTATCTACGCCTTCAGGAATTTCAGACTCTTGCTCTTCGAGAAGGATATCACCATTTTGTTGTTCGCTTTTACTGATATAAAGCATCGCGATAATAAAGGCAGCAAAAAGTACAATTAATAATACCCCTTCGTAAAAACCAAGGTAGTTGTTATACATGATAGCGCCTGCTAACAAGGTCACAATCAACATGAGTGGTAGTTCACGACGAATGATACCAGAGCTAATCGCAAGAGGCTTAATAATAGCGGTAATACCTAAAATTAACGCAATGTTCGCAATGTTTGAGCCTATTACATTACCTACTGCGGTATCTGTTTTACCATCTAATGCCGCTGCGGCTGATACCATCATTTCAGGTGCGGATGAGCCCATAGCTAAGATAGTCATACCAATCACAAGAGGAGAGATACCGTAGTTTTTCGCTAATGCAGCAGAACCAAATACCAGTTTATCAGCGCCCCAAACGAGCAGAGAGAGGCCGACAATAAGAAGTAGAGTTGGCATGAGCAGCTCTGTCATTGTGTTAATTTCCTTTTGTAGAAGATATTTTATAGTTGAGGGGAACAATTTTGACGCTTATCTGACAAAAAGGAAAGAGAAAAGGACGCCTTTACTTAGGGATTCTCGCAAGAATGTTAAAAAAAAGAAATGGGTTCGGTAACTTAACGTATACTAATGAAGGTGTTGTTAGAAAGTGATTTTAAATGAATTATATTGATATGGATAACGAAACAACCTTAATAAAAGTAGAAAACCTCACTTTTAAACGTGGTGAGCGAGTGATTTTTGATGACATTAGTTTGTCTGTCCCAAAAGGAAAAATTACCGCCATTATGGGGCCGTCAGGGATAGGTAAAACGACACTATTACGATTGATTGGTGGGCAGATTTTACCTGAGTCTGGAGATATTCATTTTGAAGAGTGGAATATTCCTAAACTAGGCAGAAAGGCGCTTTACTTAGCTCGAAAAAAAATGGGCATGCTATTTCAATCAGGGGCACTTTTTACTGATATGAGTGTCTTTGATAACGTGGCTTTTCCATTGCGAGAGCACACTCGATTACCAGAAGAACTTATCCGTACTTTAGTGCTATTAAAGCTCGAAGCAGTAGGGTTGCGCGGTGCTTCTGATTTAATGCCGAGTGAGTTATCGGGTGGCATGGCGCGTCGTGCTGCATTAGCTCGTGCAATTGCATTAGATCCTGATTTAATTATGTATGACGAACCTTTTGTTGGCCAAGACCCAATAACCATGGGGGTCTTGGTTGATTTGATCCGTAATTTAAATGATGCGTTAGGTTTGACCTCAGTGGTGGTCTCTCATGATGTACCAGAAGTCATGAGTATTGCGGATCATGTTTATTTATTAGCAAATGGAAAAGTCATTGCTCAAGGCTCGCCAAAAGAATTAGAAGAGAATCCAGACCCTCAAGTTCGGCAGTTTTTGGATGGGCGTTCTGATGGCCCTGTTCCTTTTCGGTTCCCAGCCAAACCATTAAATGAGGTGTTGTTTTCTCATGAGTAACTTTTCTCTTATCTCATCTATCGAGCAACTTGGTAAGCGTACTTTATCGGTTTGCGAAGCATTTGGGCGTGCGACGTTCATGTTATTAGGCGCTTTGATTTCAAAGCCTCAACCCCTCAAAATGTTTCCATTGCTATTAACGCAACTGTATTCCGTTGGGGTTCGCTCTTTAGTTATTATTGTCGTCTCTGGCTTATTTATCGGAATGGTTATCAGCTTACAAGGCTACATTATCTTGGTTGATTACGGTGCTGAAACCAGTTTAGGGCAGCTTGTCTCTTTATCTTTATTAAGAGAGCTAGGGCCAGTGGTTACGGCATTATTATTTGCAGGGCGCGCTGGTTCTGCTTTAACCGCAGAAATTGGGTTAATGAAAACCACCGAGCAACTCTCAAGTATGGAAATGATGGCGATTGATCCTCTACGCCGTGTTATTGCACCGAGATTATGGGCTGGAATTATCTCAATGCCATTACTTGCAATGATCTTTATGGCGGTAGGAATATGGGGCGGTCAAATTGTCGGTGTTGAATGGAAAGGGATTGATTATGGTAGCTTTTGGTCATTAATGCAGTCATCAGTTGATGTGCGTTATGACATCGTAAACAGTTTAATTAAGTGTGTGGTGTTTGCGTTTATAGTTACGTGGATTGCCTTATTTAATGGTTATGATGCGACGCCAACGTCTGAGGGTATTTCGCTGGCAACAACACGAACGGTAGTGCATTCGTCACTGGCGGTATTAGGAATTGATTTTGTGCTGACAGCACTGATGTTTGGGAATTAATTATGCAGCAGACACGTAAAGTAGAATTTTTTGTTGGCCTTTTTGTATTAGCCGGAATGGCTGCGTTACTCATGTTATTACTTAAAGTTGCGGATGTTCGAAGTGGTGGCAGTGGTGAGTATTATACGCTAAATGCTCAGTTCGATAATATTGGCAGTTTAAAGTCACGCTCGCCTATAAAAGTTGGTGGTGTTGTGGTTGGGCGTGTAGAAGGCATCACACTAGATACTGAAAGTTATTTACCAATAGTAAGCATGGAGATCGATAAACAATTTGGTTCTTTTCCTGAAACCTCTGCGGCACAAATTTTAACCTCAGGATTAATTGGTGAACAATACATAGGCATAGTACCTGGCTTTATTGATGAAGACATTGATATGCTTGGAGACGGTGATTATATAGAAGACACTAAATCGGCTTTAGTTCTAGAAGATATGATAGGCCAAGTGCTGTATAGCATTGGTGGTGATTCGTCAGAGAAAAGTGAGAATGAGTAATGAAACAGTGGATTAGCCTATTTACCCTTATAGTAAGTTTATTTACAGGTACAGTTCAGGCTCAAGATATCGATAAAACAAAACCATACGAAATGATGGCTCAGGTATCTGAAATGACGTTTGCACGCTTGAAAGCAGAGCAAGCTGCGATTCAGTCTGATCCTAACGTATTAAAAACGGTGGTTGATGAAGAGTTAATGCCATACGTCAATGTGAGATATGCCGCTTATAAGTTATTAGGCACTCATTTAAAGAAAACCTCACCAGAAGAACGTGCTGAGTTCGTTACTGCGTTTCGTGATTACTTAGTGTCATCTTATGCTCAAGTATTAACGCTATATACAAACCAACAAATTGTATTAGAAAAAGCGAAAAAAATACCTGAGGGTAAAAGAATTATCAGCGTTCGTGTTGATATTTTAGATTCTGCTCGCCCAACGGTAAAAGTGGATTTTAAACTGCGTAAGAATAAGAAAACGGGAGAGTGGCAGGCATTTGATATGGTTGCCGAAGGCGTCAGTCTTTTATCCACCAAACAGTCAGAGTGGAATGGTAAAATTCGCAAAGAAGGCATTAGCTCAGTAAGTAAAGAATTGGCTTCTTTAGCGCAGCAACCTATTCGCCTAGAAGGCAGTAAATAATGCTAATGATGGACTTATGTGAGACGAAAATAGATGAAATTCATCTAAATGGAGCCCTTGATCGTGAGACTGTGCCGAATATTTGGAAAGAATTGACAGAATGGAAACCTAAATCAACACAAGTAAAGGTAGACTTAGGTCACGTTAATCGCATTGACTCAGCAGGGGTAGTGTTACTTTTACACCTAATAGAGCATGCAAAAAATCAAAACTGTCATATAATGCTAGCTTTCGTCCCTGATCAGCTCATTACATTAATTCAATTAAGTAATGTGGAATCATTGTTTGCTGATCACTTAATAACGCAAAAGGTAGAGTAATGGAAAGCGCCGAGATTAAAGAATTATTAGACGCAGCACTTCAACTTCAAGAGATTCACGTTAAAGGTGAAGGAAGCCATTTTGAAGTTATTGCTGTGGATGAATCGTTCAATGGAATGAGCCGAGTTAAAAAACAACAAACCATCTACGGACCTTTGATGGAACACATCTCAACAAATACCATTCACGCTCTATCAATAAAAGCGTTTACTCCGGAAGAGTGGGCACGTGATAAAAAATTAAATAGCTTATTCTAAGAGGCCCTTTGAATGTATAAGTTTCGAATTCAAGGAAGTGAACAACCACTTTCTGGAGAAGTTACGATTTCTGGTGCAAAAAATGCTGCACTGCCAATTTTATTTGCAGCACTGCTGGCTGAAGAACCAGTAGAAGTTGCAAACGTTCCAAAATTACGTGATGTAGATACAACTATGGAGTTATTACAACGCCTAGGTGCTAATGTTTCTCGTAATGGTTCAGTTCATATTGATGCTAGCGGCGTTAATGATTTCTGTGCACCGTATGATCTTGTAAAAACGATGCGTGCATCAATTTGGGCGCTAGGCCCATTAGTTGCTCGCTTTGGTAAAGGCCAAGTGTCGTTACCTGGTGGTTGTGCTATCGGTGCTCGTCCTGTTGATCTTCATATTCACGGGCTTGAGCAACTTGGTGCAACGATTAAGCTTGAAGAAGGTTACGTTAAAGCGGAAGTTGATGGTCGTCTGAAAGGCGCTCATATCGTAATGGATAAAGTAAGTGTTGGTGCAACAATCACTGTAATGTGTGCAGCAACATTGGCTGAAGGTAAAACTATTTTAGAAAACGCAGCGCGTGAACCTGAAATCGTTGATACTGCTAACTTCCTAAATGCGATTGGTGCGAAAGTATCAGGCATGGGTACAGATACTATTACTATCGAAGGCGTAGAGCGTCTTGGTGGTGGTTATCATGAAGTGGTTGCTGACCGTATTGAAACCGGGACTTTCTTAGTTGCTGCTGCGGTATCTGGCGGTAAAGTTGTTTGTAAGAACACAAAAGCGCATCTACTTGAAGCCGTTCTTGCTAAGCTTGAAGAAGCCGGTGCAAAAGTTGAAACGGGTGAAGATTGGATTAGCCTGGATATGACTGGTCGTGAGCTTAAAGCGGTAAATATCCGTACAGCACCACACCCTGCATTTCCAACAGACATGCAAGCACAGTTTACTTTGCTAAACATGATGGCAAAAGGCCCAGGCATTATTACTGAAACGATTTTTGAAAACCGTTTCATGCATATTCCTGAACTGCAACGCATGGGCGCTCATGCTGAAATCGAAGGTAATACCGCTATTTGTGGTGATACTGATGGTTTAAGTGGTGCTCAAGTGATGGCAACGGATTTACGTGCCTCTGCAAGCCTTGTTATTGCTGGTTGTATAGCGAAAGGTGAAACAATTGTTGATCGTATTTATCATATCGACCGTGGTTATGATAAGATCGAAGATAAGTTAACCGCATTAGGTGCGAACATCGAAAGAGTTCGTAGCAGCGAAATCTAATCAATAGATTAGTTTGCTAAAAAAGCTAAGCGGAAACCGGGTATATAATGACCCGGTTTTTTATTGTTTGTATGTAGGAGAAACACTTATGATCGCATTGTTACGCCTAATTGCTTTGGCTATCTTTGCTGTCTTTACGTTTGTATTTGGTTGTGGCTATTGTTTACTTAGCCCACGAAACCCAAAACACGTTTATACGTTTGGCTTGTGGTTTGCTCGTATGTCACGAGTGTTTGGTATTAAACTTGAAGTACGCGTTCCTGATAGTGTAAAAAATGCAGGCCCAAGTTTGTACATTGCCAATCACCAGAATAACTGGGATCTATTTACTGTTTCTGGTGCTATCCAGCCTCGTACAGTAACGGTTGGTAAAAAGAGCTTAGCGTGGATGCCACTGTTTGGTCAGTTATATTGGATCACTGGTAATATCTTGATTGATCGTAATAATCGTAGCAAAGCGGTGGGTACGATTGCTCAAGTTGCTGACAATATTAAAAAACGTAATGTGTCTGTTTGGATGTTTCCAGAGGGTACTCGTTCACGTGGTCGTGGTTTATTGCCATTTAAAACTGGCGCATTTCATGCCGCGCTTGCTGCTGAAGTACCAGTAACTCCAATTGTATGTAGTAGCACTGATGGCGTTAAATTAAATCGTTGGAATAACGGCACTGTTATTGTTGAAATTTTACCTCCAATAAGTACTGACGGTTACGACAAAAATAACGTACGTGATTTTGCAAACGAATGTCGTGAACAAATGAAAGTTAAGCTAGAAGAATTAAATAAAGAAGTTGCCGAGCGTAACCAAGCTTAAATTTTAATTATAATAATTATTAAGGGGTGTATGGCTTGCTATATGCCCTTTTTATTTAGTGTGTAGAATAAAAATGACTGAACAAGTTATCCTTGTAAATCAACAAGGTGAAACCATTGGGACCATGGAAAAGCTAGAAGCCCACCAAAAAGGGTTATTGCACTTGGCTTTTTCCGTTTTGCTGTATCGAAAAACAGAAGATGAGTATGAATTTCTATTACAGAAGCGTGCAGACTGTAAATATCACAGTAAAGGAAAGTGGAGTAATACTTGTTGCTCTCATCCAAGATTACATGAATCGGTCGAGCTTGCTGGCGAGAGACGATTGGAAGAAGAGATAGGTATTACGAGTGTTAACGCTAATGTGTTTGAAAATCTAGGTTGGTTTATTTATCAAGCTGAGTTGGAGAATGGATTGAGTGAACATGAGCAAGACTACATATTACTGGCTAATACACCTGATGTGGAATTTACGCTGAATCCTGATGAAGTGAGTGATATTCAGTGGTGGAGCCAGAGCCGTATTAAGCAAGAATTAACAAATAATCCTGCTGTATTTTCTGTATGGTTTGAAACGGTTTTTGATAAAGCGACACAATATTTATCGAATTAATTGTATTGGCATAAAAATAAGGCAGAGATTAGTGATACCAATGGCTGCCTTACTTGATTTACTGCATTGCTGGTGTTAATTATTTACGAACAGCAATCGCTTCAATCTCAATACCAACATCTTTTGGAAGACGAGCGACTTCAACACAAGAACGTGCAGGGTAGTTCGCTACTTTATGCTCATCAAAGAAGTTGCCATACACTTCGTTTACTGTGCCAAAGTCATTCAGATCTTTTACGAAAACGGTCATTTTTACAATGTCAGATACCGTTAGGCCTGAAGCCTCTACAACGGCCTTAACGTTCTCTAAAGATTGGCGAGCTTGCTCTGCAATATCATCAGACACTTCACCTGTCGCAGGGTTTACAGGGATTTGGCCTGAAGTTAGTACCATATTACCAAGATCAACACCTTGAATGTATGGGCCAATTGCAGCAGGTGCATTGTCTGTATGAAGAACTTTAGTCATTGTAATGATTCCTTTTTGATTGGTATTAGGTTCAATAAATCCAATATAAAACAAACCTTATCAATAAAAAAGCCCCAGAAGATCTGAGGCTGAAAAATATTGAACTAAGTATGAGATTAATTTAAATCAGTAACCACTTCGCGTGAATATACTTTTTCACAGTATTTGCATTTTAAATGGATATCATCTTTTTTAGTGATAACTTTAAAACTGCTATCAACCGGCTCACCATGAGTAATACAGTTACTGTTTGGGCACTCGAATACCCCAGTAATTTGTGAAGGAAGAACAAGAGGAATTTTTTTCACTACCTCATAATTTTCAATTTGATTTACTGTTGCGTGTGGCGCATATAATGACAATTTGCTCGCTTGCTCTGGCGTGACAAACGTATTTTCAATTTTAAGTAAATCTTTCGCTCCTAACGCAGAAGAGGGAAGGTTTAAACCAATCGTCACTCGCTCTGCTGTCTTATCCATTTGAAACAGTTTAAGTACTTTTACCCCAATGTTTGCAGGGATGTGATCGATTACCGTACCGTTATTAATTGCTTCAACGCGTAATTGAGTTTTGTTAGGCATCATCATTTCTCCCTAAAGTGTTTCGTTAAGAACAAGAGCTAATAAAGCTTGTCGAGCATAAACGCCATTTTCTGCTTGTTGGAAATAGTAAGCATACGGCGTGCTATCAACATCAGTATCAATCTCATCAACGCGAGGTAGCGGGTGTAATACCTTCAAGTTATTACGTGCAGGCGTTAGGTTTTCTGCAGATAGGATATAAGCAGATTTAATGTGCGCGTATTCTGATTCATCAAAGCGTTCTTTTTGAACGCGAGTCATATACAGAATATCTAACTCAGGAATTGCTTCATCCATGCTATTTAGCACTTGATATTCAATGCCAAGTTCGTCTAACTCTTCACAGATATAATCTGGCATTGCTAAGACTTCAGGTGCGATAAAGAAGAACTTAATACCATTAAATTTTGCTAATGCTTGGGTTAATGAATGAACGGTACGACCGTATTTTAAATCCCCTACAAAAGCGATGTTTAGATTATCTAAACGGCCTTGGGTTTCATAGATGGTGTATAAGTCTAATAGTGTTTGCGTCGGGTGTTGGTTTGCACCATCGCCCGCATTAATAACTGGAGTACCGTTAGAGAATTCAGAAGCTAAACGTGCAGCCCCTTCTTTTGGATGACGCATAACATAAGCATCAACATAAGAGGTAATCACTTGAACTGAATCAGCCAGTGTTTCACCTTTTTGAGCAAGGGAAGTATTGCCTGCAGTATCAAAACCGATAACAGAGCCACCTAAGCGTTGAATTGCGGTTTCAAAAGAAAGACGGGTACGAGTTGACGCTTCAAAAAAACAGCTAGCAACCACTTTATTTTTTAATAAATCAGGTTGAGGTTCTTTTTTAATGTTCCCTGCAGTTTCTACAATCAGTTCTAACTCTTGACGAGAAAGTTCTGGAATAGAAAGGATGTGCTTTTGGTATAGCGAGTTAGCCATAGTCTCTCTTCCCTTTTATTTATCATATTGAAGTCAAAAAAAAGCCCCCTATAAAATAGGAGGCTTTAAAAAATCGTTAATTAGGAAACTCAAAAAATAGGGGACCACCACACTTTGCTAGTGCAGATACATGGTCAACCACTGTATGAAGATAAGTCAATAACATCACAATTTCCTAATAAATTGCGCGGGATTATACTCGTATCGAAATTCTAAGCAAGCGTTTGCATCAAATTTTCTTTTGATTACATTTTAAAACAAGAGGGATTAAGCCCCTAGTGTTGCAACCATAACAGCCTTGATGGTATGCATTCTATTTTCTGCTTCATCAAATACAATAGAGTAGTCAGATTCAAAGACTTCATCAGTGACTTCGAGCCCATTCATGCCATATTTATCTGCAATTTCTTTGCCTATTGTTGTCTCGTCATTATGGAAGGCTGGCAGGCAGTGCATGAATTTTACGTTCGGATTATTGGTTGCTTTAATCACATCCATATTGATTTGATAAGGGGTCATTAAGGCGACACGTTCATCCCAAGCTTCGGGTGCTTCTCCCATAGAAACCCAAACGTCAGTGTATAAGAAATCACAATTCTTCACGCCTTGTTGTACCTCTTCGGTCAGCACAATTTTAGCCCCTGTTTGCTTCGCAATGTCTTGGCACTGAGCAACGAGTTCCTCTTCTGGCCAAAATTGTTTTGGTGCAACAAGGCGGATCTCCATGCCCATTTTAGCGGCACCAACCATAAGAGAATTTCCCATGTTATTACGTGCATCACCAAGGTATGCAAAAGTAAGTTGGTTTAATTGCTTACCATTTGCATATTCTTGCATAGTAAGAAAATCAGCTAAAATTTGAGTTGGATGGAATTCATCAGTTAATCCATTCCATACAGGAACACCAGCATGCTCACCCAGTTCTTCAACAATCGATTGACCAAAGCCGCGGTATTCGATGCCATCGTACATGCGTCCGAGTACACGAGCGGTATCTTTCATTGATTCTTTTTGACCAATTTGAGAGCCCGACGGGCCAAGATAAGTGACTCTTGCTCCTTGATCAAAAGCGGCAACTTCAAAGGCACAGCGTGTGCGAGTAGAGGCTTTTTCAAAAATAAGTGCAATGTTTTTACCTGACAGGCGAGGTTGCTCATACCCCGCGTATTTTGCTTTTTTTAGCTCAGCAGATAGCTCAAGTAAATGTGCAATCTCTTTAGGGGAAAAATCTAATAGTTTTAAAAAATTTCTATTACGTAAGTTAAAAGCCATCGTGTGCTCCTTGCCATGCATGCTAATCCGATAAAATTTATTTAAACATATAAATGCAGATAATGTGAATTTATATTTGATTTATTTTATATTGAGGCTAAATGCCGTCTCTTTCTATTGGGCAACTCATGCAACGCGCACCACCACGACCACGGCCTAATTCATCGCCTGTAATTGGAAGAACCTTGATACCAGCTTTGTCATATTTATCATTGGTATAAGTATTACGCTCATACGCTACGACAACGCCAGGTTTTATGGTCAGCACGTTATTGGCATCGTGCCATTGCTCTCGTTCGGCTTCATAGCTATCCCCGCCAGTCGTAATGATATTCAACTCATCGAGATCTAACGCTGCCATTAATACATTTTGAAAATTAGGCATCTCTTTAATCGCAAGGTGCTGTTCACCACAAGGCGTGATTGACCAGCAAGGCATATTTTTATTAACTACTCTTGGGTAGACTGAAAAAACGTTATGGTCCATATGAGTCATAACCGTATCTAAATGCATGCACGAACGATCTTCAGGTAGTTTAATGGCGATAACTTGCTTGGCTTGATGAGTTCGGAATAATTGTTTTGCTAGATTCTCAATACCTTGGGGAGTGGTTCGTTCAGAAATACCAACCAGTACGTTACCTTTGCCAATCACTAACACATCCCCACCTTCAATGGTGGCATTGTCGTAATCTCGGTTTTCATCTTCAAAATATTGTGAAAATACTTGCTGAGAAAATAAAGGGTGCCAGCGATAAATTGCACGTAAATGGTTCGATTCTCTTTTTCGTGCGTCTTTAGCCATTGGGTTAATAGAAACGCCACCATAGATCCAGCATGAAGTATCTCGAGTAAATAAATGGTTTGGTAATGGTTCAATGACAAAATCAAAGGGGTCACTCAGTTGCTGTAACATCGAGGGAGCTTTAAATGGAAGCTCAATAAAAGCAAGACCACCTAATAAAATTGAAGCCAGCTCCTTGTTGTCTTTTTCAAGCAGAAACGCCCTAATTTGATTAGAAAAAGTAGGACCAAAGCGATAATGAGAAATTTGATGTTTGAGCAGCCATTGTTTGGCCTCAGGATGTTGCAGCGTTTCTTCAAGTAAATTTTGTAGCAGTAATACTTCTACGCCTTGAGATTCTAACGTTGCTACGAATTGGTCGTGCTCTAGTAACGCTTTTTCAACAGAGAGCACATCATCAAACAGTAAGTCGTGGCAGTTTGTTGGGGTAAGGTGAGCAAGCGCTCTTTCTGGACGGTGAAGAATAACACGGCGTAATTGACCAATTTCAGAGCCAACAAATAGCTTATTCATAAGATTCCTTTCTAATATCTACAGCTAGTAAGAGAAATAATACCGTATAGTAGGGGATTATTCTTTAATTATTGAAGTATTAGGGGATTTGAGTTGGTCAGGCTATAATGGCTACTTACTCATTTATTATTTAATACAGTGTGGAGTCTTACTATGTCTCAAGAAGATGAATATCTATCGGTTGAGCAATTTCTTGAATTGCAAAAAGCGGAAACGCGTGAAATTATTGAATCGCTAAAAGCCGATGGTAGTGAGCCGGATGCACTGTATGCGATTGAACACCATTTAATGGCTGAAGATTTTAAAGCGCTTGAAAATGCGGTTGTTGAAGCATTTAAAATGGGCTTTGAAGTACTAGAAGCGGAAGAGCTTGAAGACGAAGACGGTGCGAAGATCTTATGCTGTGACGCAGTAATGGATTCAGCATTAGACGCTGATGTGATTGATGCTCAAGTTGAAAAATTAGTAAACCTAGCTGAAAAGCACGACATCATCTATGATGGTTGGGGTACTTACTATGAAGGCGAAGACGCTGAATACGACGTTATTGAAGATGGCGACGAAGATTAATTCGTAGCAAAAATTCAAAAGAACATATATGCCCTAGACGTGAACCACTTCTAGGGCATTTTTTTAAGGATGAATATGTCAGTCAATTCAAGAATTTTACTTAATAATGAGCAAGCGCTGTGGCAAGTTTCACCGCTCAGTGAGACCTCATTACCCATTAAAGATATTCCAATTCAGCAAGGTATTGTTTCTGCTTATGCGTCATTATCTGCTTCTGAAGTTAATGATCAAGAGTGGCATGTGATGCGATTTTTTGAGGTGGATGAAACCTTACTAAATTACCCTGCGATTGAATTAGTAATGAGTGGCGCCTCCCGTTACGCAGAAGTTCGAATTAATGGTGTCGCTGTATTTGATTGCACTGATAACATGACGCGTTACCGTAAAAATATTAAAGACTACCTTCAATTAGGCGGTAATCGTTTTGAAGTTCTATTCTTAGAAGAAGACGAAGATGATTGGTTACTGGATGATGACTTTAGTGAGCAAGTCTGTGAAATAAATCAGGCTTATCATCGCCGTTTTGGTGCTGTTCAGGATGTTGATATTAAAGATGATATTGGTATTTTTGGCGTGTGTTTCTTCCAACCAATCCCACACCTGGCGTTAGAGCATATTAGTGTTGAGCAAATTTGGCATCATGGCTGTGAGTTAAAGGTAAATGTTTATTTTAAGACATATAAGCCAGATTTAATCTCAGCAAGTGTTAAGTTTGATGGCATGACGTTGACGTTACCTGTAAACGTAAGAGGCGATCATATTTCTGCATTGTTTCAAGTTGAGGCGCCAAAATATTGGGATGATAAAGCTCAAAATCCCGATGATTTATACTCAATAATAGTGACACTGGATGGGCAGCAACATGAGTTAGAAATAGGCTTATGTCGTACAGAGAATGTTATTCATTTCCCGTTATAGTTGATAGCGCTATTTCTGATCACTTATTGTGATTAGTATTTGTGAATTTTCTCTAGATAATAAAAAAGGTCGATGCGTTCACATCGACCTTTTTTTATGCGTTTCAGTAAATTAACTTAATAATATTAAGGGTAATTTACAGCGCAGCGATTGTTACTTTTTGTGCTTCTAGTTTAGCCAGTGTTTCTTTATAGCCTTCTAGTTTTTCACGCTCTTTAGCGATAACCACTTCAGGTGCTTTAGCAACAAAACCTTCGTTACCTAATTTACCTTCAATGCGTTTAATCTCGCCTTGGATTTTTGCTGATTCTTTATCTAAACGAGCAAGTTCTGCATCTTTATCGATAAGACCCGCCATTGGGATCATCAACTCTGATTTACCAACAAGAGAGGTTGCACATGCTGGTGTCTCTTCATTGTCAGCAAGCACTTTGATGCTGTCTAGTTTCGCTAGAGAAGTCAGAACAATCTCATTGGCTTGAATACGCGCAGCGTCTTTTTCGTCAGCGACTTTAATCATCACATCTAAGCCTTTGCTTGGTGCGATGTCGTATTCAGCACGTAAGTTACGAATGCTTGTAATGAAGGCTTTAACCCACTCAAGATCAGCAACCACATCAGCATTGAAGTTTTCTTCATTAAACTGAGGTAATGCTTGAGTCATGATAGTCTCACCTTCAACACCGTTAACTAGCGGCTTAACGCTCTGCCAGATAGATTCAGTGATGTAAGGAAGAACAGGGTGAGCAAGACGTAATGTTTTCTCAAGAACCGTAATTAGCGTGTAACGCGTTGCACGTTGTTGTGCTTCAGTACCTTTCCATAGAACCGGTTTAGTTAGCTCTAAATACCAGTCACAGAATTGGTTCCAAATGAATTCATACAGCGTATTTGCTGCCATATCTAGACGGTAGTTTTCTAGATGAGCATTAAATTCTTTCGCTGCGATTTCAAACTGAGATTCGATCCATTTGTCTGCTAGTGAGAACTCAAGTTCAGCACCTTCAGTCATGCCACAATCGTGCTCTTCTGTGTTCATTAATACGTAACGGCTTGCGTTCCATAGTTTGTTACAGAAGTTACGGTAACCTTCAAGACGTTTCATATCCCAGTTGATATCACGACCCGTTGAAGCCATTGCTGCAAGAGTGAAGCGTAAAGCATCAGTACCGTATGGTTCGATGCCGTTTTCAAAGGTTTTACGTGTTGCTTTTTCAATCTTCTTCGCTAGTTGAGGTTGCATCATGTTGCCACAACGTTTTTCAACTAATTCTTCAAGACCAATACCATCGATCATATCGATAGGGTCAAGTACGTTACCTTTAGACTTAGACATCTTGTCGCCGTTTTCATCACGGATAAGTCCCGTCATGTAAACTGTCTTAAATGGTACTTGTGCATTGCCTTCTTCGTCTTTTACGAAGTGCATGGTCATCATGATCATACGAGCAACCCAGAAGAAGATAATATCAAAACCAGACACTAGAACTTCTGATGGGTGGAATGTTTTTAGTGCATCTGTGTTTTCAGGCCAGCCTTGTGTGCCGAATGTCCAAAGCGCAGAAGAGAACCATGTATCAAGTACATCGTCGTCTTGGCGAAGTACGATAACTGGAGAAAGGTTATTTTTCTCACGAACTTCTTCTTCAGTACGACCTACGTATACTTTACCGTCGTTGTCGTACCATGCAGGGATACGGTGGCCCCACCAAAGTTGACGAGAGATACACCAATCTTGTACATCACGCATCCAAGCAAAGTACATGTTTTCGTATTGCTTAGGAACGAATTGGATTTGACCATCTTCAACCGCTTTAACCGCAGGTGCAGCAAGAGGAGCAGTACGTACGTACCACTGGTCAGTCAGCATTGGTTCGATAACTACACCACCACGGTCACCGTAAGGAACGGTTAAATCGTGATCTTTAATTTCTTCAAGAAGACCTAGCTCATCAAACTCAGCTACGATGGCTTTACGAGCAGCAAAGCGCTCCATACCACGGTATTTCTCTGGGATCTCAGTGCTATAAACATCACTTTCTTCGCCGTTTGTTGTGAATACTTCTGCAGTATCACGAATATCCGCGTTGAATGTTAGGATGTTGATCATTGGTAGGCTATTACGTTTACCTACTTCGTAATCGTTAAAGTCATGAGCTGGAGTGATTTTCACACAACCCGTGCCTTTGTCCATATCCGCGTGCTCATCGCCAACGATAGGAATTAAACGACCAACGATAGGAAGTTCGATGTGTTTACCGATAAGATCTTTGTAGCGAGGATCTTCAGGGTTTACCGCAACACCAGTATCACCAAGCATGGTTTCTGGACGCGTTGTTGCTACAACAATGTAGTCTTTACCGTCAGCAGTTTTAACACCGTTTGCTAGTGGGTAGCGGAAATGCCACATGAAGCCTTTTTTGTCTTTGTTTTCAACTTCAAGATCAGAAATTGCAGTGTGCAGTTTCGGATCCCAGTTAACTAGACGCTTACCACGGTAGATAAGATCTTCTTCGTATAGACGAACAAAGACTTCTTGAGTTGCAGCAGATAGGCCATCATCCATTGTGAATCGTTCACGATCCCAATCTACAGATGCACCTAAGCGACGAAGTTGTTTCGTAATTGTGCCGCCTGATTCTGCTTTCCATTCCCAAATTTTGTCGATGAAAGCGTCACGACCGTAATCGTGTTTTGTTTTGCCTTCTTCTGCCGCAATCTTACGCTCAACAACCATTTGAGTTGCGATACCTGCGTGGTCAGTACCCACTTGCCAAAGCGTATTCTTACCTTTCATACGTTCAGCACGGATAAGTGTATCCATGATCGTATCTTGGAAAGCGTGACCCATGTGTAGGCTACCAGTGACGTTTGGTGGCGGGATCATGATGCTATAAGCTTCTTTTGATGTGTCACCGTGTGGCTTAAAGTAGCCTTTTTCTTCCCAAGTCTGGTACAGAGCTTGTTCTATTGATTGCGGGTTATATGTCTTTTCCATAGTGTTCGTCACGAATATCTCTATTAAAAAGTGGAATGCCAAATATCATAATTAATGGCTCATTATTAAAAAGAACAAAAATATGAGTCATTTAGCTATGATGATTGGCACTATTTTAATGTCTCGGTTTGCATGGCTCGGCCTGCATTACGGTATATTTTATACCTTTCTCGAGCGTGTTGTTTGCTTTTTTCTTCACAAGGTACGAAGTCTACCACTTGAGCAAAGGAAACCGCAAAATTTGCGACCTCTTGAGCTAAATTTATTAATACATGACGTCGGCCTGATGATCGTAACGTTCCCCAACCAATCTCAATAGGGGAGCCAGATTTTGGTCCCTCTCCAATTAAGTTGTGTGGAGTAAATTCTGATACTTCATTCTGCCAAAGCGCTTCATCAATTGATAAAGCCTGTTCCTTATCTTGAGCTAATATATACACTCTCGCATTTTGAGAATAATAATAATGAGCAAGCTGACACACAAATTTCAACAGTCCATCTTGAGTGGCTGTTGGGGATGTGGGTTCAAGGACATAAAAAAGTGCTTGGCTCATAATCTCTCTTACTTAATAAATGACGGAAAGAAGCTAAATCGCATGTATTAAAAAAGGGCCATTTAGAGGCCCTTTATATCATAAAACGAAGTGATTTATTCTACGTTTTCTTGGCCTGAACGATTCAGTAAGAACTGGACAAGCAATGAGACTGGTCGGCCTGTAGAGCCTTTATTAGCACCAGAGACCCAAGCGGTTCCCGCACTGTCAATATGAGCCCAGTGGTATTTCTTAGCAAAGCGAGCTAGGAAACAACCAGCGGTGATAGTACCAGCTGCTTTTCCGCCAATGTTAGCCATGTCTGCAAACGGGCTGTTTAATTGCTCGTTGTACTCTTCAGACATTGGTAAACGCCAAGCGCGATCACCTGATTGCTCAGAGGCATTAATAAGTTCATGAGCTAAAGGATTGTGGTTTGCGATTAAGCCATTGATATGATGACCAAGTGCAACAACACAAGCTCCTGTTAATGTTGCCACATCGACAACACACTCAGGCTCATAACGCTCAACATAAGTCAGTGCATCACACAGCACTAAACGACCTTCAGCATCGGTATTTAATACTTCAACTGTTTGGCCTGACATCGTGGTTAAGATATCACCAGGGCGGTAAGAATTACTGCTTGGCATGTTTTCACAACCAGCAAGAATACCTACAACGTTTAATGGTAGATTAAGCTGTGCTAGCGCTTTCATTGCACCAAATACAGACGCAGCACCACACATGTCGTACTTCATCTCATCCATACCATCACTTGGTTTGATAGAGATACCGCCTGAATCGAAAGTCAGACCTTTACCAATAAGTACGATAGGTTTTGCAGTTGGATCAGAATGGCCTTTATATTCCATAATCGACATCATAGATTCATTATGAGAACCTTGACCAACGGCTAAGTAAGACGTCATGCCTAGTTTCTTCATCTCTTCTTCACCGATAACTTTAGTCGTTACGGTTTCATAATCGTCAGCAAGACGACGAGCTTGAGAAGCTAAGTATGCAGGGTTTGCTACGTTTGGTGGCATGTTGCCTAAATCTTTCGAGGCTTTTACGCCAGAAGCAATAGACAAACCATGGTTGATTGCTTTTTCACCTAAGTTTAGTTCACGGCGAGTTGGTACATTAAATACTAACTTGCGTAATGGACGACGCGTCTCAGGTTTATTGCTCTTAAATTGATTAAAGGTATATAGGCTGTCTTTAGTAGACTCAACAGCTTGGCGAACCTTCCAGTACGTATCGCGACCTTTAACGTGAAGCTCTGTTAGGAAACATACCGCTTCCATAGAGCCTGTTTCATTTAGTGTGCTGATGGTTTTTTTGATGATATCTTTATATTGACGTTCACCAAGCTCACGCTCTTTACCGCAACCTACTAATAAAACACGCTCAGAAAGAATATTTGGTACTTGATGCAATAACAGCATTTGGCCCGGTTTACCTTCTAGATCACCACGACGAAGTAATGAACTAATGTAACCGCCGCTAATTTTATCGAGCTGTTCTGCTATTGGAGATAAACGACGTGGTTCAAAGACACCAACAACGATACAAGCGCTGCGTTGTTTCTCTGGACTGCCACTTTTTACACTGAACTCCATGCGTACTCCTACATCCTAAAGACAAATAGAACTAAATGTTAGATAATGAGCAAAATCTAGTTAGATACTATACTATGTAGTGTTCCGATTTCGCAGGCTAACATCTAGCCAAAGATTAAAAAATAAATGGTTTACACGGAAATTATAGTGATTCTGGCAAAAATACAAGTTTTCTATAGGTAGATTCGACGTGATTATTATTAGATATTTGATCAAGGAGACATTAAAGAGTCAATTTGCGATCTTTTTTGTGCTTTTTTTGATCTTCATGAGTCAAAAGTTTATTAGCATTTTAGCGGATGCTTCTGATGGAGACATTCCTGGTGGTTTGATTTTGTCTTTGGTTGGCTTGAATATGCCAGCAATGGGCTTATTGATGCTTCCATTGAGTATTTTTATTGGTATTTTACTTACCTTTGGTCGTCTCTATGCTGAGAGTGAAATAACGGTAATGAATGCGACAGGAATGGGGAACTCTATTCTTATTCGTGCCGCATTATATCTGGCTTTAATCACCGGGGTTGCTGCGGCGGTAAACTCATTGTGGTTGTCTCCTTGGAGCCAAGAAAAAACCACTCAATTAATGGAAACGGTTGAATCGGATGCCGGTATTGATTTACTGCAAAAAGGTCAGTTTCAGCGATCTCCAGATGGTAAAGCCGTTGTATTTATTGATGATATCAGCAACAAAAATGGTAAGCAGCTAGAGAATATATTTTTAGCTCAGCCAGTGCCACATGAGTCATTACGCCCAAGCGTACTCGTCGCTGAAAAAGGGGTCGTTAAAGAACTTCCTGATGGTCGTCAGGTCTTAGACTTACAAGACGGAACCCGTTATGAAGGGATACCAACACGTTTGGATTATCTTGAAAGTAACTTTAAATCTTATGAGCTCTTAATTGGGCAGAAAGATGTGAAAGAGAAACGTCGAGACTGGGATGCGATACCGACATTAGATTTAATGAAACGTGGTGAGTTAGAAGCAAAAGCAGAGCTACAATGGCGTATTTCTTTGATTATTTGTATTCCATTATTAACCATGGTTGTTGTGCCTTTATCTGCCGTTAACCCACGTCAGGGACGCTTTGCGAAGCTGGGGCCTGCGGTTCTTTTGTATCTTGCCTATTTCCTATCATTAAGTGCAGGAAAGTCAGCCATTGAAGATGGTGGATTAGCGCCTTATATTGGATTGTGGGCCATTAATGCCGTGCTATTAATTATCGGGATTGTATTGAACTCAATGGACAGTGTGTTTGTAAGGCAATTGAAAGAAAAAATGCGGAGAAAACCAAAACATGTTTAAGATTTTAGATTGGTATATTGGCCGTACAATCATTGCGACCTCTGCATTATGCTTGGTTACCTTGGTTGGTTTATCTTCAATTATCAAATACGTTGAGCAATTACGTAAAGTGGGTAGAGGGACATACGATCTTCTCGATGCGTTGTATTTTGTTATTTTAAGTATGCCACGTGATATTGAAATGTTTTTCCCAATGGCTGCATTACTTGGCGCCTTGATCGGCCTTGGTATGTTAGCTGCAAGCTCTGAATTGGTGGTAATGCAAGCTGCAGGCTATTCAAAGCTAGATATTGGTATCTCAGTACTAAAAACGGCTATTCCTTTAATGTTAATCGTCATGGCATTAGGGCAATGGGGCGCACCGCAAGCACAAAAGATGGCACGTGATTTACGAGCATTTGCCACATCGGGCGGTAATATTGCAGCGGTAAGAGCTGGGGTCTGGGCAAAAGATGCCAATGATTTTATTTATTTAGCCCGAGTGGATAATCAAGCTAAGCTTTACGGTGTGACGGTATGGCAGTTTGATGATGAGCATAAACTAAATAATATTTTATTTGCACGTAAAGCGGATTATCAATCTAAAGATGCGGGTTGGATGCTGAGTGATGTTTCTATTACTCAGATGAAAAATGAAGCAAAAATCAGTGAAAAGAAAGTGGATACGTTGAATTGGGCTACGACATTAACACCAGATAAGTTGGCGGTGGTAACAGTTAAGCCTGAAGAGCAGTCTCTTACTGGTCTTTATGATTATGTTAATTACTTAAAAGATTCAGAGTTAGATGCAGCACGTTATGAGTTGGCATTTTGGCGTAAAGCACTGCAGCCTATATCGGTTGCGGTAATGATGCTCTTAGCGCTCTCATTTGTGTTTGGCCCATTACGAAGTGTAACCATGGGGGCCCGTATCTTATCTGGTGTGATTGCTGGCTTTACCTTCTATATTTCGAATGAAGTGTTTGGCCCAATGACATTGGTATATAACATTCACCCGATATTCGGCGCTTTAGGGCCCAGTTTGATATTTTTATTTATAACCTTAGGGTTACTAAATAGAAAGCTTTAACGTAAAAAGGAGGTACTGCAGAGTACCTCCTTTTTTTATATGTATAGTGATTTACTACTTATACGGCTTTATCTAACACGATAACACGAGTTTTTGCCCAAGTATCTTGAAAAGCTGCATTGTCTTTAGAGATAAATACAAGCAGGTTGCCTAAACCAAAAGCTGAAGTCGACATACGAATAATCGCTTGAGTTAGGGTGATTGGTGAGCCATCAAGCTGCTGTACTTGAAGTTTCCAAGCACGCATTCCAAGCGTTTGGCCTTTACACCAAAAGTAAGCAAAGAAGCCTACAAATATAGAGATAAGAGTAATTGGGTAAAGATTGCGCCATAATGGGTCATGGTTTAAATAAGAGCTTACATCTGGAAAGTCACCATAACTAATGATCCCTGCACCATAAAGCATTTCAAGAGTAGCGACGATAGCGCCACCAGTTAGCATCATGATAGCGCTGATGATTAATGTATCGTAGAACCAAGCTCCCATGCGACGCATAAAGCCCGCTTGTTTTTGTGTTGTCATTTTATCTTCCATAAATTAAAAAACTGACAGCAGTATAACGATAGTGAAAGCAAAAATGAAAATCAGATTGTAAATAAATGCTGATTATTTCAGCAAACAAAAAACTAAGAGTAATAAAGAGCTTGCGCCAAGATCATCTCTGAGTATAATCAATCACATCAAGCAGCAATGCTGATAAAGCCGGTATGGTGAAATTGGTATACACGACGGATTCAAAATCCGTTTCCGAAAGGAGTGGCGGTTCAAGTCCGCCTACCGGTACCACATTTAAACGACAAAGCCTCGATGAAAATCGGGGCTTTGTTGTATCTGGGATATAGAAAGCACACCATCGTTCTCTCGATATAAAAAAGCCCTAACCGAAGTCAGGGCTTTAGTGTTGCTCATTGAAAAGGTTTATTGATTCTCTTCAAGCTTTGCTTTTGCTTCTTCTACTTTAGAGAAATCTAAACCTAGTTCTTCCACAGCTTCTTTAATTAAGCTTGGATTTGTCATCACTTGCATCATTAGCGGTTGCAGCTTTTCTTGGGGAATACCTAAGCTTTGAATGATAGCCATTGCTGCTAATGGATTTTGTGTTAGCGTTTGAAATACTTCAGCGATCTTCTCATCACTAACATTGTGTTCTTTTAATGTTTGAATAATAGGGTTCATTAGAATCGTCCTTATAATTAATTAAAGGTAGTTGCTGCCTAGGATCATTAACCAAGTAAAGCCAGCAAAGCACAGAGCGACAAATACAGCCGCAGAGCCAATATCTTTAGCTCTACCACTTAATTCATGATGTTCAGGGCCTATACGGTCTACAACCGCTTCTATCGCCGAGTTTAAAAGCTCAATCATAAAGATAAGAACAAACACACCAACCAATAAGATTTTTTCTACTACAGTCACATCTAAAAGTAGGGCAATAGGAGTTGCAATAACGAGCATCGCTAACTCTTGGCGGATGGCAGCTTCGTGTTTAAAAGCAGCGTTAAGACCTTGAATAGAAAAACCTGTCGCTTTGATTACACGCTTGATACCAGTGTTGCCTGGTTTTCCTGATGGAGTATCAGTCATTGTTTAACCTTAGATGAAGAGCCAATACGAATGGAAGGTATGGTAGTGCTGCATTTAATAAATAACAAGCATAAAAAAAGCCTCATCAAATGATGAGGCTTTTTAATATGGCTCCCTTTGCTGGACTTGAACCAGCGACATACGGATTAACAGTCCGCCGTTCTACCAACTGAACTAAAAGGGAATTGTAATGGTGCCTCGAGGCGGAATCGAACCACCGACACGAGGATTTTCAATCCTCTGCTCTACCGACTGAGCTATCGAGGCAAAAAAATGGTGCCGACTACCGGAGTCGAACTGGTGACCTACTGATTACAAGTCAGTTGCTCTACCTACTGAGCTAAGTCGGCACACTTAATTTTTTTGCTATCACTGAATTAAATCAGTGATAAGAAAACCTCATCTTACGACAAGATTTTTAAATATGGCTCCCTTTGCTGGACTTGAACCAGCGACATACGGATTAACAGTCCGCCGTTCTACCAACTGAACTAAAAGGGAACAGATTTTGTGTTCTTCTTACAAGGAAGAAATGGTGCCGACTACCGGAGTCGAACTGGTGACCTACTGATTACAAGTCAGTTGCTCTACCTACTGAGCTAAGTCGGCACTAATTTTTTATTAATCTTTAAACTATAAAGACTAAATTGTATGGCTCCCTTTGCTGGACTTGAACCAGCGACATACGGATTAACAGTCCGCCGTTCTACCAACTGAACTAAAAGGGAATTGTATGGTGCCTCGAGGCGGAATCGAACCACCGACACGAGGATTTTCAATCCTCTGCTCTACCGACTGAGCTATCGAGGCAAAAGAATGGTGCCGACTACCGGAGTCGAACTGGTGACCTACTGATTACAAGTCAGTTGCTCTACCTACTGAGCTAAGTCGGCACACTAAATTCTTTTGACTATTCGTGATCTAGCATTTATTTAATAAATCTAGAACTACACCAACAATCTTATTGTATGGTGCCCGGAGGCGGAATCGAACCACCGACACGAGGATTTTCAATCCTCTGCTCTACCGACTGAGCTATCCGGGCAACGAGCGCTATTAAACGGATTTTTGCCTCAACCGTCAACTTTTTTTTTCAAAATAGTCTCTTTTTTTGATTGTTTGATTGATAATTCATCGAATAGGCGATTTTATCGCTAAATCTTCCCTGAATTAAACTCTTTTTTAAACGCTGTAACCTTCTCTAAATAGCGACGAGCTTCCGCATTTTTGTGTTTTTTGGTTAAAGCCCAATAAACTTGATTTGGATTTAAGCTATTAATATCTTGAATTGCACGACTTCGGCTACTACTAAAGGTCGTTAATACGCCACCAGCTCCACCATTATAGGCTGAAATCATGCTGTATTGTTTAGACACTGGGTTACGAATGTCTTTTAAGTAACGTGTTTTTAAAATATAGAAATAAGCCGTTCCAGTATCAATGTTGTTATGAGGGTTGAAAAGATACTCGGGTGTTGGATCTCCCGGTTTATTCTTAACTAGCTTAAATACATCACGGCCTGCTGTTTTAGGAACCACTTGCATTAAGCCGTACGCATTTGCCCAACTTACCGCATAAGGGTTAAAACTACTTTCGGTTCTAATAATAGAATAAATGAGATCTTCAGGGATGTCATAACGTTGAGATGCACCACGAACAATATCAGCATATTGATATTCTCGTAGCTGAGTGTGGTTTTTAACCATAGGGATATCAACATAGTAAGCTTTTTTATAGTCAATATTTTTGGTTTTTAAATGGTGAGCAATGAGGTAATCAGCATAACGGTTAGCGCGCCAAGACCATTCAATCGGTTTATTATCCTGATCGACAACCTGTTGGTATAAAAACGGCTTTCCACCGAGAGTCACTGCAGCATCAGAGTAAAGATCGACACCGGCAGGGTCATCAGGCGTTAAAAGGGTGGTAATAATAGCTTGGCGTAAATGTGCTTTTGGCTCTGTTCCAGCGACGGTTTCAACAGTGACTTGACCTGTTGAAAAGTTAACTTGAGAGCGACTTAGGTAACCATCAGTGTATTTTACGTAAGAGCTTTTTCCTGCAATCACTAAGTTATTTTTCCCCCAGCGTTTTTCAACATTACCGCTAAAACTACTAATAAGCGAATCTAACGCTTTAATATCTTTAGTGAACTGGCCAGGTAAAGGCGCTAGATTTTTGGCAAAACGGTTAGTGGTATCGTAGTTTACCCCAAAAGTAGATTCTATTGATTCTCGGCTACAACTGGTAAGAAAAAGGCAAGCGGAAGCAATCAGGATAATTTTTTTCATAAAAACAATATAGATAAGAATTCAATAATTAGATTAACGGCAGAAGTGCATATACCCAAGCACCTTGAGGTTACTTGGGTATAGTACTGAAATAGATAAAAATAAAGCAGTCATTAGACTGCTTTATTTATTATAAATTATTCGCTTGGTGGTGTGTAGCCATCGATAACAACGTCTTTACCATCAAACAAGAAACCTTCCATTTCTGTTTCTAGCAATTTACGGTGCTCAGGATCCATCATGTTCAATTTCTTTTCATTGATCAGCATCGTTTGTTTATGCTGCCATTGAGCCCATGCTTCTTTGGAGATGTTATCAAAAATACGCTTACCTAGTTCACCAGGGTAAAGTTGAAAATCTAGGCCATCGGCTTCTTTATTTAAAAGAACGCAAAATACAGTGCGACTCATGGTTATTCTCCATTAGAAATTTCGAACGGTAAAGCATCCAGCAGTTTTTGAACTGGCGCTGCTAATCCTACCGTCATTGGTTGGGATAAGTTATACCAAACTCCACGCGTTCCTTCCATCACCATGTTCGGTTTCTTGTTCAGAGTGATAAGTACGGGAGTTATATCTAGGTGGTAATGACTAAAAGTATGACGAAAAGCAATCAATTGTTGGTTTGATTTTACGTCCATACCATAACGATCAGAGAGATCATTTAACGTATTTTCTGGTTGTTCAGGGAAACAATATAATCCTCCCCAGATACCAGTTTGAGGTCGCTGTTCTAGTAACACCTCACCATCATGATAGTAGATAGCAAACCATGCCTCTTTGGTTGGTTTATCTTTTTTAGGTTTTTTAGTCGGAAACTCTAATTGACGATCTTGGGCTTTGGCTTGGCAAAGATCATTGACTGGGCATAATTCACATTTGGGTTTAGATCGAGTACATACCATTGCACCCATATCCATCATGGCTTGATTATAGCGCTCAACACCTTCTTTAGGAGTATGCTCTTCTGCAACCTCCCACATGGCATTCTCAACGGATTTTTTACCTGACCAACCTTCAATAGCAAAGCAACGAGATAAGGTTCGCTTTACATTACCATCTAAAATAGGGTGGTGTTGTTTTAATGATAATGATAAAACAGCGCCAGCAGTAGAGCGTCCAATACCGGGAAGAGCAATGACTTCTTCAATGGTTTCTGGAAACTTCCCATTATATTGTTCAGCAATGATCTGTGCCGCTTTATGTAAGTTTCGGGCGCGAGCGTAATAACCAAGTCCAGTCCATAAATGTAATACCTCATCTTGTTCCGCATTGGCTAAATCAACAACCGTTGGGAAACGAGCCATGAAGCGCTCAAAGTAAGGAATAACAGTGGTGACTTGGGTTTGCTGTAGCATGATTTCTGACAACCATACTTTATAAGGCGTTTTATTTAATTGCCAAGGCAAGGTCTTACGGCCGTAATTGTCGTACCACTCTAGAATGGCGTGAGAAAAAGAAGTCATGACATGCTCGATCATATTTTTATAATTAACTGTGATCTCATCACACTGTGGTGGCTTTGTACACCCGATAGAAAATAGGGTTATTAATTAAGGGAGGTAATTACCTTAATTAAGCTTGTTTATAGCGAAAAGCAAAGATAATACTTGAACACTGAGCTAAACTTTGGATAATGCCGGATCCACAATCCTTGTTCAGAGAATAACCAGGTTATCCAATCATGACTGAAGTGACTAAAAACGACTTTACCGAAGAAGGTAAAATTGTTCGTAAAATTCGCAGCTTTGTACGCCGCGAAGGACGTTTAACGAAAGGCCAAGAAGGCGCTATTACTGAGTGCTGGTCTAACATGGGTATCGATTTCGTTGAGCAAATGCTTGATTGGAACGAGGTGTTTGGTAACAACAACCCTGTCGTTTTAGAAATCGGTTTTGGTATGGGTGCATCTTTGGTTGAGATGGCTCAGAACTCTCCTGAGAAAAACTTTTTAGGTATTGAAGTTCACCGTCCTGGCGTTGGTGCTTGTCTTGCAGCAGCAAAAGAAGCTGGCGTAACA
Organism: Aliivibrio sp. A6; assembly: GCF_028765505.1. NCBI lineage: Bacteria > Pseudomonadati > Pseudomonadota > Gammaproteobacteria > Vibrionales > Vibrionaceae > Aliivibrio > Aliivibrio sp. A6. Next base: position 176,852 of record NZ_JARACR010000002.1, on the reverse strand, counting down.
AATTTACGTGTTATGTGCCACGATGCAGTTGAAGTGTTTGAATCAATGATCCCAGATTCTTCTGTAAGTACTTTACAGTTGTTCTTCCCAGACCCATGGCATAAAGCTCGTCACCATAAGCGTCGTATCGTTAAGGCTGAGTTTGCTGAGATGATCCGTCCTAAGCTGATTGAAGGTGGTATCTTCCACATGGCAACAGACTGGGAAAATTACTCAGAGCATATGATTGAAGTAATGAACGCGGCACCAGGTTATGAGAATATCGCTACCGATGGCGATTTCATTCCTCGCCCTGATGAGCGTCCGTTAACAAAATTTGAAGCACGTGGCCACCGTTTAGGTCATGGCGTATGGGATATTAAATTCCGTCGTAACGCATAATCCGTTTATTTTCAAACGGTATGACAGCGCACGATAAGCGCTGCATGGCTCTTATGCCAATTTAAATAAGTACTAAAGCCAACCTTTGTGTTGGCTTTTTTGTCCTTGCTATCAAAAGGAAGTAAAAATAATGAAGCCAACAAAACAAATATTAGATGATATTTTGAATGAAGTGCGTCCTCTTATTGGACAAGGAAAAGTAGCGGACTATATTCCAGCACTGGCTTGTGTTCCGAGTGATAAATTAGGCATTGCCGTATATACCAACGATGGTGAAGTCATTATCTCTGGTGATGCAGAAGAGTGTTTTTCGATTCAATCAATCTCAAAGGCATTGAGTTTAACGCTTGCTATGGAGTTATATCAGCCAGAAGAATTATGGCAACGCGTTGGAAAAGAGCCTTCAGGACAGGCATTTAACTCATTAATTCAGCTTGAAATGGAGCAGGGGGTTCCACGTAATCCTTTTATTAATGCTGGTGCGATTGTTATTTCAGATATGCTCTACAGTCGATTTTCTGCTCCTAAACACAGACTATTAGAATTTGTACGTAAGCTCTCAGGTAATGAACATATTATGTATGATCGAGCGGTAGCGAATTCAGAAATGGATCACAGTGATCGAAATGCATCGATTGCCTATTTGATGCGTTCATTTGGTAACTTCGATAATGAAGTGATGCCAGTATTAAAGAATTACTTTCACGCTTGTGCGCTAAATATGAGCTGTGTTGATTTGGCAAGAACATTTGGCTATTTAGCCAATAAAGGCATTCAACCAGAGACAAATGAGTTCATCGTAACGCCAATGCAGAGTAAACAAATTAACGCTTTAATGGCGACGTGTGGTTTATATGATGGTGCCGGTGAGTTTGCGTATCGTGTTGGTATGCCAGGTAAATCGGGTGTTGGTGGTGGTATTATCGCGATAGTTCCTGGTGAGATGACGATAGCGGTATGGTCTCCAGAGTTGGATCCATCAGGGAATTCGTTAGCTGGCACTAAAGCGTTAGAGCTGCTTTCAGAACGTATTGGTCGTTCGATATTTTAAGATAAGAGCAGGTTTCAGGAAAAGCAGAGTCGTGAAATGTTCGATTTTATCACTAACAACCCCCTCTAACTCCCCCTTCTATTAATATCATCGATCTCAATGCTTGGTCGATAAAGGGGGAGAATTTTCTTTGATGCTGGTATATCAACGATCACAATACTGTTCCTCCCCTTGTTCACCGCTGTTACTTGGTAGTCAGTATTGATATAAGGGGGGCTAGGAGGGGTTGCTGGTTGTTTAATTTAGAGTTTCGATTCTTTGCTCTTCCTGAAACCTTTAAGCGAAGCGATCTGAACCCTGAACTTAGTCCTCATCCCCCATAAACGCTTCTAACATATCATTCAAAAACAACTTGCCGTGCTCTGTGATCTGCCAGTGCGTCTCGGTTTCATCGAGATATTTCTTCTCTTTAGCCCAATCAATCGTCTCTTGAATCGACTCAAAACCTAATCCAGTTTTATCAATAAAATCTTGTTTAGGGCACGCTTCTAACAGACGAAAACGGTTCATGAAGAACTCAAAAGGTCTATCGTGATCCACAACCTCTTGTTCGTCAATTAAGTAAGGCTTCGTTAAATCTAAGAAGCCGCGTGGGTGCTTGATTTTAGTGGTTCGAACAATACGACCATCAGCAAAACTCAGCTTGCCATGAGCCCCGCAGCCAATACCTAAATAATCCCCAAAGCGCCAATAATTCAAATTATGTCGGCATTGATAACCGACTTTACTGTAGCCTGAAATCTCATATTGAACATAACCGGCGTCAGCAAGAATTTGGTGACCTTGTTCAAAAATATCCCATAAATCATCATCATCCGGTAACGTTGGAGGCTTATAATAAAATACCGTGTTTGGTTCAATCGTCAGCTGATACCAAGATAAATGTGGCGGATTAAGGTCAATCGCTTGTTTTAAATCAGATAACGCATCATCAATACTTTGATTCGGTAGGCCATGCATTAAATCAAGGTTGAAGCTGTTTAATCCGGCTTCATGCGCAAGACGAGCTGCACGAATGGCTTCATCTTTACCGTGAATACGTCCCAGTTTTTCTAATTTCTCTTGCTGAAAACTTTGCACACCAATGGAGATGCGATTAACGCCCGCTTCACGATATTCAATGAATCGACCAGCCTCTACGGTTCCAGGGTTTGCTTCCATTGTGATTTCAATGTCATCAGCAAAGGGTAAGCGTTTTTCAACTTCGGTCAATAAACGCTTAATCTCAGGAGCGGTAATTAAGCTTGGTGTACCACCACCAATAAAAATAGAGTGCAGCTTACGTGATTCATTTTGCATATCATAACGCGCAAGATCGGTATCAAGATCGTCAATTAACGCTGAAATATATTGTGCTTCAGGGATTGTCGTTTTCAATGCATGAGAATTGAAATCGCAATATGGGCATTTTTGAATACACCATGGGATATGAATGTATAAGCTTAATGGTGGTGGAACTAGCATTACTTATTTACCTTCCTTTAATGCAGCAAACAGTTTTTTCAGCGCTTTACCACGGTGAGAAAGTTGTTTTTTACGCGCAGGCTCAAGCTCTGCTGAAGAACAGTTATCTTCACTTACCCAGAAGATAGGGTCATAGCCAAAGCCATTTTCACCCTGTTGTTCAGTAGTAATGTGACCTTCCCATGAACCATGACAAATAAGTGGCGTAGGATCGTTCTCGTGCTTCATTAGTACTAATACACAATGAAAGCGTGCAGTACGTTTTTCTGCAGGAATACCGTCCATTGCTGCTAACATCTTATCAATGTTCTTTTGGTCGGTTGCGCCTTCACCTGAGTAACGTGCAGAGTAAACACCAGGTGCCCCATTTAATGCGTCGACCTCTAGGCCTGAATCATCAGCAATCGCCGGTAAGCCTGTTTCTTTCGCTGCGTGACGCGCTTTAATAATGGCATTTTCAATAAAGGTTGTGCCAGTTTCTGCTACATCAGATACGTTGAATTCACTTTGTGCAACCACATCAAATCCAAAGTCAGACAGCACATCTGCCATTTCACGAACCTTACCTTGGTTGCCTGTTGCTAGTACGATTTTGCTCATAATGATTCTCTTATTCTTCTACGTAAAACTTTTGATTGAATTTTAATTTGCCAGCACCCTTGGTATCGGCAGATACATTAATATCAAAGCGAAAGGTTTCTTCGTTAGTGATTGGTAGCTCTGCAATGTAGTAAATTGCGTTTTGCTCTTTAATTTCACGGAAGGTTAACGTTTTTGTTTGGCCGAGTAAATTTTTAGCGGTCCCTGTAATTTTTGCAGCAATAGCAGGCTTACCTGCTTGTGATATATCTAACACGCTGATGTTAATTAAGGCGTTGTAGCCAGAGCGTTTTAGTTGATAAGCGCGTGCTACTTTTGGAGTTAGAAATGTTGAGTTGAAGGCGGAATAATGAACCTCAACATTTTTAATTTGTACAAATTGACCTGCAAATGTGGGTAAACTAAAAAGAAACAGGGACAAAAGTAAGGTTATTTTTTTCATAGTGATCTTCATATAAAGGCCTCCATATAATACCAAATCCAGTAATTACATTGGTATAAAAAAGCCGAGGATTAACTCGGCATTAATAGTTATTTTGACAGTAATAATTGCTTGATGGCTTCAGGAATTATTTCAGGTGAATGAATTCGAACTTGTTTATGACGATTAAGTTCTCCTTTTTCTACCGTAATTTTTCCTTTAGCCACTTTAAACAGTTTGGAGAAGTACTTAATTAAATGCGCATTTGCTTTTCCATCAACAGGAGGTGCGGTAATCGCAATTTTAAGTTCTTCACCATGTACTCCAACAATTTGATCTCGACTGGCTTTTGGTTGCAGATACAGCCGTAAGATCAAATCATCATTATCGTATTTAACAGGCATCGTTAAATTACAAGCTATACCAAATAGGACCAATTAAATCGCCCATTAAGAAGTTAGCAAATTGAAGTACGATAAACAGCACTAATACGCTTAAGTCGAGTCCGCCCATTTGAGGAAGAATTTTACGAATAGGCGCTAACATTGGTTCTGTTAATTGGTGCATAACGTATTCAATTGGGCTGCGGCCTTGGCTTACCCAGCTTAAGATAGCGCGTACTAATAAGATCCAGAACAGCAAACCACCAGCGGCCTTAGCAAGGGCAATCAAACCAATGAATAAAAACTCAGGGCCAAAAGCAACACCGCCTGATACCACTAATTGTAGAGCAACGAACTTCACAACACACAGTACATAAGCAAATAATACAGTGGCTAAATCTAAGCTACCAATCGATGGGATAACACGACGTAAAGGAGAGACGATTGGTTGTGTCGCTTTTACGATAAATTGTGAAAATGGATTATAGAAGTCAGCTCGTGCAACTTGTAACCAAATTCGTAGGATCACGACCATGATGTATAAATCAAAAACGGTCGAGATTAAAAAGCTCATTGCATTCATAGTTTATTAACCTTAAAAATCATTGGTTTTGAAAATAAAGTGGTTCTGAAAATAGAATTACTTTTTAAAATAGAGATTCCATCTCTTCTGCTCGAGAGACCGCAGCTTGCATAGCCTTAGCGACGATCTCTTGCAGGTTATGTTCGTTAAAGGTGCGTAACGCTTCTGCAGTCGTGCCTCCTTTTGAGGTTACTTGCTCGCGCAGTGTTGATAGCTCTGTCTCAGGATTTGCTACCACCATTTCAGCTGCACCAAGTGCTGATTGTTGAACGAGTAGACGCGCAGTCTCTTCACTAAAGCCTTGTTTAATCGCTTCCGCTTGCATCGCTTCCATGAACAAGAAGAAATACGCTGGAGCGCTTCCTGCTGCCGCAATAACCGAGTTAATGCCAGATTCTTTCTCTACCCAACAAACCTCTCCTACCGCGGAAAGTAAATTACCAGCATAGGTTTTGTCTTGTTCTGAGATATGCTCTACCGCAAACAAGCCACTCATACCTTTACCAACGAGTGCTGGGGTATTTGGCATAACACGAACTAGATTCAATTCAGTGGTAAACATCTCATTGAGGCGCTTTGCTGAAATACCCGCGGCAATTGAGATAACTAACTTATCTGAGAAATCGACAATTTGTAAGGGTTCTGCTGCTACTGCCATCATTTGTGGTTTTACAGCCAAGACAATTACTTCAGCCTGTTGAGCTGCCGTTAAATTATCTGTACTCGTATTGATACCATAGCAACTTTTTAAATACTCAAGCTTCTCTGTACTTGGGTTGGTTGCTGTGATTTTTCCCTTTGGGTAGCCACTGCTAATTAATCCAGCAATGATAGAGCGAGTCATATTGCCCGCACCAATAAAAGCAATGTTGCGATGTTCCATTCGTGTTCCTTACTTTATACCAATCAATTTAGTGATATTGGTATCATTCGAGTTGAGATTCTTTTTAGCCTCTAGCACCAAAAATAGCGGTACCAATTCGAACCATTGTTGAGCCGGCTTCAATTGCGGCATCCATATCGCCACTCATTCCCATTGATAGGGTATCCACTTGCGGATATTGTGCGCGTAATTGGTTTTGAATGGAAGCAAGTTGTGTAAATGCTGCCAGTTGTTCATCATAATTAGAGACGTTAGCAGGGATCGACATTAATCCACGTAAAGTTAGGTTTGGCATCTCATTGATTGCCGCTGCCAGTGCCATGACTTCTTCAGATGTGGTGCCTGATTTGCTTTCTTCTGAGCTGATATTGACCTGAATAAGCACATTTAGTTTCCCAAGGCTTTTCAGACGTTGCTCATTCAAGCGTTGTGCTATTTTCAGGCGGTCAATAGAATGAACCCAATCAAAGTGTTCCGCTATTGGACGAGTTTTATTGGATTGAATAGGTCCAATGAAGTGCCATTCTAATTCTGTATTAGAATGGGTACTTTGGAAGTATTGCACTTTTTCAACGCCTTCTTGAACGTAGTTTTCACCAAATGCGCGTTGACCAGCCTCTATCGCTTGTTCGAGTAAGTCGATAGGTTTGGTTTTACTGACTGCCAGTAATTGCACAGAATCTGGTTGTCGACCACATTTTTGAATGCTATTCCCTATCTGAAGGGTGATTTGATTGATATTTTGCTTAATACTAGTCATAGAAACGATTACCGAGGAAAATTATGGACATCACAGAACTACTGGACTTTAGTGTAAAACAAAATGCGTCAGATCTACACCTATCTGCAGGAGTTCCTCCTATGGTGCGTGTAGATGGGGACGTTCGTAAACTGACATTACCCGATTTTACACACGCAGAAGTTCACCGTTTAGTGACGGACATTATGAATGATGCTCAGCGCAGTGAGTTTGAAGAAAAGTTAGAAGTCGATTTTTCATTTGAATTACCAAATCTTGGGCGCTTTCGTGTCAATGCATTTAACCAATCTCGTGGATGTGCAGCAGTATTTAGAACCATTCCTGTTGAGATCCCATCATTAGATCAACTTGTCGCACCAGAGATTTTTACTAATATCGCTAATTATCAAAAAGGGTTGGTATTAATTACAGGGCCAACAGGTTCTGGTAAATCAACGACGCTTGCAGCGATGGTTGATTACATTAATGAAAATCACAATAAGCACGTATTGACGATTGAAGATCCGATTGAGTTTGTGCACAAAAATAAGAAATGTTTGATTAACCAACGTGAAGTACATCGAGACACACACAGCTTTAAGGCGGCATTACGCTCAGCGCTACGTGAAGATCCTGATGTTATTTTGGTGGGTGAACTTCGTGACCAAGAAACCATTAGTTTAGCATTAACCGCCGCAGAAACGGGTCACTTGGTATTTGGCACCTTGCACACCAGTTCAGCAGCTAAAACCATTGACCGTATTATTGATGTATTCCCTGGCAGTGAGAAGTCCATGGTGCGCTCAATGTTGTCAGAATCATTAAAAGCGGTGGTCGCTCAGACATTGTTAAAGCGTAATGGTGGTGGTCGTGTGGCATGTCATGAAATTATGATCGCGACGCCTGCAATTCGTAACTTGATCCGAGAGGATAAAGTAGCGCAAATGTATTCTATTATTCAGACGGGTTCTTCTTTTGGTATGCAGACAATGGAACAAAATGCGAAGAAAATTATAGCACAAGGTCTAGTCGACCCTGATGAAGTGGCAAAAAAAGTTGATATCAGTAGTGTAGGTTTTTAACTATGAAGTTAGATCAACTGCTAGATAACATGGTACAGAAAAAAGCGTCTGATGTTTATATTACAGTGGATGCCCCATGTTTATTGCGTGTTCACGGTGAGTTTCAGCAGTTAGGTGAGAAACAGACGGTTGATTCTGTTACGGCATTATTAGCTGAAATGATGAGCGACGAGCGTCAAAAAGAGTTTAACCAAAAGCTAGAAGCCAATTTTGCGATTGTAAAAGAGATCGGCCGCTTTCGTGTTAGTGCGTTTTGGCAACGTGAGCAGCCGGGTGCGGTGATCCGTCGTATTGAAACAACAATACCTTCGATGGATTCGTTAAATTTACCTGAGGTAATGAAGGAACTTTCAATCTCTAAGCGAGGTTTGGTTCTTGTCGTTGGGGCAACAGGTTCGGGGAAATCCACGTCGATGGCAGCGATGACTGGCTATCGAAATGACAATCGTTACGGCCACATATTAACGGTAGAAGATCCGATTGAATTTGTTCATCCACATAATAAGTGCATTGTCACTCAGCGTGAAGTTGGCTTAGATACACAAAGCTATGAAGTGGCATTGAAGAACTCTTTACGACAAGCGCCAGATATGATTTTAATTGGTGAAATTCGTAGTCGTGAAACCATGGAATATGCAATGACGTTTGCAGAAACTGGCCACCTTTGTATGGCGACGCTGCATGCAAACAATGCCAACCAAGCATTAGAGCGTATTCTTCATTTAGTACCTAAAGATCATAAAGAGCAGTTCTTATTTGATCTTTCAATGAACTTAAAAGGGATCATTGCTCAGCAATTGGTGCCTGATATGAATGGTAATGGTCGCCATGGAGTTTATGAAGTGTTATTGAATACTCCTCGAATTTCAGATCTAATCCGCCGTGGAGATTTGCATGAGCTAAAAGCAACCATGGCAAAATCACGAGAGTCAGGCATGCAGACGTTTGATCAGTGTTTGTTTGATTTGGTTGTGGCAGAGAAAATTTCTGAGGAAGAGGCGTTGCATAGTGCGGACTCAGCGAATGACTTGAGGTTGATGTTAAAGACGAAGCGAGGGGATTCATTTAGCTCGTCGAAGCTTGATAATGTATCGATATCGTTAGATTAGAGCAGACGAAAATAAATTTTCTAGAGGTGGACTTTGTCCGAAGAGACGCTTCGCTTAAGAGTTCACATTATTAACTCTCAAGGCGAAGCCGTCTTTTAGCGAAGCGTCTCAAGCAACTTGTTGCGTCTGCTTTTAGATTTTAGCCCCACTGATTCTCAAACCAGCTTTCTAAAATCACTACCGCAGACTGGCAATCAATATTGCCTTTCGATAATGCTTTATAACCACCGTATTCAAACAAATCAGCGCGAGCCTCAGCGGTTGATAGGCGCTCGTCATGCAACTCAACTTGCTTACCAAAACGGCCATGCAGACGATTGGCAAATTTCTTTGCGCGAGGAGTGATGGTTTCGAGTTCTTTACCATGAAGATCGGTAGGTAAACCGACAACGATCAAATCTGGGTTCCACTCTTTAATTTGTTTTTCAATATCATCCCAATTAGGGGTGCCATCTTGAGCTTTAAATGCTTTTAATGGACTTGCAGTACCGGTGATCTCTTGACCAATGGCAGACCCAATACTCTTGGTGCCAAAATCGAATGCCATGATGGTACGTGAACTCATGCGTGTCCAACCTCGCTAGATAGGTTTGCTGGGCTAATGCCTAAAATTTCAATCGCTCTTCGCCAGCGATCAGGAATAGGGGTATCAAAAATAATCGAAGGATCAGCCTCTAAAACAAGCCAGCTGTTTTCGGACAGTTCTTGTTCAAGTTGTCCTGCATCCCACCCTGAATACCCAAGTGCAACCAAGTACTTACGTGGCTGAGATTCGGTACCAAGCGTCGCAAGAATATCCTTTGATGTAGTTACTGAAAGTTCGCTTGTCACTCGTATACTTGATGTATAGCGATCTTTCACTGAATGTAATACAAAGCCTCGATCATCAGATACAGGACCACCATTCAATACTGGTTGAGTTAAGGTTTGTGGAAAAATAATAGGAGAGGCGTTCTCTAGTTTTATTTGGTCGAGCATACCTTCCAATGAAATCGGAACCGTCTCATTAATACGCAGCCCCATGGTCCCCTCTGAATCATGCTCACAAATATAGATAACACTTCGATGGAAAAATGGGTCTTTCATACTTGGCATTGCTACTAAAAAATGGTTTTTTAAATCCACAAAGCCTCCTAAAAATTCAGGGTAACTAATGTTGCTTTGTCACTAAAGGGAGCGATGAACTCCCTTTGTTATGCAAGGCTCAATTAAGCGTTAATACGACGCTCGATAGCATCCATTAATTTGCCAGTGATTGAGATATCGAACGCAGCTTCGATTTCTTTAATGCAAGTCGGGCTAGTTACGTTGATTTCTGTCAGTTTGTCACCAATGACATCCAGACCTACAAAGATTAGACCTTTTTCTTTTAATGTTGGAGCAACGGCATTAGCAATCGCCCAGTCAGTCTCACTTAATGGACGCGCTTCACCCGTGCCGCCTGCGGCTAAGTTACCACGAGTTTCGCCTTTTGCTGGGATACGAGCTAAGCAGTAAGGCATTGGCTCTCCATCAACCACAAGAATGCGTTTGTCACCATTGCTGATATCTGGAACAAAGGTTTGTGCCATGCAGTAATTTTGTTCGTGATTAGTCAGTGTCTCAATGATAACAGATACGTTTGGATCGCCTGCTTTAACACGGAAGATTGATGCGCCGCCCATACCATCAAGTGGTTTTAGGATAATATCGCCATGCTCTTCGCGGAAGGCTTTAATTTTTTCAGCTTTACGCGTTACTAGTGTTGTTGGTGTTAACTCAGGGAACCAAGCAGTAAACAGTTTTTCGTTACAATCACGTAGGCTCTGAGGTTTATTAACAATCAATGCACCTTGAATTTCAGCACGCTCTAAAATGTAAGTTGCGTAGATATATTCAGTATCGAATGGAGGATCTTTACGCATTAGTACAGCATCAAGATCAGCAAGGTCGATAGTTTGCTCTGATTTGAATTCATACCAGCTTGTAGGGTCTTCTTTTAGTTCAACCACTTTGGTATCTGCAACTGCTTTACCTTGATCTAGGTGTAGGTCAGCCATTTCCATGTAATGGATTTCCCAGCCGCGCTTTTGTGCTTCAAGCATCATGGCAAAGCTAGAGTCTTTTTTGATGTTAATGGATGAGATAGGATCCATTACGATACCGAGTTTGATCATTGTATTTCTCCAGTTAGCCAAGATCGCCAAAACGAACTTGTAAGGCTGTAATTGCGGTAAGCGCTGCGGTTTCAGTTCTTAGAACTCGAGGACCAAGCAACGTTTCTTCAAATTGATATTGTTCTGTCATGTTAATTTCGTCAGACGATAAACCGCCTTCAGGGCCAATTAACAAGCGCACATTTGTCACGGGTTCCGGCAATGTATTGATCGAGTATTTTGCTCTTGGATGAAGGTTTAGTTTTAATCCGTCATACTCTTCAGCACACCACTCTTCTAAAGACATAATTGGGCGAATTTCAGGAACCGTATTACGACCACATTGTTCACAGGCGGCAATCGCTATTTTTTGCCACTGCTCGAGTTTTTTCTCGAAACGCTCTTTATTTAGCTTCACGCCACAACGTTCTGAAATAAGAGGAGTAATGGTATTAACCCCTAGCTCGACAGATTTTTGAATAGTGAATTCCATTTTATCACCACGAGAAACCACTTGGCCTAAGTGTAAATTTAATGGAGATTCACTGCTGCGCTCTATACGTTCGCTGATCTCAACTTCTACGCTTTTCTTTGATGCGGAAGTAATTACAGCAGGAAACTCAGCACCGCTGCCATCAAACAGTAATACGGCTTCACCTTCTTTCATTCGCATAACGCGGCCAACATGGTTAGCTGCATCATCGCTTAAATTAATTTTTCCTTGTGAAGGAAGCAGTTCGGGATGATGGATTCTTGGTATTCTCATGGTCTACTTTTCTTTAACTATCTTACATTTAAGGATGGAGGTTAATGGTTGCTTTTTCAACCTCTAAGTTAGTCTATGTTATTTCATACAGGCTTTATAGACAAATTGGTTATGGTTACCTTGAATTTTAGCAATACGTTTATCACGCTCACATTCCCATGCTGAGACAGGGTATTGTTTATTCCACGCTTCCATTAATTGACGCTGTGCTTTGGATAAATTAAAACGATATTCATTATTCATGTATAAATAAGTACGAGCAATGGCACCTCTAGATTGTGCTGGCGGCTCTGCTACACGGCCTTTAAAATCAACTTTAAAAGCACATTGCCCATAATTGGCCCCTTTATTACCGTTCCATTGTGAAAAACGGAAATTAGAACGATCACCATTCACTTCGCCAATGGCTGGAACTAAGTTGTGTAAGTCAGCTTCCATCATTTTGAATTGTTTGTCTTTGCGGGTGCAATTCTTGCGTCCACCATCTTGCCAGCATTGGCGTTGATGGCCAAACTGCCAAGCTGGGACTACGTGCTCCCACTCGATGCGGCTAGCACGCTTTTCTTGTTTACGAACGTCATAACCACAACTTTGTAAGTCAGGAATACCTTTCTTTTTATCTTTCCATGTAATGTCACAGCCACAATAGAAAGAAGTTGGGTGATCAAGATAGATTTTCACGGCTAGTTTTTTAGCTTTAGAAAATGAGGAAGGGGGAGCTGAAAGTGCATTGAAGCTGAAAGTTATCGCGATGATGCTAATAACTAAGCGAATTAATGTCATGGTAAACCTACTGATTATTATATTAATACAGTAAGGGTAGCCTATTGTTAATTCGCATTATAGATAAATTAATTACTAGGATAAAAAACAGCTGAAATATGTACATTCATACCGCTATGAGCGAGGTTTAATCCATTTTAGTGGGGACTGACACGCTTTACAGAGGTATTGAGTTTCTTTACGTTGAACTCGATTATGACGGCGAACAGTAAGTTCGTGTGTTGTGCATTTGCAACGATAAGGAAAGGTTTTTCCCTTTACCGAATCAACACTAAAGCTGTGCGTGGTTCTTGCTGGTAAATTGAAAACTTGATTCATCACACCTTGCCACTCTTTGCCGTGAGGGCGCACTCGACCATATAGCTTGAATGTGATTAGGTGAGCGATTTCATGAGGGATCACTTCATTAATAAAGGTGTGTTGATTCTCTTCTAATAAAACAGGGTTAATACGAATTTCCCAACCTTGAAGGCGAGCCGTCCCTGCGATTTTTCCACGCTGAGTAAATTTAATTTCTGGTAAAGAAAAAGGGCGATTAAAAAAAGTAGAAGCTTGTTGAATGCATTGCTGAGCTTTAGCTATGGATGCTTGCTGAAGTGGTGTCATTGAATCTCTTTATTTTTAGTATTTAATACCAATCTACATAAGTATTTGATCATTCTTGCTTGTTAAAATCGATTATATCAGCGTTATAAATTTTGTAATTAGATCCTCTAGTTACTGTAATTTATGCCTTGCTCTAATCGATTTTTCCTAAGCAATTATCTGAACAACGACTTATCCAGAATGGTATAAGTTTTAATACCAAGGTAATTATAAAGAGTATATGGGGCTAGAAAACAAAAAAGGAAGCCGAAGCTCCCTTTTAAATTCAGGGATAAGTAATTAATGCTTACTTAATGCCTGCGAAATCACGAAGGATGTCTGCTTTATCTGTTGCTTCCCATGGGAACTCTTCACGACCGAAGTGACCGTATGCTGCCGTCTTCTTGTAGATTGGCTGAAGAAGGTTAAGCATTTCTTGTAGGCCGTACGGGCGTAGGTCGAAGTGCTGACGAACCGCTTCAATGATGATGTCGTGAGATACTTTTTCAGTACCAAAGGTTTCAACCATGATTGATGTTGGATCTGCAACACCGATAGCGTATGAAAGTTGAATTTCACAACGATCAGCCATGCCTGCAGCAACAATGTTTTTCGCTACGTAACGTGCTGCGTATGCTGCTGAACGGTCAACTTTTGATGGATCTTTACCAGAGAATGCACCGCCACCGTGACGAGCTGCGCCGCCGTAAGTATCAACGATGATTTTACGACCAGTCAGGCCACAGTCACCCATTGGGCCACCGATAACAAAGCGACCTGTTGGGTTAATAAAGAACTTAGTCTCTTTATTTAACCATTCTGCAGGAAGTACTGGCTTGATGATCTCTTCCATTACCGCTTCACGAAGATCTGGAGTGGTTACTGAATCACAGTGTTGTGTTGAAAGAACAACAGCATCAATACCAACAATCTTACCTTGGTCATATTGGAATGTTACTTGAGATTTTGCATCTGGACGTAAGAAATCCAGTTTTCCGCTCTTACGTACTTCAGCTTGCTTTTTAACAAGTAGGTGAGAGTAAGTAATTGGAGCAGGCATTAAGATAGGTGTTTCGTTTGTTGCGTAACCAAACATGATGCCTTGGTCGCCCGCGCCTTGTTCTTTTGGATCGGCTTTATCAACGCCTTGGTTGATGTCAGGAGATTGCTTACCAATTGTGTTTAATACTGCACAAGAGTTCGCATCAAAGCCCATATCTGAATGAACATAACCGATATCACGAACGGTTTCACGAGTGATTTCTTCGATATCAACCCACGCAGAAGTAGTTACTTCACCACCGACCATAACCATGCCCGTTTTTACGTACGTTTCACAAGCAACACGAGCTTTTGGATCTTGTTCTAAGATCGCATCAAGTACTGCATCTGAAATTTGGTCGGCAATTTTATCTGGATGACCTTCTGATACAGACTCAGAGGTAAATAGGTGCTTAGCCATAAGGGAGCTCCACTTCTATAAATAATAAGTTCTAAAAATACCCACAATCTATATAAGTCTATACGTATAACAGTGTAGGCGTTTTTCCATCTAGACGGCTATAATAGAGGAATATTGATTAATTACAACTCATTTCATAGAAGAAAATAAATATAAGACATAACCAATCGTTTGCGTCTGAACATGGGATTTACTTCAGCAAACAAGGTTTTCTTTCAAAATCGTGAAAAAAAGCGCTTTATTTTATAAGTAATCGTTTGCAGTGCAGATAAGCCTTTGCGACAATACGGACCTGCAAATTTAGGTTAATTCATAACGATGAGTTAGCCAGTCAAGAGTTAACTAGCTCAATAAACATATAGTCCTTCGAATTTTCAGGAGCAGGCATGTCTTCACGTAAACATCTAGCAAATGCAATCCGCGCTTTAAGCATGGATGGTGTTCAACAAGCAAATTCTGGTCACCCTGGCGCACCTATGGGTATGGCAGACATCGCTGAAGTATTATGGCGTAGCCACCTAAATCACAACCCACAGAATCCAGAGTGGGCTGATCGCGACCGTTTCATTCTTTCTAATGGTCACGGTTCAATGCTGATTTACTCTCTGCTTCACCTTTCTGGTTATGACCTTTCTATCGAAGACTTAAAAAACTTCCGTCAGTTGCATTCTAAAACACCAGGTCACCCTGAGTACGGTTATGCACCAGGTATCGAAACAACGACTGGTCCATTAGGTCAAGGCATCACAAACGGTGTTGGTATGGCAATGGCTGAGAAAGCATTGGCAGCGCAATTTAACCGTGAAGGCCATGATATCGTTGACCACAACACTTACGTGTTCATGGGCGACGGTTGTTTAATGGAAGGTATCTCTCACGAAGCGTGTTCTTTAGCGGGTACTCTTGGTCTTGGTAAGCTAGTTGCTTTCTGGGATGACAACGGTATTTCTATTGATGGTGAAGTTGAAGGTTGGTTCTCTGATGACACACCTAAACGTTTTGAAGCGTACGGCTGGCATGTAATCCCGGCGGTTGATGGTCACGATGCTGATGCAATCAACGCTGCAATTATTGCAGCAAAAGCGGACCCTCGTCCGACGTTGATCTGTACTAAAACAGTGATTGGCTTTGGTTCTCCAAACAAGCAAGGTACACACGACTGTCATGGTGCTCCACTAGGTGCTGATGAAATTGCAGCAACTAAGAAAGCATTAGGCTGGGAGTTCGGCGCATTTGAAATTCCAACAGACGTGGCTGCTGAGTGGGATGCAAAAGAAGCGGGTTCTGAAAAAGAAGCAGCTTGGAATGCTAAATTTGATGCGTATGCAGCGGCATACCCTGAGCTTGCAGCTGAATACAAGCGTCGTGTAAATGGCGATTTACCTGCAGAGTGGGAAGAAAAAGCATCGGCAATCATTGCAGATCTTCAAGCGAACCCTGCAAATATCGCTTCACGTAAAGCTTCTCAAAATGCACTAGAAGCGTTTGGTGCTATGTTACCTGAATTCATGGGTGGCTCTGCTGACCTTGCGCCTTCTAACCTAACTATGTGGTCTGGTTCTAAGTCTCTAACTGCTGAAGATTTCTCTGGTAACTACATTCACTACGGTGTGCGTGAGTTTGGTATGACGGCGATCATGAACGGTATTGCTCTGCACGGTGGTTTCGTACCGTACGGCGCAACTTTCCTAATGTTCATGGAGTACGCTCGTAACGCAATGCGCATGGCTGCACTGATGAAAGTGCAAAACATCCAAGTTTACACGCATGACTCTATCGGTCTTGGCGAAGATGGCCCAACTCACCAACCAGTTGAGCAAATTGCTTCTCTACGTCTAACACCAAACATGAGCACATGGCGCCCATGTGACCAAGTTGAATCTGCAGTTGCATGGAAACTGGCTATCGAGCGTAAAGATGGTCCTTCTTCTTTAATCTTCTCTCGTCAAAACCTTGCACAGCAAGAGCGTACACAAGAGCAAGTAGCAAACATTGCTAAGGGTGCTTACATCCTAAAAGATTGTGAAGGCCAACCTGAGCTTATCCTTATTGCAACAGGTTCTGAAGTCGAACTAGCGGTTGAAGCTGCGGCTCAACTGACTGCTGAAGGTAAATCAGTACGTGTTGTTTCTATGCCATCTACTGATGCATTTGATAAACAAGACGAAGCGTACCGTGAAGCGGTTTTACCATCATCAGTAACTAAGCGTATCGCTGTTGAAGCGGGTATTGCTGATTTCTGGTACAAGTACGTTGGTTTCGGTGGCAAGATCATAGGTATGACAACGTTTGGTGAATCTGCACCTGCTGATGAGCTATTCAAAATGTTTGGTTTCACTACAGAAAACGTAGTAAACACAGCAAAAGAGCTTTTGGCTTAATTAAATAAAAGCATTCGCTTAATTTAGTGATAAGTCATACATAAAATTGAAAGCGAAGTTATCGAAAGGTGGCTTCGCTTTTTTGATCCTTTAAGAGATAATACCAATCTACATAAGTATTTGATCATTCTTGCTTGTTAAAATCGATTATATCTGCGTTATAAATTTTGTAATTAGATCCACTAGTTACTGTAATTTATGCCTTGCTCTAATCGATTTTTCCTATGCAATTATTTGAACAACTACTTATCCAGAATGGTATAATGGAAAAGGGTACAATAGCCTTAAATGGAATTGAGGAAACAAAGCGTTATGTTGAGAGTGGCGATAAATGGATTTGGTCGAATTGGGCGTAGCGTACTTCGCGCGTTGTATGAAAGTGGTAAACGCGATCAAATTGAAGTGGTAGCGGTTAATGAATTATCGCAGCCAGAAGGCATGGCTCATCTTCTTCAGTACGATTCTACGCATGGACGCTTTGCCCATAAAGTCACTCATGATCAAGAATATCTTTATATCGATTTCCCTGATGGCTCTCAAGATAAGATTAGAATCGTACATCAAGCGGATCTTTCTCTTTTGCCGTGGCAATCATTAGGTGTTGATTTGGTTTTGGACTGTACAGGGGTTTATGGATCTAAAGCGGATGGTGAAAAGCACATCGAAGCAGGCGCTAAAAAAGTTCTGTTTTCTCATCCTGGTGGTACTGATTTAGATAACACAATTATCTATGGCGTGAATCACGATACATTATTACCAGAGCACCGAATTGTGTCGAATGGCTCTTGCACCACCAATTGTATTATTCCTGTGATTAAAGCCATTGATGATGCGTTTGGGATTGATTCTGGCACCATTACCACTATCCATTCTTCTATGAATGACCAGCAAGTGATTGATGCTTATCACTCTGATTTGCGTCGAACTCGAGCGGCAAGCCAATCAATTATTCCTGTTGATACTAAATTGCATAAAGGTATTGAGCGAATATTTCCGAAATTTTCCAACAAGTTTGAAGCGATTTCCGTGCGAGTGCCGACAGTAAATGTCACCGCGATGGATTTAAGTGTAACAATTAATACAAATGTGAAAGTTAATGACATAAATCAAACCATTGTTAACGCATCTCGGTGTACATTACATAACATTGTTGACTATACTGAAGCACCGCTTGTTTCTATCGACTTTAATCATGATCCCCATAGCGCCATTGTCGATGGGTCGCAAACAAGGGTGAGTAATGGGCATTTAGTTAAAATGCTAGTCTGGTGCGATAACGAGTGGGGATTTGCTAATCGGATGTTAGATACCGCATTAGTAATGAGAAAATAAAAGCATCAATCAAACAATTTGTGATGGAAAGAGAAAAAAGATTAATTTTCACCTTGAAAAAAGTGAACTCCATCCCTATTTACTGAATAATGCAGTAAGAATTTAATCGGTTTGGCAATGATGCCGAGCTTGAAAACTTTTTATTATTTAATTGAGAGGACAAAACATGTCTGTAATCAAGATGACTGACCTGGAACTTGCAGGTAAACGCGTATTTATCCGTGCTGACCTAAACGTACCAGTTAAAGATGGTAAAGTAACTTCTGATGCTCGTATCCTTGCATCTCTACCAACTATCAAGCTTTGCTTGGAAGCTGGCGCTAAAGTAATGGTTACTTCTCACCTAGGTCGTCCAACGGAAGGCGAGTACAACGAAGAGTTCTCTCTAGCTCCTGTAGTTAACTACTTAAATGACGCACTAGATTGTGACGTTAAACTAGCGAAAGATTACGTAGATGGTCTTGAATTAAACGCTGGTGAGCTAGTTGTTCTTGAAAACGTTCGCTTTAACAAAGGCGAGAAGAAGAACGAAGAAGAGCTTTCTAAAAAATACGCAGCATTATGTGACATCTTCGTAATGGACGCATTTGGTACTGCTCACCGTGCACAAGCATCTACTCACGGTGTTGGCATGAACGCTCCTGTAGCGTGTGCTGGTCCTCTTCTAGCAGCTGAACTTGAAGCACTTGGTAAAGCAATGGACAACCCAGCTCGTCCATTAGTTGCTATCGTTGGTGGCTCTAAAGTATCTACTAAGCTGACTGTTCTTGAGTCTCTATCTAAAATCGCTGACCAACTTGTTGTTGGTGGTGGTATCGCGAACACATTCATCGCTGCTGAAGGCCACAATGTAGGTAAGTCTTTATACGAAGCTGACCTAGTTGAGACTGCTCAAAAATTAATGAAAGAGTGTGCAATCCCAGTAGCTACTGATGTTGCATGTGCAAAAGCATTTGATGAAAACGCTGAAGCTGAAATCAAGCACGTTTCTGAAGTACAAGACGACGACATGATCTTCGACCTTGGTCCAGATTCAACAGCTGCTCTTGCTGAAATCATCAGCAACGCAAAAACAATTCTTTGGAATGGCCCAGTTGGCGTATTTGAATTCAAAAACTTTGAAGCAGGTACTGCGGGTATTTCTAAAGCAATCGCTGATTCTGAAGGTTTCTCTGTAGCAGGTGGTGGTGATACGCTAGCAGCTATCGATAAGTTCGGTATCAAAGCTGACGTTTCTTACATTTCTACAGGTGGCGGTGCATTCCTTGAGTTCGTTGAAGGTAAAGTACTTCCTGCAGTAGCAATGCTTGAAGAGCGTGCTAAAGCATAATTATTTAAAAGCGGGAATCTAATCATTCCCGCTTTTTACGTTTGTTGATGACCATGTTTATTGATACAATAGCAAGAGTTGTGAGCAAACGTTTGCAAAAATTTAAACGTAAGTTTTTTAATTTTAAAACGATAGAATAAATAGGACTATTTCCATGTCTAAGATCTTCGATTTTGTAAAACCTGGTGTTATTTCTGGCGACGACGTACAGAAAGTATTTGAAGTAGCAAAAGAAAACAAATTTGCTCTTCCTGCTGTAAACGTAGTTAACACAGATTCAATCAACGGCGTTTTAGAAGCTGCTTCTAAAGTTAAAGCTCCTGTTGTTGTTCAGTTCTCTAACGGCGGTGCTGGTTTCTTCGCTGGTAAAGGCGTTAAACTTGAAGGTCAAGGTGCACAAATCCTTGGTGCTGTAGCTGGTGCAAAATACGTACACGCTGTTGCTGAATCTTACGGTGTTCCAGTTATTCTTCACACTGACCACGCTGCTAAGAAACTTCTTCCATGGATCGACGGTCTACTAGACGCTGGTGAAGAGTTCTTCGCTCAAACTGGTAAGCCTCTATTCTCTTCTCACATGATCGACCTTTCTGAAGAGTCTCTAGAAGAAAACATCGAAATCTCTGGCCAATACCTTGCGCGTATGGCTAAGATGAACATGACTCTAGAAATCGAACTAGGTTGTACTGGTGGTGAAGAAGACGGCGTTGATAACTCTGATATGGACGCATCTGAGCTTTACACTTCTCCTGAAGATGTTGCATACGCATACGAGAAACTAACGGCTATCAGCCCACGTTTCACTATCGCTGCATCTTTCGGTAACGTACACGGTGTTTACCAAGCTGGTAACGTTGTACTTACTCCAACTATCCTACGTGACTCTCAAGCATACTGTGCAGAGAAGTTTGGTATCGCACCTAACGCTCTAAACTTCGTATTCCACGGTGGTTCTGGTTCTTCTGAAGCAGAAATCCAAGAGTCTATCGGTTACGGTGTTATCAAAATGAACATCGATACTGATACACAGTGGGCTACATGGGATGGTATCCGTACTTACTCTGCTGAAAACTTCGATTTCCTACAAGGTCAAATCGGTAACCCAACTGGCGAAGCTGCGCCAAACAAGAAGTACTACGATCCACGCGTATGGTTACGTGCTGGTCAAGCTTCTATGGTTACTCGTCTTGAGAAAGCATTTGCTGACCTTAACGCAATCGACGTACTATAATTTTTATTATAGACAGCTCGAATTGAGTTAATAAAAAACCCGCTGATTAGCGGGTTTTTTTATGTCTGAATTCTTTAAGCGAAGCGATCTGAAGCCTATCTATTTCTTTTTAAAATAAAAAAGCAGCCTGTAATACAGACTGCTTTTATCGTTTCTAGCGCGTAGCGTTCTAGCTAGCGAAGCGTATAGAAATTACTTTTTCTTTTTCTTCTTCGGTGCGTTTTTCTTCGCTAGAGCCGCTTTCTTCTTCGCATTTTTTTTCTGTTTGTTTTTGAAAACAGGTTTTTTATGCTGAGGTTTTAAGCCCTCAATAAAGCGCTCTTTAATCACTTCTTCTTCTTTTACGTAACGGCCAACACGTTCCATCATTGGTTGGTCATGTGCTTCGATTAACGAAACAGCACTACCTTTATTACCCGCACGAGCAGTACGACCGATACGGTGTAGGTACACGTCAGCAGTACGAGGCATATCAAAGTTAATTACATGGCTTACGTTTGGTAAATCGATACCACGAGCAGCAACGTCGGTTGCAATAAGCACATTCACTTTACCATCACGGAAACGAGCAATAGCGTTGTTACGGCTCTCTTGTGGCATATCGCCTTGTAACCATGCACATGAAATCTTAGCGGTTTCTAAGTGGCCGCGAAGCTCAGCAAGACGCTCGCGCGTTTTAACAAAGACAATTGAGCGCTCAGCTTGTTGAGTTAAGATGCTTTTTAATAGCTCAATTTTATGAGGCATATTATCGGCACGGTGATACCACTGTGTGATCTTCTTACGCTCACGACGTGATGGCTCAGCATTAATTTCAGCTGGCTCATTCAGTAGGTCGGCAGTGAAACCTTCGACACCACGACCTTCTAATGTTGCAGAGAACAAGAAGGTTTGTTTACGCCAGCGACACTCTTTTGAAAGACGGTCAACTACAGGGCCAAAGCCCATGTCTAGCATGCGGTCAGCTTCATCAAGGATCAGTGTTTCAATCGCTCGACAGTCAAAGCGCTCAGCTTCAATGTATTCCATCAAACGACCTGGTGTAGCGACAACGATATCTTGAGTAGTAGCAAGAATATCAGCGTGATCTTGGTAGCTAATGCCGCCAGTGATCGTAAATACTTTATGGCGTGTGTACTTTGATAATTCACGAGCTTCATCGGCCACTTGAATAGCAAGTTCACGAGTTGGCGTCAGGATCAGAATACGCGCAGGTCCTGGATCACGACGAGGGAAATCATCAAGATGTTGCAATGCAGGTAATAAGAAAGCCGCAGATTTACCTGTGCCTGTTGGAGCAGAAGCAAGAATGTCTTTTCCTTCTAATGCTTCAGGAATAGCCATAGCCTGAACTTGAGTTGGACGTTGATAACCAATCTCCTCAAGAGCGCGCAGTAGGTTAGGGGATAGATCGAGATCAGCAAACGTTTTGATCACTGTAGATTCTCCGTTCAGGTCTAAAGAGTATAAATATGATGTTAGCCAGACATTATAGTGATTTATTAGAGATGGATCACCGATCTTTTAGTCCATATTCAGATAAAAGCATCTTGTGAGCTTAATAAAGTCATCACTATAGCCATTTCCACTGTGTATTATTAATGTATTCTCTTGATAATCATAAGGAAAAGAAGATATCTCTATCAGCAATCGAGAGGTATCTTTTTTTTCGGTTGTTTTTACATTTGTCAGTTTTGTTAAGCGAAAACCGAGAGTTTTGGCTATTTCGATAAATTGCTTCCCTTCAAAAAGAGGAAGAATGAAGCTGGCTCGCCCCTTAGGTGAAAGTAGTTTTTTGCACTGAGTTAATAAATCACTGAAAGGTAAACTGTCTGTATGACGGGCAGATGAGCGTTCGCCTTTTTGTGATTGTTCACCGCTAGTAAAGTAAGGAGGGTTACAAATAATAGCTTCGTATTGCGTTTTTGATGAATAGCTTAAAATATTCTGATGAAATACCTTAATACGATCTGACCATGGTGAATGAGTAATATTTTTAGTTGCTACTTCTACTGCAATAGGCATTAATTCAACCGCGTCAATAACGCTCGATACTTCGCGTTGTGCGCACATTAAGCTTAATAACCCTGTCCCACAACCAATGTCTAATATGGATTGGCATTTATTAATATCAGCCCAAGCACCGAGTAACACACCGTCTGTGCTTACCGGCATCCCGCATTGACCTATATCGATATGAAATTGTTTGAAAGTGAAGCTTTTATTCATGGCTGTTCCAATATAGCAATAGTTGTTAATCTTGTAATTATATTGTTAATTAGTTTGGTGTTCTATTTTTGATCTTTTGTTGATTCTTTTAATGTTAACTGATCACTCTTTTATAAAAGCAATTAACAGAGTAATAAACTGCTTATTGAGCGTGTAGCAATTCAATTATGGTGTTTTTCTCTGGGCTATTGCGAATTATCGATAATTTGTTCATTATTCTGACATAAGTATCAAAAAAGATATAAAACACAACATTAAATACACACAACATTATACAAGGGTTTCTTATGAAACAGTCATTAAAACTCACCGATATCATTGCCGTAGGCTTTATGCTTTTTGCCTTCTTCTTAGGCGCTGGTAATATCATTTTTCCACCAATCGCAGGCCAAATGGCGGGTGAGCACGTATACAGTGCTATGGGTGGATTTCTCATTACCGCGGTCGGTTTACCACTATTAACTATTATTGCTATCGGTATTGCTGGTGGTTCTTGGCAACAATTGACTCGTGATTTACCACCAAAAGTAGCGATGATTATGGCCATCTTAATGTTTGTGATTATTGGGCCTGCGTTTGCTGCACCACGAACTGGTTTGGTTGCGTATGAAATGGCGGCAAAACCATTTATGTCAGCAGAGGCTGGACAGTTATCTTTAACGCTATTCTCAATTGCCTTCTTCTCAATCGCAATGTTTTTTGCATGGTCTCAAGGTAAGCTTATCGATACGATAGGTAAGTTCCTAACACCAGCACTATTCATCGGTTTAATCATTTTAGCAATTGCGGTATTTGTTAATCCACAAGGTGATATTGTGGCAGCAACGGGTAACTATATTGAGCAACCATTAACGACTGGTTTCTTTGAAGGTTATAACACCATGGATACCTTTGGTGCGTTAATGTTTGGTATTTTAATTATTGATGCATTAAAAAAGAAAGGCATTACAGAGCATAAAGCAACGACTAAGTATTTAACGGCTGCGGGTTGTATTGCAGCATTAGGCTTAGCATTTGTTTATGTCTCTCTATTCTATTTAGGGGCAACGTCAAGTGCAGTTGCGCCTGGTGCAGCCAACGGTGGTGCGATTCTAACGGCTTACACTCATGCACTGTTTGGTTCTTCAGGCCAAATCGTATTATCAGTTATCGTATTAATTGCATGTCTAACCACGGCTATTGGTCTTATCTCTGCATGTGCAGACTACTTTAGTTCTATCTGTAAAGTGACGTACAAAACATGGGTTATTGTTGTTGGTGTTGCTTGTGCAGTGGTTGCTAACGTGGGCCTAACACAGTTAATTGCTTTATCTGTACCTGTTTTATTCTTACTTTACCCAGTGGCGATTGCTTTAGTTGCATTAGCGTTTGTTCGTAAGATGATGCCAAACCCTCGTCTTGCATATCGTGTTGTAATTTTAGTTGCGACGTGTTTTGCGGTACTAGATGCAGCGAAAGTGGCAGGAGCGGATATGTCAGCGTTCTCAATGCTACCATTATTTAATCATGGTATGGCTTGGGTTATCCCAACGTTTGTGTCGATGATTGCTGTTCGTTTTGTTGGTAAGAAAGAAGACGAGCTAGTGACTGAAAACGCATAATTAAAAGATAAGGGTTCAGATCGGTCGCAAGCTCCCTTAAAGGATTCAGAGGTGATTGCTGTAAGCTGTAATGGTTTCAGCAAACTCCTCTGAACTCTTCAAGCGAAGCGATCTGAATTCTATATTTTGCTTTAAAGTGAATCGTGATACTCCACTAACACCTGCTCACACCATTGTTCAATACGCTCATCACTCTTATCATATTGACTGTCTTCATCTAATGCCAAACCAACAAAGTGAGATTCATCTTCAGTCAACGCTTTTGATGCATCAAACTGATAGCCTTCGTTCTTCCAATAGCCAATGAACTTCGCGTTTGTTGCTTTTAATTCATCGTGCAACAACCCCATCGCATCTAAGAACCATTCGCCATAGCCTTCTTGATCACCAAGGCCAAATAGAGCAATAGTTTTACCTTCTAGAGAAAGGCCATCTAACTCTTCCCATACGGCTAGCCAGTCTTCTTGAATTTCACCAAAATCCCATGTTGATATGCCAAGTAACAGCAGATCGTAATCGTTCATTGTGGCTACTGGTGTCTCCTTAATATTGTAGATATCAACCAGTTCTTCACCCATGATTGCTCTGATTTTTTCAGAAGCCATTTCGGTGTAACAAGTGGAAGAGCCGTAAAACAGACCAATTTTCATTTTAACTACCATATTAATGAGGACGAAAGCCTAGTGTACCGCAAATGATTCTTAAAATTAAACTTGCAATGAAAGCCGTGATAATTGTTTAATACTGTAATTCTAACCAGTATTTTTTGGTTTTCAGTAAATGGTGATGGCAATGAACAATGATATGGCTTTAATTGAGCGTTTTTTAGATACCATGTGGATGGAGCGTGGTTTATCTGAGAATACGTTGGCTTCGTATCGAAATGATTTGGTGAAATTACTGCAATGGCTAGAAGATAATCATTATAAGTGTGCCTCTATTTCAGCAATGGGATTAAATGAATATCAAGCGTACTTGGTAGATAAAGAATATAAACAAACATCACGAGCGCGAATGCTGTCTGCTTTGCGTCGTTTTTTCCAATATTTACATCGAGAGAAAATTCGTGGTGATGACCCAACGGCACTATTAATGAGCCCTAAACTACCGCAACGATTACCTAAAGATTTGAGTGAGGATCAAGTAAACGATTTATTAGAAGCGCCTAATGTCGATGACCCACTAGAACTTCGTGATCGTGCGATGTTAGAACTGCTTTATGCAACCGGTTTACGTGTGACGGAATTAGTCAGTTTAACCATGGAAAATTTGAGCCTTCGTCAAGGTGTGGTTCGTGTTACTGGTAAGGGTGACAAAGAACGTTTAGTGCCGATGGGAGAAAATGCGGTAGATTGGATTCAAACGTTTTTAGACCAAGGACGCCCAGCTTTACTTGGTGAAAAAAGTTCAGATGTGGTTTTTCCAAGCAAAAGAGCAAGACAGATGACAAGACAAACTTTTTGGCATCGTATTAAGCATTATGCTGTGATTGCTGGTATTGATACGGATAAATTATCGCCACACGTCTTGCGCCATGCGTTTGCGACACACCTATTAAACTATGGTGCAGACCTACGTGTCGTACAAATGTTACTAGGACATAGTGATCTTTCGACAACACAAATATATACTCACGTAGCAACGGAACGTTTAAAACAGATCCATCAAGAGCATCACCCTCGTTCATAGTGATAAAGGGAACTTCTTGTTGGTTTACTACTCTACAATTTAAACCTTCTATTTTTACTTTTTTTATAGGTACTTTTATGTCATTTATTCGCCGTACTAGCGCGATGTGTATTGCTCTATTGAGTGTAATTTCTTTTACAGCATGTTCTGATGAGCAAGCAAAAGAGAAAGTGGTAGCGCCTTCTGTCGAAGTCTCTCAATCTGATTCAGAGCAAGCGATTACTCAACGTTTAACTGCATTGGGTTTACCTGTAGAAGCCATTCACGACTCTGAAGTTGATGGTTTTAAACAAGTAGAAACACCATTTGGTATTTTTTATGTATCAGATGATGGTAAGCATTTCATTCAAGGTCGTATTTTTGAGTTTGATGAAAATGGCAATATGAAAGATTTATTAGCGGCTCGTTTTGCAAAATTGGTTGATAGCCAAAGTGAGAACATGATTGTGTTCCCTGCTAAGGATGAAAAACACGTTATCACTGTATTTACAGATATCACTTGTGGTTACTGTACAAAACTTCATAAAGAGATGAAAGACTATAACGATGCAGGTATTACTGTTCGTTACTTGGCTTACCCTCGTCAAGGTTACCAAGGCTCTGTTGCAGATAAAATGGCACAAATTTGGTGTGCTGATGACAAACAACAAGCGATGGAAGACGCAAAATCACACCGTGCAATTAATGGTGAAAAACCAGCAACAGCTCAGTGTAAGAGCATCATCAAAGAACAGTATTTATTAGGTCGTAAAATGGGTGTAAATGGTACACCTGCAATTGTACTGCCTAATGGTGATCTTGTACCTGGTTACAAGCCAGCACAAGAGCTTTTGAAAGACTTAGAAAAATAATTCTTACGTAATTGAATTTAAATCCCCGCAATACTTATTTAACTTAAGTATGCTGCGGGGATTTTTTTATCTTTATAAACCTAACCTTGGGCCAAATCATGATTGAAGTGAAACGTCGTCTTATTCCAGAAATTCCAGCACTTCCGAGTTCAATTCCTTCAATCTTACAACGGATTTATGCAGCTCGTGGTATTACATCAAATGATCAGTTAGAGCGTGGTGCTAAATCCTTGCTCTCATTTCAATCAATGCATGGCATAACTAAAGCCGTTGATATTCTAGTTGAGGCGATCGCAAAACAAACTCGTATTATTGTCGTGGGTGATTTCGATGCTGATGGCGCGACAAGCTCAGCATTATCTGTAATGGCGTTTCGAATGATGGGCAGCAGTAATGTTGACTACCTAGTACCGAATCGTTTTGAAGATGGCTATGGATTAAGCCCTGATGTGGTGGATCAAGCCAAAGCGATGGGCGCAGAAATCATTATGACGGTGGATAATGGTGTTTCATCCATTGATGGGGTATTAAAAGCCAAAGAATATGGCATGCAAGTAGTGGTGACTGATCACCATTTACCGGGGGCTTCTTTGCCTATTGCCGATTCAATTGTTAATCCAAACCTAGAAGAGTGTGCTTTTCCGTCTAAATCTTTAGCCGGTGTTGGCGTCGCGTTTTATTTGATGTTAGCGATTCGAGCTCGTTTGCGTGAAAACAACTGGTTTGAAACTCAAAATATTCCCATTCCTAACCTTGCTGATTTATTGGACTTAGTTGCACTTGGTACTGTTGCTGACTTGGTCGCGTTGGATGAAAATAACCGTATTTTAGTGCATCAAGGCATACAGCGTATTCGTGCGGGTAAGTGCCGTCCGGGCATACAAGCGTTAATCGAAGTAGCAAATAAAGTTCCTTCTCGAATTGTGGCTTCTGATTTTGGTTTTGCGCTTGGGCCAAGAATTAATGCAGCAGGGCGTTTGGATGATATGTCATTTGGCGTTGAATTGCTGATGTCGAATAACATTCATGCAGCTCGTCGTATGGCTTCAGAGTTGGATGCCTTAAATCAAACTCGCAAAGAGATTGAGCAAGGGATGAAAGACGAAGCCATGGCCATTTGTGAGCGATTAGAATTTGGCGCACAAAGTGAACTGCCGTTTGGTTTGGTTTTATTTCAACGCGATTGGCATCAAGGTGTTATTGGAATTCTCGCTTCTCGCATTAAAGAAAAATATCACCGTCCAGTGATCGCCTTTGCTGATGGCGGCGATGGCTTTATTAAAGGGTCGTGCCGTTCTATCTCTGGCTTTCATATGCGTGATGCGCTGGATTTAATAGATACTCGAAATCCGGGGTTGATCTTAAAATTTGGTGGTCATGCGATGGCAGCAGGATTAACCATTAAAGAAGTGGATTATAAGAAGTTCAGTCAAGCCTTTGATGATGTGGTGCGTGAATCAGTAGAAGAAGAGACGTTAACTGGAGTCGTACTGTCAGATGGCGAGCTAACACCGGAAGAATTTACTTTAGGTACTGCAGAGATCATTCGAGCGGGCGGTCCATGGGGACAAGCTTTCCCTGAGCCTATTTTTGATGGTGAGTTTAAAGTATTAAATCAACGCTTGGTGGGTGAAAAACACCTTAAGTTGATGTTGGAACCACTGCATAAAGATTTTCCAACCAATAAAATGGTTGATGCTATTGCATTTAATATCGATGTTCGTCGCTGGCCTGATGCCTCTGTTCAAAAAGTAAAACTGGCTTATCGTTTAGATATTAATGAATTTCGAGGCAATCAAACATTACAATTAATGGTTGAATACATAGAACCAATGTAATTTCATTGCACTATAAAGAAAAAAGAAAGCAAAAAGGTTAACTAACACTAAACATCACGTTAAGTGATACCTAATGATATGTTGCATTTTTGCTTTGTATGAAAATAGAAAGGCGCGTATTCCGGCTAGAGGTTAAATAAAAAGAAAATTGGTGTGATTAAATTTACACCATTTTCTCAATCCTTATTGTTCTTGCTTTCAGAGGGTGAAATACCTCGATTTCTATCACACTTTTGGTTAAAATCTCTCGGTTATTTTTTATTCGGCGATGATAAAACACCATGTTCGAAATTAATCCTATTAAAAACCGTCTCCAGGATGTGTCTGATCGCACAAATATCCTGAGGGGGTACCTTTGACTATGATGCTAAGAAAGAGCGTCTAGAAGAAGTCAATGCAGAGCTAGAACAACCAGAAGTATGGAATGAACCTGAGCGCGCACAAGCATTAGGTAAAGAACGTGCTTCTTTAGAAGCGATTGTAGAAACTATTGACCAATTAGACCAAGGCGGCGAAGACGTTGAAGGCTTACTTGAGTTAGCAGTAGAAGAACAAGATCAAGAGACGTTTGATGAAATTGAACCAGAGCTTGCTGACTTAGAAGAAAAACTAGCGGCGTTAGAATTTCGTCGTATGTTCTCTGGTGCACATGATGCATCTGATTGTTATATTGATTTACAGTCAGGTTCTGGCGGCACAGAAGCGCAAGATTGGACATCAATGATGTTACGTATGTACTTGCGTTGGGCGGAAGCCAAAGGATTTAAAACGGAAATAATCGAAGTTTCTGATGGTGATGTAGCAGGCCTAAAAGGCGCAACAGTACGCATTTCTGGTGAATACGCTTATGGTTGGTTACGCACAGAAACTGGCGTACACCGTTTAGTTCGTAAATCACCATTTGATTCAAGTGGTCGTCGACATACCTCATTTGCCTCAGCGTTTATCTATCCTGAGATAGATGACAACATTGAAGTAGATATTAACCCTGCTGATTTACGTATTGATGTATACCGAGCTTCTGGCGCGGGTGGTCAACACGTAAACACCACTGAATCTGCGGTACGTATTACTCACGTTCCGACAAATACAGTAGTGCAATGTCAAAATGATCGTTCTCAGCATAAAAACAAAGCACAAGCAATGAAGCAGTTGAAAGCAAAACTGTTTGAACTTGAGCTTCAGAAACAAAACGCAGAGAAACAAGTAAACGAAGATTCTAAATCCGACATTGGGTGGGGCAGTCAGATTCGCTCATACGTATTAGATGATTCGCGCATTAAAGATTTGCGTACCGGCATTGAAAATCGTAATACGCAAGCCGTATTAGACGGTGATTTAGATAAATTTATCGAAGCCAGCTTAAAATCTGGATTATAAGAAAGGGTTCATTATGACTGACCAAGTACAACTAGATGAAAACAAACTGATTGCAGAACGTCGTGGTAAATTAGACCATATCCGTCAAGCATGTAAGGCGAATGGCCACCCGAATGACTTCCGTCGTGATAGTCTTGCGAGTGACCTTCAAGCTGAGTTTGGTGAAAAGACCAAAGAAGAGCTAGAAGAACTAAACCATATCGTTGCTATCGCAGGCCGTATCATGGCTAAGCGTGGTCCTTTCTTATTGATCCAAGAAGTGTCTGGTAAGATCCAAGCTTATGCATCGAAAGATGTGCAAAAAGAGCTTAAAGACAAATACCAAGGTCTAGATATCGGTGACATCATCGGTGTTAAAGGTGCTCTACATAAATCAGGTAAAGGCGATCTTTACGTGAACATGGAAGAGTACGTATTGCTAACTAAAGCACTGCGTCCATTACCTGAAAAATTCCACGGTTTAACTGACCAAGAAATGCGTTACCGTCAGCGTTATGTTGACCTTATCGTAAATGATGATTCACGTACTGCATTTGTTATCCGCTCTAAAGTGGTTTCTGCAATTCGTAACTTCATGGTTGATAAAGGCTTCATGGAAGTTGAAACGCCAATGATGCACGTTATCCCTGGTGGCGCTTCTGCACGTCCATTCGTAACACACCATAATGCACTTGATGTTGATATGTACCTACGTATCGCTCCTGAGCTTTACCTAAAACGTCTAGTTGTTGGTGGTTTTGAGCGTGTGTTCGAAATTAACCGTAACTTCCGTAACGAAGGCTTATCTCCACGTCATAACCCAGAATTCACAATGATGGAATTCTACATGGCGTATGC
Source organism: Aliivibrio sp. A6 (assembly GCF_028765505.1). Taxonomy (NCBI): domain Bacteria; kingdom Pseudomonadati; phylum Pseudomonadota; class Gammaproteobacteria; order Vibrionales; family Vibrionaceae; genus Aliivibrio; species Aliivibrio sp. A6. Next base: position 145,726 of record NZ_JARACR010000002.1, on the reverse strand, counting down.
TGATTACAACGATCTAATGGATCTAACAGAAGCAATGCTATCTCAAGTAGCTATCTCTGTTCTAGGCAGTGATAAAATGCCTTACGGTGAGTATACCGTTGATTTTGGTGGCAAATACGCACGTATGAGCATGCTAGACGCGATTAAACTATACAACCCAGAGCATGCTGAGATTCAAGCGCTAACGTACGAAGGCGTTCAAGATCGTGACTTAATGGTTTCTATCGCGAAATCAGTGCATGTTGACGTTGAAAGCTTCTGGACATGTGGTCAGCTTCTTGAAGAAATCTTTGGTGAAACAGCTGAGCCTAAGTTAATGCAACCTACGTTCATCACTGAATACCCAGCGGATATCTCACCATTAGCACGTCGTAACGACAACAATGATTTCATTACAGACCGTTTTGAGTTCTTTATTGGTGGCCGTGAAGTAGCAAATGGTTTCTCTGAGCTTAATGATGCTCAAGACCAAGACGAGCGTTTTAAAGCGCAAGTTAACGCAAAAGAGTCTGGTGATGATGAAGCAATGTTCTATGATGCTGATTATATTACAGCGCTTGAGCACGGTTTACCGCCAACAGCGGGTCAAGGTATCGGTATTGACCGTTTAGTGATGCTATTCACTAACACTCACACAATTCGTGATGTTATTTTATTCCCTTCTATGCGCCCTCAAGCATAATTTAGAATAAAGTGATAAATTAAAGAGTAGCTTTTAAAGCTGCTCTTTTTTTTTATAAAAAGGAAAATATTAGAATACAAGCACACTTCCTCATCAATTGACCTAACTTTTACATTTCTTTTTAAAGTAGAGGAATGGCTATAAAAGTAATAAAAACACCTTCCTTTATATTATAAAATTAAACTCATCTCATAGATGAGGCATATTTCTTTCTGGTATGTTAAGTATCATTTATTTTTTATCTGTAGTTTTGTGTATTTTTGTTAAAAAGATGACGAGCATCTCATTTATGAGACTGTGATGAGTCTTAAAACCTGTATAGTTGCCTTTAGAAGAAAGTTTAGTTGGTTAAATAAAGAATTTAGAGGTAAGGCTATGGGTACTCAGTTTCGTATGGATTCTGTTCCAGGTTCGTTAGTGGTTGTTGGTGGAAGTTACGAACCTTGGTTAGCAGTATTAGAACAAGTTGGCTGGCGTTGTCATCGTTGTTATGACCTTCGTGCAGCGCAAGCATTGTTTGATGAAATTGGGCCATGTATTGGTATTGTTGATCTAAGCCAAGATGATTTTAGCCTTAATGGTATTGCAACGTTAGTAAATAATAATAAACAAGTGCGTTGGATGGCATTTATTCGTGAATCACAACTAAGCTCAGATACTATTTGCCAATTTATTGTGAATTTCTGTATTGATTTCTTTACCGCTCCAATTCCTGATGCTCAGTTGCTAAGTACGATTGGTCACCAATTAGGTATGCTAAAATTAGAACGTAAAGTTTGGCCAAATATGGGTCAAAAATCGGATTTAGGCATTTTAGGTGAAGCGCCGGCAGTTAAGCGTCTACGAGATCAAATTCGTCGAGTAGCACCAACAGATGTTTCTATTCTTATCTCTGGTGAAAGTGGCGTTGGTAAGGATGCGGTAGCAAAAGCAGTACATGATTCTTCTGGTCGTAATAAAGGGCCATTTATTTCATTAAACTGTGGTTCATTATCTGATTCAAAAATAGAACAAGAGTTGTTTGGACTGGATTTATCCGATTACCAAGAGTCTAAACTGTTCCAAGCGAGCGGTGGCACTTTGTTCTTAAATGATATTAATGATTTACCAGCGACTCAACAGCAACATTTATTACGCTTTTTACAAGAAGGTAATATAGAAACAACTCAGGGTTTTATTGATCTTGATGTGAGAGTGATTGTTGCAAGCCATATTGATCTTGAAAAAGCGATAGAAGAAGGTAACTTTAAAGAAGAGTTATATTATCGTCTGAATGTACTTCGTATTCATGTCCCTTCTTTAAAAGAGAGAAGTTCAGATATTTCGATCTTAGCGGATCATTTTCTTCAACGCTATGCCAGAGAATACAATACGCAAGCACGTACTTTCTCAGAAGATGCAATGCAAACTATGCTGCATTACCAATGGCCGGGTAATGTTCGTGAATTAGTTAACCAGGTTAAACGTGCAGTATTACTTGCAGATAGCATGACGATAGATCTTGAGCATTTAGATCTTCCACAGCGCAGTGATACAAAACGAAGCTTACGTGTTATTCGTGAAAATTCAGAGCGTGATGCACTCTTGATGGTATTAGAGTCTCATGATGGTCAGGTGTCCTCTGCTGCAAAAGAGCTAGGAGTGTCGCGTGCCACCATGTATCGTTTATTGAATAAACATAACTTGATTTCTGAGCCAAGAAGCTACAGCTAATAAAAGCAAAGTTAACAAAAGCAAAGTTAGCAAAAGGGTCTTATCTTAATCAGAGATAAGGCCTTTTTTAATTAAAGAATGATTTTAAGATCGCATGAGTAAAATGAGTTTTTAAATAAAACCCTCTTGGTAGCGTTTTAATTGGGTTTCCATTCTCCCCGTAAGCTTCAGTAAGGGCTCGGCTGTTTGCCGCTTTAGGTCTAAGCTGTAAAACTTCGCCATGCTTTGCCGTGATAGATTCCACTTTTCCTAAGACAATTAAGTCCATTAACTCTTCCCAATCTTGCTTTAATTGGTGCTCTTCTGCTATGGAAGGTTTCCACAGTACAGGATAACCAACATGTCGGTCACCGACAGGGATTTCTCGCTCCCCTTCAACAGGGATCCACAGAACATGAGCTAATTTATGGCGAACATGAGATTCCTCCCACTTTAAACTATGTACCCCAGTTAGAGGTGCAACAGAGACAAAAGTGGTTTCAAGAGGTTTTCCGCTATAACTGATCGGAATTGTTTTGAGTTCAATACCAAGATCAATGAAATCAGGCAATGGTTTACTGCCTGCAGAAGCGCCTAAATGCCATTCTAATAACTGGCCAACCCAGCCTTTATCTCGCTTTAAATTTTCAGGGACAGCTATCTCTGCTTGTTCAGCAAGTTCAGAGAGCGTATAGCCTGCAATGTTTTCAGCTCTGGTTAATAGTTCATTAATACTGTTTGGTGGTGGTTGCTTCATAGTGGCTCTTTAATGGCGATAGAACGTTAAGATTACCATATAATCTTTTCTATTTAGCACTCTTGATTGGATCTTCTCAAGTTATCCACATTGAAGATTATTTTTTGCTCTATATTTGTTTTTATGGATCTATGTACAGTACTTTGTTTCTTAATAAGTTATTGACTTTTTAAGGGCGAGCACATTATAGAGCTTGTAATTGTGGGTAACCATCAAGTTGCTCGATCTTTAACCGATCTGTGTTCATATTATTCAATCAGAGTTAAATAAAAAAGATCCAATTAAAGATCTTTTGTTTAACTTTATGTTTATTATGATATTTATTGATTTCCCATTATTATCTTTACTCTATTGATAAATTGATTTTTATTGCTCAATTTGATTTGTTTTTATCTTCTTCACAAAGTTATACACAGAAAAGGTGAATAAATGTGGGGCAGCTCTCATTGTTATGTTGATAAGTTCTCTTGTGATTAAAAGTTATTCAATAAAAGAGGTTATTTTAGTAAAACGTGATAAGAAAGCGTGATCCTGTTTGCTCAAAGAGACGATCTGTGAAAAAATCATAGGCAATATAAGTTTAAGATGAGGTCATCCAGTGATAGATGGCGATGGTTTCCGCCCGAACGTCGGGATAGTGATATGCAATAGCCATGGTCAAGTATTCTGGGCGAAACGATACGGACAACATTCTTGGCAATTTCCACAAGGTGGCATTGATGATGGTGAGACACCAGAGCAAGCAATGTACCGAGAATTGTATGAAGAAGTTGGTCTGACAAAAAATGATGTACGTATTTTAGCAAGTAGCCGCCATTGGTTACGATATAAATTACCGAAGCGTTTAGTTAGATGGGATTCAAAACCTGTCTGTATTGGGCAAAAACAGAAGTGGTTTTTGCTACGCTTGGAATGTGACGAATCCAAGGTGAATATGCAAAGAGATCGCACGCCAGAATTTGATGGTTGGCGATGGGTAAGTTATTGGTACCCAGTTAGACAAGTGGTTTCATTTAAGCGTGATGTATATCGTCGAGCCCTCAAAGAGTTCGCGGTAATTGCTATGCCGTTTAAGGAACGAAAATTTAAAAGGAAAGGTAAAAAAGGTTAAGCGGTCGATACCTTATAACCTTAAGGATTGCCTCTTATGCTTACTCAACTCAGGGACATAGTTGATCACGTCGCTAAAGCAGAATCGCTCGATGATGCTTTAGCGTTATTAGTGAAGAATACCCGTCACTCAATGCGAACAGAGTGTTGCTCAGTCTATTTAATGAGTAATGATAATCTGCGTTTAGAATTGATGGCTACCGAAGGGTTAAAAGCCAAGCCGAATACCGTTTCACTTGGTATTGATGAAGGGCTTGTAGGCCTGGTTGCCCGTAGCTGCGAGCCATTAAACCTCGCTAATGCCTCAGTACACCCCTCGTATAAATACATTCCAAGTATTGCTGAATATAAATTTAACTCTTTTTTGGCGACGCCGATCATCTATCGTCGGCAAAATTTAGGCGTTTTAGTTGTTCAACAGAAAGAGAAACGCCAATTTACAGAAGTGGAAGAATCCTTTCTTGTTACGCTTTCTGCTCAACTTGCAGTGGTATTAGCGCACGCGAAAGCACACGAAAGTTGGTCTGCTCATCTACAAACTTCAGTAATACAACAGAAACAATTTAAAGGGATCTCTGCATCTAATGGCGTAGGTATTGCCCCTTTATGGTTTGATGATGCCCAACCTAAAATAGAAGCAATTTTACCAAGTTCTTGTCTTGATATTGAGCTGGAAAAAGATCGTTTAGGTACGGCGGTTGAGTTAGCACTAAAGGATTTTAGACGTTCGAAAAAGCGTTTTGAGCAAGAGCTAAACAACGAAACGTTAGCAATCTTTGATCTCTTTACTCACTTATTAAATGATCCAATGCTGAAAGCTGATCTGAAAAAACAGATCGATAAAGGGGACTCTGCTGAGTGGGCATTGCGCCAAGTTATTGAGTCTTATGCTGGCCGTTTTGAGAGAATGAGTGACTCTTATTTAAGTGAGAGAGCAAATGACGTTAGAGAGCTAGGACAGCGTTTACTCTACTTTTTAAACTATGAAGATAACCTAGATATTGAACTGTCTCACCCTGTTATTTTGGTGACAAACCAATTAACAGCTTCAATGCTTGCGAGTATCCCAAAAGATAAGTTAAGAGGGGTTATCTCTCTCGAGGGGGCAGCTAACTCTCACGCTGCTATTTTATCTCGAGCTTTAGGCATTCCGGCGATTATGGGCGTAGAGTTTAACCCAGCTCATTACCATAAATCATTAGCCATTGTTGATGGTTACAGTGGCTTGCTTTATATCAAGCCGACAGAAGCGCTAACTCAAGAATACATCGAATTACAAAACGAAGAGATCGCACTCTCTGAGTTAATAACACAAGATCTAGATAAACCAACATTAACGCTAGATGGGCATTTGATGAAGATCCATCTTAATGCTGGATTAAGCGCAGACTCAAGCATTGCTGTTAACCAAGGGGTTGATGGTGTAGGGCTGTATCGCACCGAAATACCCTTTTTATTGCAGCAGAGATTTCCTTCTGAAGAAGAGCAATATTTGCAATATAAGGCAATTTTAGAAACCTATCCTCAAAAACCAGTCATCATGAGAACGTTGGATATTGGTGGGGATAAGCCATTACCTTATTTACCAATAGAAGAAGATAACCCATTTTTAGGCTGGCGTGGCATTCGATTCACTTTAGATCATCCTGATATTTTTTTACTGCAGCTAAAAGCCATGGTCAGAGCGAATATTGGCAATGAAAATTTATCGATTATGTTGCCGATGATTTCAGGGATACCAGAATTAAAACAAGCACGAGTGTTGATTAATCAGGCTTATGAAGAGGTGCTTAGTGAGTCTGATGAAAGCTTCTCAAAACCGCGCATAGGTATGATGGTTGAAGTACCCTCAATGCTGTATTTATTACCCAGAGTTGCAGGACTTGTTGATTTTATTTCTGTTGGTACTAATGACTTAACTCAGTATTTATTAGCAGTAGATAGAAATAACTCACGAGTTTCTCATGTGTATGAGTCTTATCATCCTGCGGTATTGTTAGCATTAAAACAGATTATTGATACGGCAAATCAGTGTCGATTACCCGTGAGTGTCTGTGGAGAATTGGCGGGTGATTCCATTGGATGTTTATTGTTGATGGGCCTGGGTTACAACAGTTTAAGTATGAATACCTCTAATGTAGCAAAAGTTAAGTATATTATTAGACAGGTAGGGTTATCAGAAATAGAAACGCTAATAACCAAACTTTTACACCATGATGATGCAGAGCAAATTTTAGCTGATATGATGGCGTTTTTTGAAGAGAAGAATCTTTCAGGATTTATTCGAGCAGGTAAATAAATGTCAGTGGATTTTTGGTCTATTTTTGCACTCTATCTTGCGTTAGGCAGTGTTGTTGGAGTAATGGCTGGCTTATTAGGCATTGGTGGTGGATTACTTGTTGTTCCTGCATTGTTATGGTTACTTCCCCAAGCAGGGATTGACGCCACTATTGCAATGCAAATGGCATTAGGAACCTCACTAGCGACCATTATATTCACCTCAAGCTCATCGGCATGGAACCATTTACGTTTAGGCAATGTCGAAGTGGGGCTTATTAAAAGTTTAGCGCCAGGGGTTATTCTAGGCGGTTTTATTGGCAGTTACCTTACCGAATTAATACCAGCACATTATTTACCGAAAGTGTTTGGTGTTATTGTGCTTTTATTAGCTCTACAGATGCTGTTAGCGCTTAAATTTACGGCGACAAGAATAATGCCATCACCGCTTAAAGTAGCGACATCCGGTGGTGTTATCGGTATCGTGTCTAGCTTAGCGGGCATTGGTGGTGGGTCACTAACGGTACCTTATTTAAGTTTTCATGGTGTTGAAATGAGAAAGGCCATTGGCAGTTCTTCATTATGTGGCACATTAATCGCTATTGCAGGCATGATAGGGTTTGTAATACATGGTGTAAATGTGGAAAACTTACCGCCAATGAGTTTAGGTTACGTTTATTTACCCGCATTGTGTGGTATTAGCTTTACCTCTATTTTAACCACTAGAGTTGGGGCTAAATTAGCGTCACATTTACCAACACCGACATTAAAAAAAATCTTTGCCGTATTTCTAGTATTTATTGGCAGTAAAATGTTCTTAGGATAAGAGAGTAGTCATGAGTCAGGGGTATTTGAACTTCCCACACATCGATCCAGTTTTGATTGAAATAGGGCCATTAGCAGTACGCTGGTACGGCTTAATGTATTTATTCGGTTTCATGTTTGCCTTATGGCTTGCTAATAAACGTGCTGATAAACCAAACAGCGGTTGGACTCGTGATCAGGTGAGTGATCTTCTGTTTGCAGGCTTTTTAGGGGTAGTCATTGGTGGACGTGTTGGTTATGTCCTGTTTTATAACTTTGGCCATTTCTTAGAGAATCCTCTGTACTTATTTGAAGTCTGGACGGGCGGTATGTCTTTCCATGGTGGCTTGTTAGGTGTTATCACTGCAATGCTCTGGTACGGTTATAAAAATAATCGTAGCTTCTTTACCATTGCTGATTTTGTAGCGCCATTAGTTCCATTTGGTCTAGGTGCCGGTCGTCTTGGTAACTTTATGAATGGTGAGTTATGGGGCCGTGTTACTGATGTACCTTGGGCTATGGTATTCCCAACGGGTGGGCCTTTCCCTCGTCATCCATCTCAGTTATATGAATTTGCACTGGAAGGTGTTGTTCTATTCTTCATTCTAAATTGGTTTATTCGCAAGCCTCGTCCACTAGGTGCAGTTTCTGGCTTATTCCTATTTGGCTATGGAACCTTCCGTTTCTTGGTCGAATACGTTCGCCAACCTGATGCTCAGTTAGGTCTATTTGGTGACTGGATTTCAATGGGACAAATTTTATCATTGCCAATGGTGATTGGTGGTCTATTGATGATGATTTGGGCATTCAAACGTAATCTTTTTGCGACTGATTTGAAGAGCAGCGGCACCAAGTCAAAGAAATCGAAATCAAAAGCAAAATAAATTCATAAAAATACGCTAGAATGGCGTGAATGACGATTTATAGTAATGGCCTCTCGTTTGAGGCCATTTTTTTAACTAATTTTAAGAGAGCAGACCCGTGAAGCAGTATTTAGATTTATGCCAACGCATCGTTGATGAAGGGACTTGGATTGAAAACGAACGTACAGGAAAACGCTGCCTAACGGTGATTAACGCCGATTTAACTTACGATGTTGCTAATGGCCAATTTCCGCTAGTAACGACACGTAAGAGTTTTTGGAAAGCGGCAGTCGCAGAGATGATTGGCTATATTCGTGGTTACGATAACGCAGAAGACTTCCGTAAGATTGGCACTAAAACATGGGATGCGAATGCGAACTTAAATGATGCATGGCTGAATAACCCTCATCGTAAAGGTGATGATGACATGGGCCGTGTATACGGTGTACAAGGTCGTTCGTGGGCAAAACCAAATGGTGAGTTTGTCGATCAACTGAAAAAGATCATTGATGATTTAAGCGCAGGTATTGATGACCGTGGTGAAATTTTAAACTTCTACAATCCTGGTGAGTTTGATATGGGTTGCTTGCGTCCATGCATGTACTCACACCATTTTTCACTATTAGGGGATACATTGTACTTAAATAGTACTCAACGCTCGTGTGATGTTCCGCTTTTATAACCCCTATAATAAAATGCATAGTTAGTAGTTTAAATTAACCTCTCTCTCCTTCCCTCTTGTATTTATTGTGCTATATTAATAATGCATAGTTCGTTTTATTTACATTATCTATGTTGATTTAATGCACATTTCGAGGGTTCGTATGGACAAATCTGTAGTCATATCTGCTGGCAAGAAGCTTGATATATCAAACTCTATCGTACATGAAGATTTTTCTGAATATCCAAATTTATTAATGCTTGCTGAAGGTGTAGCTGTTTTTAATGATAAAATGGAACTCCTTCCGCTTATCTCGGACTTTCTCACCCACTACAGACAAAACCATAGCGATAAGTCTGTTCAGACCTACGCAAACAACCTGCGTTATTTAGTTGAATATCTTACAACGCACGATGAGAACCATATCGATTCAAGCCGAGATAACTGTCTGCTCACGGTACATGTTAATGAAATTCAACGTTACTTTAGTTATTGCAAAAGTGATAAAGACAAGAATGGAAAGATTAAACAGGCAATAAGCGGTAAAACTATAGCGAATCGAGATGCTACTTATGGCAAATTTTTCAATGAATTTTTATGCAATCCTCCTTCGGGCTATAAATTAATACGAAGCGAAAACCCTTATGAGAATGGCAAGCTCGCTGTTCATGCTAAAAATACGCTTATTAAGCCTGCGCTCTTTTCGGACATTGAAGCTCTGATCCTAGTTGCGAACTATGAAAGAGAAAAGTGTCTGATTCAGTTTATGTACGATACTGGGGTGCGTAGGCAAGAAGTTGAAGATGTAGAGCAAGGAAGCATCGCACAGTTATCGAGAAGCTCTAGGAAAAGCATCATTGAAGATGATGGAACGATAAAAATTCCTAGCGAATATCATGCTATGGAAATAAAAGGTAACAAAGGTCGAGGTCGAGAAGCTAAATATCGTGAAACAGTCGTTTCGAAGGTAACAATCAATAGAGTGCAAAGATATCATTCGAGCATTGAATATAAAAGACATAAGCGTAAATGGGTAGGTAGTTCGCTACCAGCCTTTTTAAATGCAGATGGCAACCCTTACACTGCGTCAGCAGTGAGTAAATTAATAAAAAAACTTTCCGATAGAGCATTAAAGCTTGGATTAATAAAAACTATTATATCGCCGCATAAGATCCGACATGGGTTCGGAGCTATGCTGCTTAACTCGGACGATTTTGGTAAATCACAGTTAGATAGACTATTGCTTTTGCAACAGTGCTTAGGTCACGGCTCGTTAGAAACAACACAAGTATATACAAAAATACCAGTTGGAGTTTGGGAGAAGTTTGTGGATCGTAAAACAGGTGTAGAGCTGAAAAGACACGAATTAATGAAAAAGCTAAAGGACAGAACTAAAGCCAAAAAAGGACGATCAAATTGAAGCCTAATAAACAAGCATTGAGCGTTTTATACAATGATGACATTGAAGTTATATCGGAATTGATGTGTAACTTTATATCTATGTGTGAGTTAAATCCTAACCAATTATGGGATGTGGAGCTTACATCTAGACATGGAAGTAAATTTAAAAGTGCAAACGAAAAAGATGACTATTTAGATCTGGTTGGCTTTGCTTCTACTACATATCTAGCAAACAAGCTTTCATGTCAGTCACAAATACTTGAAAACACAGAGTTACTTGAGCTTCGAAAAAAGCTTAATCAACTTTTGCTCAAGCATGAAGTATCTCTCCCCTACAGAGAAGTTAAAGGAAGTAGTCATTCTTTAGGAAGCGACCTAGATCTCCGTAGAAAATTTTTGAAATGGGCAAAAAGCTTAGAAGATGAAGACAAACAAAATCTTCCAACTTTCGGAACTCTGATCGATAAAAGAGCGTTTTCACATGTAATTAGACCTGAACGTTTAAGAACTATGTTGCCATTAATCGGGAAGGCGTATAGGCAATTTTCAAGTGAGATCATTAAGCTTAAAGGCATTGCTTATAAAACAATAAAAGAACGTGAAGATAAGCGCAGCGAGGCGGCATTAGATAAAGATGAAAGCATCATTTCTCAATTTCATAAATTAAGAGATGAAAAACTGACTAGCATTGAAGACTTTGCTTCTGAAACTAATGGCTATATACATGTACAACAAGCTTTTTCAGCAGCATCGTTAAACGTAAATTCGAAATCGGGTATTTCTAATTATCTTCACGGTTACAGGCATTATATTGATTTTTTAGCAAATAAAGAGGTTTCAGGTAATAGCAGTATTAAAGAATGTTTTGATTCGTGGTCGCTGCGTGAGTTCAAGGAATACTTGGGCAATAAAATCGGGGATGCAGACCTATCGACTGCAACTGCGAATACTCTAATGTCAGTGCTTCGGCTGACATTAGAGAAGTTAAAAACGATAAGACATTTAGACTTAAGCTACTATCCTGCTGATGGATTCGAGGTTGTAAGGGCATCGAAGGCGTACAAGCCGTATTCATCCAGTGAGCGTAAGCAAATACATGAAATGCTAGAAAAAGAGTTAGCTTATGTTCGAAGTAAACTAGAACCATATCAGAAGTTGGATAGAGAAAATGCCAATCTTGATAATCCTAAAGTACAGGCTCGGATTATTTTTGAAGATGATTGTGATTGTATCCCCACATACGCAGGTGGTTGGGCGGCAAAAGAACGCACTGAAGGCCAGAAAAAGCTTGTGGCATTTGCAAGTAACCGAATGCTCTCGCTTCACAATTTATACGATGAATGGGGAGTGTTAACGAGAAGAGTAACTTATACAGAAGTAGGTATATATGTTTTAAAAATGGCGCAAGTTCTGGGTATGAACTTGAATCCTATTTTAGATTTAGATATCGATGATTACCAAGAGCATCACCCTCTCACTAATAAGCCTTGTTTAACGTACTGGAAAGAACGTTCAACAGGCGAAAAAATGTTACATCTAGATTTGTTTCATGCTGACCTCCAGTGGTTAACTACAAGCCAAAATTACTTTGTTGCAGATGTATTTTCTGAAGTTATTAAGTTAACTTCAGAGGCAAGAAAATATTCGGATTTAGAGTTGACACAACGTCTTTTTATCACTTATGAAAATAAGTCCATCCCGTTAAATGAAAATTCAATGAGTAAACTTTACTCAACATTGGTCGAAAAATACGAACTCAAGGGTGATGATGGTGAGCCGCTAGTATTAACTACGACAAGATTCAGACCGACACTTATAAGTGAACTGATCGATAAGGGTGTATCAATCCGAGAAATTCAGTACCTTCTTGGACACTCTTCTCTTTACACGACAATGAAATACCTAGATCAACTAGATTTTGACCGAGTCATACGAGATAAAGCCAGAAAAGCAATAGAGAATATTTATAATAACGCAGCTCAGCCACAAACTGGAAATCGCAAAGCACATCGTAAATATGATGAAGAGCAAGTGATCATGAAAACCCCGCTTGGCGGCTGCAAAAACATATTCGATCCACCTGATTTTATTAAAAAATCGTCTCTGTATGTCAAGGGAAAGCCCTGCTCTCAGTATAATAAGTGCCTTGGTTGCGAGAATGTAATGTTAACCGAAAGGCATCTACCTGACTTATTTGCAATGCAAAGAGATTACCTAGCATCAATAGAAACATCTGAAGTTATTAATACACCGTACTATGTCGTGGTATTAGAAAACCTATCTTTGCTTGACGACATTTTAAATCCTGAAACGTCAGAGTTTGACGAAGAGATACTAAAGCAAGCAAAAGAAGACTCACTATTCATCGAAACCAACATTTTAGATTCATGGGGTAACTAAAATGGAAAAAGCGCATGTAGAACACTTAAATGAAATAAATAAACATTGGAACGTTGTCTTTTCTAACTTGCTAATCCTAAACAGTAAATCTGATATTGATGCAGGCGGGAAAGTTAATCCTTACATTGCGCAACTTGCTTTATTGCCAGTTTCGGTTAAAAGCGTATTTAGTGACATGCTATGGGACTTTGATCAAGAAACAGCAAACCGAGCTGCTTCAGTTTCAATAACGAAAGTGCAATTAGACTTTAATCAATATGCACACATTCCGTTGGGCGTTATAACGGAACTCAAGTGCTTATTTTTAACTGTTAAGGCATCACCGAAAGACTTTGGCAACAGTAAAAATGAGATCAAACCGAACACTTTAATTTCTCATTTTAAGGCGGGACTTAGTTTTCTAGACTTTGTGTTTGTGGCGATTGAAAAAAGACTGGGGAAAGATTATGTGCAATCGCAGTGTAGCAAACTCTCTCAAGTCACTTTGCTTGACTTCGAAGAAGCTGCAAGCAAAACCAAGCTCAAGCTAGTAAGTGATAAAGCCACAAGTGCGTATAAGATTTTTTTTAAATACTTGAATGAAACCAAAGTAAAAGAGGAAATTGGCATTGAATGTGACGCTGATTATCAAGTTATAAAGAAAGCGTATGAGAAAAGTAATAAGAAAAAAGCCAGTGATAAAAAGCACGAGAAGCAGCATTACCTTGAAACGCAAACCTTTGATTTAGCGTTAAGAAAAGCCTCCTTTAATGTTGTTAGCTTTTTACAGGCAATGGGCGAAAAGGTTAATGATCCAGTGATGATTAAGCATTGCAAGACACTAGCAGAAAAATATGAGTGCTTCTCACTGTCGAAGCAGGAGCTTGAAGATTATGGTGCTTATCGGTTGGGCAACAAAGGCTATCCAGTTCCTTATATCGATGCTACTTTTCCTGCTAATACATTAACGATAAGTCATGATGGTGAGCCTGTCACCACTGCAAACATAAATACAAGATTCCGAAAGAAGTATTCAACTTCCAATGCATTACGTATCGAAATCAATAGGGCGTATTACTCTGCACTTTGGGTGATTGGCACGCTAATGGGCGCAAGACCCAATGTATATTCAGATCTTAAAATTGATGTTTGTCTTGATCTAGAAAGTAAGACTATTTTAGCCGAGGAGCATAAGGGCAGGGACAATCGGTGGAGCTTATTTAATGATCGTTGGGTAGCTACCCCAATCATGATTGATGCAATGAAAGTGGTTGAGATGATAGGTAGTAAGTTATTTCAAAATACTCATGTGTACGGGAGTGTTGATACATTTAAACCTGATGAAATCAGGAACCCTATGATATCACTGACACCTCTTATAGCTAATATGTTTACTGTGTTGACAGGACTTGCAAAAAAGGATGTAAAATTCCAATTAAATGCATACACATTTCGCCACAGTTTAGCACATCAGATGTACAGAGCTGATGTTGGATTACCAGTCATTTCTTATCAGCTTAAGCATGTAGTAACGGCAACTGAAAACTTAGCACGAAAAGGCAAAGTAAGTGAAACAACGTTAGGTTATGGCGGTATAGCAAACCAATTGGTAGATCAAAACATAAAAGGTAAGGCGATTAACATAAGCCGTGTTGCAGAACTAGAAGCTGTTAAAACGAATTTTAACCCTAACGGTAAATACATGGGGGGAAAAGCCGATGAGCATTTATCCAAAATCAAGAAGTTTTTTAATGGCTGCATGGAAGCTGGATATTCAGAGGAAGAAATATACGAAGCAATGGTCGAACAAGGCGTAGCAATCATTAATGTTGGTAGCGGTTACTGCTTTGGCGGTGTCGAAGATTTTGATGATAGTTTGCCATGCATAGGTGGCTTGCGTTGTAATCCAGTACGCTGTGGAAATGCAGTAGTAAGTAAAGCGAATGCACCGAAATGGCGTGAGATATATCTAGAGAATTTAAAACTTGTGGGTGCGGAAGGTTTCGAAGATGTGCAAGAGCAGATACTTGATGTGCTAAAGGAAGCCAAAGGAGTTCTTGAGTATTTAGGTGAGGATTTAATCTGATGGCTGAATATGATGAAAAGAACCAAGAACTGTATGATGCAAATACAGACAAAATACACGAAGCACTGGATGCTATAAGACAAGATAAGTCATTAAAAGTTACTAAAGCACAAGTTTCTGCTTTAACGGGACTGCATCGTAATACTTTTAGCGGAAAAGGAGCCAGAGATTGGGTCGGGATCGAGCTTGAGATCATTAAGAAGCAGAGAGAGTATGACTCCAAGCGAAGTAGTATTACTAAGAAAAAACAAGAAGATAACTTACAGAATTTACTCGATCAGGCAAAACTTGAGATATTGCATTGGTTTACGCAATACTCGGAATATGAAAGAGAGTTAGAGAAATTAAGAACTAGACTTAAGCGTGATAATGATAGTTTAGAATGGTACAAAGAAGAGCTAAAAAAAGAACGAAAATCCAAAAGAGAGCTGGAAGAAAGAATCGAGTTGTTAGAAAGCGTGATAGATAAAAAGTAGATTTAAGTAATGGGGCTTTGCCCCATCACTTTTCTAGACTGAAAACGGATACTTAATAGGCTCGTGATGCTCATAACCAACCACTTCAAAATCATCCACCGTCACCCAAGTCTCCAAGTCCTTTAGAGTTTTAATGTTAGGGTTAATGATCAACTTAGGCGGTGCGTAAGGCTCTCGTTTTAACTGCTCTTTCATTAACTCTAATTGGTCTTCATATATATGCCCGTTAACGATTTTGTGATACGCCTTACCTGCTTTAAGACCAGTGATTTGGGCTGTGATAGCTAAAAGGAAAAAAACCTGACAGGCGTTAAATGTATGACCCAAAGGCAGATCATTTGAACGTTGACTGCTGTTTAGATAGAGCGTATCTCCAAGCAAAGAAAATTGATGGCTGTACATGCAAGGACGTAAACAGCCCATGTGAAACTCACCTGGGTTGTAGAAGTTTAGGATCTCACCACGGTCATCAATGCCTTTACTCAAGTTATCAACGATTTTTTTGTACTGATCTACGAAACCACCATCAGGCTTTGCCCATTTTCTTCCTTGAACGCCATATACCCTACCCATATCATCCTCACCTTTACGGTGTGGGTTATTTAGCCATGCTTCATTTAGGTTAGCGTTAGCATCCCAGGTCTTAGTACCCACTTTTCTGAAATCGGCTGCGTTGTCATAACCACGGATATAGCCTATCATTTCAGCAATAGCACTTTTCCAAAATGCTTTTCGTGTTGTCACTAGCGGAAATTCATTAGCAGCAACATCATATTCTAAATCGGCATTAATAATCGTTAAGCAACGCTTGCCAGTTCTTTCATTTTCAACCCAAACGCCTTCATCGATGACTCTCTGGCACAAGTCCTCATACTGCCTGTATTTATTCTTCATTATGTATTCCAATTATCTTTCTAGTCATTATACCAAATTATTTCTTGAATGTTCACTAATGCTATGAGTTATGCATAACAGTATGATTAATTGAGATTCTTAAACAACTCAGGAAATTCCTCTTCAGCCTTTTGCAAAAACCAGTCTTTCATCGTCTTACCATCGCGGTTGATTTTTTTATACATTCCTTTTTTTAGCTTAGGATCTATCTCTAATACTATTCGTCCTGACTCACTTTTCATCTTCTTCATAAAACACCTAAAATAAGAGTGTAACCTGTTAATTTAATTAAGATAATAATCACCTTATGTTACATAACATAACTGGACATTACAACAATCAAATGATACAATCTAAGCATACAAAACATACTTATAATGAGAACTATAAAATGGTTAAAAATGTTGGCGATAAAGCGTTTTTCGATACACTTTGGGATTCAGCAGTAGCACTACGTGGTGCTCTGCAACCGTCTGAATATAAACACCCAGTGCTAGGCTTACTGTTCATTAAATACGTAAGTGACTCGTTCACTGAGCTTCAAGTGAATCTAAAAGAATGGGTTGCAGACGAAGACCATGATTACTACGGTATGGATATTAACGATCCTGATCTATACGAAGCAGAAAACGTATTTTGGGTTCCAGAAGAAGCTCGCTGGGATTTCCTTGTAAGCTCAGCAAAACAAACCAATATTGCGAAATTGCTAGATGAAGCAGTTAAAGCCATTGAAGACAACAACTCTCAACTGAAAGGCATGTTGTATCGCGGCTTTGGTTTGCTAAAAATTCCATCATCTAAGCTTGGTGAGTTAATTGACTTGCTAGGTAAGTTGACCTTTAACTCGAAAGACCACCGCTCTGCTGACGTACTGGGTCAGGCGTATGAATTTTTCCTCGGGAAGTTTGCTTTGGCAGAAGGAGCCTCGGCTGGCGCTTTCTATACTCCAGAAAGCATTGTAGCGACTATCGTTGAAGTAATTGCACCAACTAAAGGGCAATTATACGAGCCTGCTATTGGTTCGGGCGGTATGGTTGTGTGTTCTGAAAAGTTCATGGAACGTAACGGTGGTGAACGCGGCGACATCAGTGTGTACGGTCAAGAATATACCCATACCACTTGGAAGATGGCAGCGATGAACTTGACCATTCGTGGTCTAGATTTTGACTTGGGTAAAGAGAATGCCGATACGCTACTAAATGATCTGCACAAAGACCTACGTGCTGATTACATCATGGCTAACCCTCCGTTTAACCAAGAAAAATGGGGCGCAGCAAAAGTAGCTGCTGATGTTCGCTGGAGATGGGGACAACCATCTGATGGCAATGCCAACTACGCTTGGATCCAACACATGCTTTACCACCTAAACGAAACAGGTCGTGCTGGTGTGGTAATGGCAAATGGTGCAATGACATCAACTGCTAACAACGAAGATGCGATCCGTAAAGCAATCATTGAAGATGACCTAGTTGAGTGTATGGTTGCTTTACCACCGAAGCTGTTCATCAATACTCAAATTCCATCTTGTATCTTCTTCTTCAACAAGAACAAGAAGCGCAAAGGTGAGACTCTATTCATTGATGCTCGCCACCTTGGTCGCCTAGAAAGCCGTGCTCAGCTTGTTTTTGATGAAAAACATATCATGGAAATTGCTAATACCTACCATGCATGGGCTAAGACGGATTTTGCTGAGAAAGATAGCAAATACGTTGATATTGCAGGCTTCTGTAAGTTAGCCAAACTGGAAGATATTGAGAAAGCTGGATTTGTGCTATCTCCAGGCCGTTACGTGGGTGCTGCGGAAGTTGAAGAAGATGAAGCTTCATACCAGGAAGATATGGCTATTCTAACAGGTCAGTTATCTGAGCAGATTAATAAATCAGTTTTGCTTGATGATCAAATCAAGGCTTCGCTTGCGGAGGTTGGTTATGACATCTAAGACAACATGTGTCACCCTTGAAGATGCAGTTGAGGCTTTAATTGATTACAGAGGAAAAACCCCTAAGAAAACGCTTTCGGGAGTTCCTTTGATTACAGCGAAAGTAATAAAAAATGGTGAGATACTAGAACCAAACGAATTTATAGCTTCCGAAAACTATGACTCGTGGATGGTCAGGGGATTACCAAAGGCTGGGGATGTCGTTCTAACTGTTGAAGCACCTCTTGGACAGGTTGCTCAACTTGAAGATAGCTATGTGGCTTTAGCACAAAGAGTTGTAACGCTGAGAGGGAAGAAAGGCGTTTTAGATAATACTTATCTCAAATACTTGTTAATGTCATCCCAAATGCAATCCGCCTTGGACGGTCGTTCCTCTGGTTCTACAGTGAAAGGTATCAAGCAAAGTGAGTTAAGGAAACTTGAGCTAGAGCTACCTGATATTAATGTTCAGGAAAAAATAGCGACTATTTTGGGTTCTCTAGACGGAAAAATCGCAATTAATAAGTCAATGAACCAAACCCTCGAAAAGATCGCTCAGCGCATCTTTAAGTCTTGGTTCATCGACTTCGATCCTGTTAAGGCGAACAAAGAAGGTGTGGCATTCGACGGTTTATCGCCTGAGATCCAAGCTTTGTTCCCAAGCGAATTTGAAGAGTCTGAGTTGGAGATGATTCCGAAGGGTTGGGATGTGTCATCGCTTTCTGAACGAGTTAATATTAATCCTAGAAGAACTCTTAAAAAAGGGGTTGTGACTCATCACATTGATATGAAAGTATTGCCTACAAGTTCAATGAGTATCAGTGAAGTTGTAGAGAAAGAGTTTAAATCAGGCACAAAGTTTCAAAATCACGATACTTTACTTGCTCGGATCACTCCATGTTTAGAAAATGGAAAAACAGCATATGTAAACTGTATTCCTGAGAATGAAATAGCATGGGGATCCACTGAGTTTATTGTCATGAACCCAAAACTTAAATTTTTTCGAGAGTATGTATATCTGCTAGCTAGAACGGAAGAATTACGAGCTTATGCCATTAAAAATATGACAGGTACGAGCGGTAGACAACGAGTTAGTGGAGCCTTAGTTGGTGAGTATTTAATTACTAATCCAAGTGATGCTATTGTTGAAGAATTTCACCATATTACTGAGCAATTTTTTTCTAAAATTGCTGAAAATACAAAAAACTCTGTTGTTCTAGAAAAAATTCGCGACCGCCTCCTACCAAAACTGATCTCAGGTCAGATCACAGTTGGTGAGGCACAAAAGGAACTTGCAGAAGCAATCTAAAACAATCAAAGCCTAGCCCTATTGAAAGGGCTAGGCTTTTTGGCTTAATATCATAAAAACAATAATTAAGAATAAAATTATGAAAATAACGGAAGAAATGCTAGAAGACCATTGTATGGTCTGGTTTAGTAACCTTGGCTACCAAACTCTTCATGGTGGAGACTTAGAACCCACAGGTAAAGCCCCAGAACGCCAATCGCTATCTGACGTGGTTTTAAAACCACGTCTTAAAAAGGCTTTGAAGAAAATCAACCCTCACCTACCTGAAGACTGCATCGATACCGCTATCGACACACTTCTTACTATCGTACCGTCAGTAGCTCATGCAAACCATACGTTTCATCGCCAACTGATTGATGGTATTCAAGTCGAGTACGAAGACAGCGAAGGACATCCTAAAGGCGATAAAGTCTACCTAGTAGATTTCACTAACCAAAATAATGATTGGTTAGCATTGCGTCAGTTCTCCGTTGATGGTGTAACAAATGGTGAGAAAGACAATCGCCGACCAGATATCGTTGTATTCCTGAATGGTCTTCCAATCTCTGTACTTGAGCTTAAAAGCCCCGCAGATGAAAAAGCCGATGTATGGAAAGCGTACAATCAAATTCAAACGTACAAGAACGTCCTAAGAGACCTGTTTGTATTTAATGAGTCAGTCATCATCTCTGATGGCACAGAGGCTTACATTGGCTCTCTGACCGCAGATAGAGACCGTTTCACACCTTGGCGTACCATTGATGGCTCTCGTGATGATTCTGAAGATACGCTTGCGCTAGAAGTGATGGTACGAGGCTTCTTTAATCAAGAGTTGCTCTTAGATTACCTGCAATACTTCATCTCGTTTGAATGCGATAACGAAAAAGTAATTAAGAAGATTGCAGGCTATCACCAATTCTACGGTGTTCGTGCTGCGATTGAAAGCACGATCCGAGCAACGAGACACGATGGCGATCAGCGTTGTGGTGTGTTCTGGCATACCCAAGGCTCAGGCAAATCCCTATCAATGGGCTTCTACAGTGCGAAGCTAATGGCTGCACCAGAAATGCGTAACCCAACGATTGTGGTCGTAACAGACCGTAATGACCTTGATGAGCAATTGTTTGAAACATTCAGTATCAATGCTGAGTTACTACGTGAAACACCAATTCAAGCAAAAGATCGCCACGATCTAAAAGAGCTGTTAGATAATCGAGCATCAGGCGGTATTTTCTTTACTACGATGCAGAAGTTCTCTCCAGATGAAGGTGAGACGCGTTATAAGGTACTTACCGAGCGAAATAACATTGTTGTGATGGCAGATGAAGCTCACCGCTCTCAATACGGCTTAAAAGCGCGTGTAGACAGTAAAACAGGTGAGATGAAGTATGGTTATGCTCAGCATTTAAGAGATGCACTTCCAAACGCAGGTTTTATCGGATTTACAGGGACTCCAGTTGAAATGGAAGACCGTGATACCCGTGTTGTTTTCGGTCAAGATGTATCGGTTTACGATATTGAACAAGCGCAACGTGACGGTGCTACGAAGAAGCTGTATTACGAAAGCCGCTTAATCAAATTAGATATGGATAAAAGCATTAAAGAAGAAGACTTAGATCAAGCGGTAGATGATCTAGTCGCTGAATATGATGAAGATGACCAATCTAGAACCAAAGCTAAAAATGCAGCTCTTGAAGCGTTAGTTTGCGCCGAAGACCGTATTGACCGTTTAGCACGAGATTTACTGACTCACTTTGGAAAACGTGAAGAAGTAACGCTAACAAAGGCGATGGCGGTGTGTATTAGCCGTGAAGCTTGTGTTCAGTTATACGATAAACTGCGCGAATTAAAACCTGAATGGCATGATGAGGATCCAGAGAAGGGATGCATGAAGGTCATTATGACTGGTACATCATCCGATCCTGAAAAGTATCAAAAACACATCCACAAAAAGCCTATTCAGAAGAAAATAGCTAAGCGTATTAAGGATCCAGATAGCGAGCTTAAGTTAGTTATCGTGTGTGACATGTGGCTAACAGGTTTTGATGCACCTTGTCTAAATACAATGTATATCGACAAACCGCTGAAAGGCCATAACTTGATGCAGGCTATTGCTCGTGTAAACCGTGTATTCCGCGACAAAGAAGGTGGTTTGATTGTGGACTATCTTGGTATCGCTCCTGAGCTAAGAAACGCAGTTCGTAATTACACGGCAAGTGGTCAAGGTGAGCCTACAATTGATTTAGCACAAGCTCTTGAAGTGACGATGACTAAGTTAGATGTATGCCGTGGGATCATGCATGGTTTTGATTACAGCGATTACAAGACTAATACGCTAGGCTTACTAGCTAAAGCAATGAACCATATTTTAAGCCTAGAAGATGGTAAGAAACGCTTTGATAAAGCAGCACTATCGTTGTCTAAAGCATTCAGTTTGTGCAGTTGCATGGATGAAGCGAAAGACATC
The DNA here is from genome assembly GCF_028765505.1 of Aliivibrio sp. A6. Lineage (NCBI taxonomy): Bacteria > Pseudomonadati > Pseudomonadota > Gammaproteobacteria > Vibrionales > Vibrionaceae > Aliivibrio > Aliivibrio sp. A6. Next base: position 123,971 of record NZ_JARACR010000002.1, on the reverse strand, counting down.
AAAGAAGAAATCGCATTCTTTGAAACATTAAGAGCGGCTATCAAGAAGACAACGACATCAAAGCAACGTATGTCTGATGAAAATGTGCAGACAGCGCTTCGCCAAGTAGTTTCTGAGTCTATTGTGTCTGGTGATATTGTTGATGTATTTGAATCGGCTGGATTGAATAAGCCAAATATCAGTATTCTTGATGATGATTTCCTTGCTGAAGTTGAAAAAACTGAGCACAAGAACCTTGCAGTGGAGATGCTCAAAAAGCTAATCCAAGATGAAATCAAGACTCGTACCGTTAAGAATGCTGTTGCATACAAGACGTTCTCGGAGATGCTTAGAAACTCTTTAGACAAGTATCGCAACCGCTCAGTTGAAACGAGTGTTGTGATTGAAGAGTTAATCAAACTGGCTAAAGAACTTCGAGATTCGGCTGATCGTGGTGATGATCTTGATCTAACGAAAGAAGAGTTGGCTTTCTTTGATGCCCTACTTGCAAATGAATCAGCTAAAGAGGCAATGAAGCAAGAAGAGATCTTATTCATTGCACGAGAGTTGGCAGCAGAGATTCGTAAAAGCGCTCAACCTGATTGGACTAAGCGTAAAAATCTGCGCTCTCGCATGAGGATCAAGATCAAGCAGATTCTTAAGAGAACGGGCTACCCGCCTGATTGCCAAGAAGATGCGGTAGAGCTTGTTTTACAGCAAGCGGAACTGGTTAATCCATAATTACGATGGCGCATTCAGTTTGGATGCGCCTTTTTATTATTTATTTTTAGTAACAAAAAAGCAGCCAACAGGCTGCTTTTATTTTCATTAGGTTAAATCTGATTCACTAGGTAGCGAAAATGGGGGATGAGGTGTTAAGTCTGCAAAACGGAAAATGTTGTCATCCTGTCTTTGATAGTGCATCACAAACTGTGAAACTAAATCACCTTTTGGTGAAACACTATAACCTCCGTGAAAACCTGCATGTATATGCCAAAGATTATTGTTCTTAGCAAAAGTTACTTTTTTCAAGAATTCAGGATCGTTTTTATCAACGTCCCATGATGGCTTATTTCGTACTTTCACACCATTATAAGTCAGCGAATCTATTGCTGGATAACCGCCAGCGAGGAATTCTGATAGAATCCCAAATACCTGCTTTTTATCACCTTTTCCTAAGTTCTTAACTTTCCTTTTAGCAGTGTCAGACCAATGTATTTCGTATTCAGTTGCTAGCTCATTAGCCAAGTATCAAATTCCTTGAAGTTATTGACGCTTGGCATCTTTTCGAACTTTTCTGACAGAACTTGCTGTAAACTTTTCAAGCAAAAGTTAAAAGGGACTTCTTCTTTAATTTCTCGGATAGCATGAATTGACATATTAAGACTCCCACTATGATGTATATATTTTAGGACAAAAAACAATCGAGATAAAGCTTTATTAGTTATCGTGAAAATCATTATGCTTCGATACTTTAGTTTTCATAACCGAAGATGGACTGACAGCGATGTTTTCTGTGTTAAGTTTATTCGACTTGCTCATGATTCTTGCTGAATATAATAAAGATCTAGTCAGTGGTTAACCAAAGTTGGTCACGATTTTAGTGTTTTCCCAATCCTCGTACTCTGATTGATTAGTATAAGATCAGATGGAAAAAACGCCTCTTGTTGAGAGGCGTTACATATGTACATTGTGTATTAAGATGGATCTTTCAAATGAGACTTATCATTTTGAACAAAAGGCTTAAATTCCGTATGAGTAATATACGTCTTATTCAATGTGCTTTTTGCTGTCACTTGAGTGTTTTCTCTTAGATATTTTCTGTTATCCACAGATTTTGACTTACCTACCAACCCTAAATGGTAATCCATTTCATGATCTTGGCTAAAGTTTACGTAATCCCAATCATTCATGTTAAAAATCTCTTTTAAAATTATGCAACATTGCACTATACATATGATGTGCATTTTATCTTTTACAAGAGGAAGATACCTTGAAGGACGGATTTTTTTGAAATAAAAAACTAAATTGTGAAGGGGGGCATATTTATAAATATAGATGGTCTGAAGTTCTTGAAACAAATCTAATTGACCTATATGAACTAAACATGATTGATGTTTAGTCAGTAATGGGAACTCCTAAGCGAACAGCGTTTTTTTAGCTGCTAGGGAAAAAATAACAAAGCTATGACTTCCCTAGAAAGAACATTAATTAGACGTGGTATTCGAACTGAATAGTAATAATACTGCCGTTATAGGTAAACGCGCCTTTGGTTTAATGTGGCTGAATCATATACCATATGTGATAACGGAACGATACTCTTATAAATTGCTTCAGCTAAGTCGTTAACTTCATTAGATATGATTTGCAGAGCCTCTAGCTTGTTGGCTTTATTAAATATTTTTCTGCTTCCATCGGGCACCAAAATTCGATCTCGAAGCATTTCTGATGAAACAAGCAATGATAAGTGTGCTCTTAGTCTTTCGACTAATGCAAGCGACATATATGATGGGCAACTTAATTGACCATCCATGTCATAGGCTAAGGCCGTAAGATCATAGCTTGATAATTTCTTCGCTTTTCCTTTTTTATAATCAGGCATATCAGCAACTAAGTTCTTCATTAGTCTTGTTACTTTCTTTAAGTTACCTGAGTAAATTGAGTCCTTCTCATTAACTTTTTTTATATGCATAAATGGTTTGTTGCCAACTAATTCATGATTAGCTTTGTGATAAATTTGTACTTCTTTATCATGCTTCAACCCACTGCGTTGATAGTCATGAGTGTGATACCAGCATGCAGGAACTATATCTACTTTCCTTTGTAGGCTTCCTCCACTCAAGGCAATGGACTTATTGCCCGAACAATCAACATTTGTTCCATAATATCGAGTTGTTAATTTATCTTCAGATAAGAGTCTTAACTCTCTTATTATTTCTGTCATTGGTCGTTGATCAGAGGCTATGTATGGAGAACCATTTAATTTTGGTGTTTCAACCAAAACGATATCTTCTTTCAAGATAAGCATATCGACATCAGAATGTCCTTTGATATGTATATCTAGGGCTACTGAACCTTGAATTTCTTTGGTTGCTCTAATACCAGTATTGCTAAGCATCGATATCAAAGTATCAGCAACTCGTTCTCCTTCCTGTATTGAAATGCGAGTTGAGTTGTCATCAACGGCAGCCATTGCGCCTACAGCATATTTAATTGCTGAACTTTCATTTAATTTTTCATAACTCTCTTGAGTTCTAAAATCTCGATGGTCATATTGAGAAGCGTTACTTGCAAGTAGCATTCGTTCTCTTGTTCCCTGCCTACGATCCTTTAAACTTTTAAGCCGATTGTCAAAATTTATCATATTAATCCTTACTCAATGCCATTTTACCAAATGTTCTTCTGCCATTACTGTTGAAATATGCAGCAGATCCAATTTTTAATTTTTTATCTAGCAAAATCTCACAATATCCTTTGTGAGAATTCAGTTCATGATACTGATCTACATTTGGATTATTGTTGTAACTGTAGCTCAACAGCCAACCACCGCGAGTGCCATTGGCTTTTGCTAAAGTAGCGGTATAACTCTCACTTGCACTTTGACTCGTTTTCAGGCAAACAACCATTTTTTCCCAAGTTTGCTCTATATCTATCTCAGCATCCCATTCGTATTTAGCATTCCCATCTTCATCTAAGGTCGTTCCTTTAACTTTCCATATACCATTCAAATCAGGAATTTGAAACATTGGTATTTTCCAAGCAAATTTGTTGAACAACAAATGCAAAACAAAATATATAAGACCTGTTGTGATAGCTACGCTCGTAACAGCTTGAAAGCCTGTTAATTGATATATATAGCTAATAAAGCTAGAAATTGCCCCTGTTAAAACAATTGAACTTATTCCCAGCCATCTACCAATGGTTGCGCGGTTATGACCAAACACAGCGTAATCGTGCATATCCTATCCTCATATTAAACACTTCTTTGATATAAGGTTTCATGGATAAATTACAAGGTTCTAAATTGTTAATTAAGTTTAATATGCTAGATGTATCTCTTAAATGAATCTAAATTTATCGATGATAAAACCTTACATTGGATAGTGCATTTTTTAGCATTTTGTATCGCGTTGTTATCCGACTATTCTGTGCATGAAGAGAAAAGCACATCTGCTATATAACTCCCAATCACTCACTCAGTCAATGTATTGTGCATTTTTTAGTGGGTATAAAGCCTCTAGGCCTTAATTTTAATATGGTCCAAGTGTACTTCCTACTTGCGATTGTCGCTCAAATTACAGGGCATAAAGCAGGTAAGGCGTATCACAAGATCGTTAATGGTCATATTTATGAAGATCAGCTTGAATTGATGAAAGAAGTTCAGTTAAAGCGTGAGCCATTGAGAGCCCCAACCTTTAAAATAAACCCTAAGATCAAATCATTAGAAGATTTAGAAACATGGGTAACCATGGATGATTTTGAAGTGATTGGCTATGAAAGCCATGAAGCGATTAAGTATCCTTTTTCAGTGTAATACCCAGTCCAGTACTAATATCCATTTACTAATTACATTTGTATAAGACATAAAAAAGCCCCGAAGCATTTACTTCGGGGCTTTCCTTTATCTGTTTATCACTCTTAAACCGTTAGAGCTAATACGCCACCTGGTAGAATGATGAATACAAAACTTAAATACCCAGCAACAACCGCCTTGTTACGGTTAGCCATTTCTGCAATCCACTCAGCACCTTTAATTGGTAACTCACGTAAGAATGGAGTACCGAAGATAACTAGCGTTGCAATTACGTTGAAACATAGGTGAACCAATGCAATTTGCAGAGCAAGAACCGCATACTCACCTGATGATGCTGTTGCTGCTAGTAGAGCCGTCACACAAGTACCAATGTTAGCACCAAGAGTGAATGGGTAAACATCGCGAACTTTAAGTACACCAGTACCTACAAGCGGAACCATTAAACTTGTTGTTGTCGATGATGATTGAACTAGAACCGTTACCACTGTACCTGATGCGATACCATGTAGAGGGCCACGGCCAATTGCGCTCTTAAGCAGTTCTTTTGCACGACCAACCATTAAGCTCTTCATTAATTTACCCATAAGAGTAATAGAAATGATAAGAACCGCAATACCAAGGGCAATCATTAATAGACCACCAGTCATGCTTCCAAAGCTAGATAGAGGCTCTTGGATCGCGCTGATAACTGGCTTGGTAATTGGTTTGATAAAATCAAAGCCTTTCATGTTCATGTCGCCCGCACTTAAGAACGGAGACACTAACCATGCTGATAGTTTTTGGAAAATACCAAACATCATTTCTAGAGGTAAGAAAATAGATACCGCTAATAGGTTAAAGAAGTCATGAACCGTTGCACAAGCAAACGCACGTCTAAATTCATTTTTACAACGAGCGTGTCCAAGGCTTACTAGAGTATTGGTAACGGTAGTACCAATGTTAGCACCCATTACCATAGGAATTGCGGTTTCAATAGGTAAACCACCAGCCACTAATCCAACAATAATAGAGGTCACAGTCGAAGAGGATTGAATTAATGCTGTTGCAACTAAGCCGATCATTAAGCCTGCAACAGGGTGAGATGCAAATTCAAAAAGAACTTTTGCTTCCTCACCAACAGACCATTTAAAGCCTGTGCCAACCATAGCAACCGCTAAAAGAAGAAGGTAAAGCATAAATGCTAAGTTTGCCCAACGCAGCATGCGCGAGGTATTGCTCATTGTTGCTGCAGAGATTGATTGGGTATTCATAGTAAAGCTCCGTACCGAAATAGTATGTTGTCGGTTTATTTAATCTGAAGCGATAGTAGATAACGAATATTTCAGAAATATTACAGTGAAAGAGAAAACTGTAATAAATGCTTCATAATTCATTTAAGCTCTATTTTTATCATCTTTAGCGACTTTAAGTTATTGAGTGATAAGTATTTTTGTTCTTTATTAAAAAATGGAATATAAAATTTTTTTTCAAACTTTTTTGTTCTATGTTTCGCTTGTATGACATTTTTAAGAATCTGGTTGCGGAAAAAGCGAATAGTTTTAATAAAATAAATAGTTTTTACGAAGTGTTTGCTTTAACTGTAATAAATGGCGTATCGTTCATATTATTATGATGCGATGACTTATTCGGTTCGCAAAAAGAGATAAGGTGCAATATGTCCCACTTAAATTACAACCATGTTTATTACTTTTGGATGGTATGTAAACAAGGTTCAGTAACTAAAGCAGCAGAAGCCCTGTTTTTAACCCCTCAAACGGTCACTGGTCAAATTAAAATATTGGAAGAGCGTTTAGACGGTAAGTTAACTAAACGTAACGGTAGGAATGTAGAGCCTACAGAGCTAGGGCAACTGGTCTATAAATATGCAGATCGTATGTTTGGTTTAAGTTATGAGATGCTTGATATCGTTAATTACAGCCAGCAGTCGAATGTATTGTTTGATGTGGGTGTTGCTGATGCGCTTTCTAAACGTTTAGTAAGTAAAGTTTTATCAACAACAGTGCCAGAAGATGCGTCTATTCATCTACGCTGTTTTGAATCCACTCATGAATTATTACTCGAGCAGTTATCTCAACATAAATTAGACATGATTTTGTCTGATTGTCCGGTTGATTCAAGTCAGAACTCTGGGCTTTTCAGTAAAAAGTTAGGTGAGTGTAGTATGAGTTTCTTTTGTTCTAAAGAGAGCGAATCAATCAACTTCCCTGAAGTCTTAGAAAAGAAGAAACTGCTTATTCCTGGTGGCAGAACCTCAATGGGAAGAAAGGTAATCCAGTGGTGTGATCAACAAGGTATTACCCCAAATATTTTAGGTGAATTTGATGATGTTGCTTTGATGAAGGCTTTTGCTCGTGAAAGTAATGCGGTTTTTCTCGCGCCAACCGTTTATATGAATGAGGCAGACTCTGATCTAACTTTACATAGAATTGCTGATGTAAATGATTTAAAAGAAGAGTATTACGTTATTTTTGCTGAACGAATGATCCAGCATCCAGCAGTAAAAAGCATTTGCTCTGCTGATTTCTCACATTTATTTGATTTTAATTTGCAATCATAAAGACGAATACGCTAAATTAGCTTTAACTAAATTAGATGGTAGTATTTATGAATTTACAGATGATGGCAGAGAATGGGCCAAAAGCCGTTACATTACTTAAAGCAATGGCAAATGAACGTCGTTTGTTTATTTTGTGTTTGCTGCTTGATGGGGAGCTATCGGTAGGACAAATTGCAGAACAGCTAGAGTTGAGCCAATCAGCATTGTCTCAGCATTTAGGTTGGTTACGTAAGGATGAGTTGGTATCAACAAGAAAAGAGTCTCAAACCGTGTACTACTCATTAAGTAGCCATGAGGTTAAGTCTGTCATTCAATTATTGCATGATCTGTATTGTCCAAAGAATTAATACGAGGCGATCACTTTTCTGCATAATATAGATAAGGTGCTTATACCAATCTAAGCAATTATCTGAACAACTACTTATCCAGAATGGTATTAAACATTGGTAGGGCAGAGAATCGTATCTTTTTTTATTTACCAAATAGCAGGCATAAAAAAACCGACCTAGGTCGGTTTTTTCTTATTTCTAACTGAGAATCAAATTTCTATTAAAGAGCTTTGATTGCTGCAGTGAAACGCGCTTTATGACGTGCAGCTTTATTCTTATGAATAAGGCCTTTAGTCGCCATGCGGTCTAGAAGTGGAGTTGCAGTTGCTAGTGCAGCAGTTGCAGCTTCTTTATCGCCAGCTTCGATAGCTGCGATAGTTTTTTTCATGTAAGTGCGCATCATTGAACGACGGCTAGCGTTGTGCTGGCGACGTCTTTCAGCTTGAGTTGCGCGCTTCTTAGCAGATTTACTATTTGCCAAGGGTCTAACTCCCAAAAACGTAGTTCGGTGACAATTTAAGGTCGGGAAATATGCATTCTTTGAACTTAAATGTCAACTGATTTGTGTAAAAACCAAGCTGAATCAAACAAAAATTTGATGAGAATGGCAAAACACGGTTAAGATGGCGTGCATTCTAACAGCATTTTTTCCAGTTAGTAAGCTCTTTATGGTAATCATCGCCATCTTTATGAGGTTTTTTTGTGAGTAAACGACTTTTACGTTCTGGCTTAATCGTCAGCATCATGACTTTAGTGTCTCGAGTACTCGGTTTAGTCCGTGATGTAGTAGTAGCAAATTTAATGGGAGCGGGCGCAGCAGCAGACGTTTTCTTTTTTGCGAATAAAATTCCTAACTTTTTACGTCGCCTATTCGCAGAGGGGGCTTTTTCACAAGCCTTTGTTCCCGTATTAACGGAATATCACGCCAGTGGGGATGATAATAAAACCCGTGAATTAATAGCAAAAGCATCGGGTACCCTTGGGGTTCTCGTTACCATTGTTACTTTTTTCGGGATTTTAGGTTCAGGAGCGGTCACTGCTCTGTTCGGTGCTGGGTGGTTTATGGATTGGCTTAATGATGGCCCGAATGCGCCTAAATTTGAACTTGCCAGTTTTCTTTTAAAGATTACCTTTCCTTATCTGTGGTTTATTACTTTCGTTGCACTCTCTGGCGCGATTCTAAATACCCTCGGTAAATTCGCAGTTTCTTCATTTACTCCCGTCTTTTTAAATATTGCTATTATTGCTTGTGCTTATTTTATTTCACCAAGTTTAGAACAACCAGAGATCGGCTTAGCGATTGGTGTATTTCTGGGCGGCTTGATTCAATTTTTATTCCAGCTTCCATTTCTTTATAAAGCGAAAATGTTGGTACGCCCACAATGGGGTTGGAATGATCCCGGTGTAACTAAAATCAGAACCTTAATGATCCCTGCATTATTTGGCGTATCAGTCAGTCAAATTAACTTGTTACTTGATACCTTTATTGCAAGTTTTCTAGCAACAGGTTCAATCAGTTGGTTGTATTATTCTGATCGCTTGTTAGAGTTTCCATTAGGGTTGTTTGGCATTGCAATAGCAACGGTAATATTACCTGCACTATCGAGAAAGCATGTAGATGCTGAAGGTGATGGTTTTTCACAGACCATGGATTGGGGTGTGAGAATGGTGATCTTACTTGGGATCCCTGCGATGTTAGGCTTAATGGTATTAGCAAAGCCGATGCTGATGGTGTTATTTATGCGTGGAGAGTTTTCGCCACATGATGTTAACCAAGCTTCCTTATCATTGTTTGCTTACGCATCAGGATTGCTTAATTTTATGTTAATTAAAGTACTTGCCCCTGGCTATTACGCAAGACAAGATACAAAAACGCCTGTTCGTTACGGCATTATAGCCATGGTGACTAATATGTTCTTTAATGCCATCTTTGCTTACTTTTACGGTTATGTTGGCTTGGCGATGGCTACCGCGTTATCTGCTCTCGTCAATATGACATTACTGTATCGCGGTCTGCATTTAGCCAATGTTTATAAGTTATCAAAAGAGACGATATTTTTTGTGCTTAAATTAATGGTTTCCGGCGCAGTCATGGTAAGTATTTTATTGTGGTTAATGCCATCAATGAGCGTTTGGCTAGAGTGGGACCTCATGAAACGAGTCATAATGCTTTTTTCTTTCATTGGCTTAGGTGCGCTAAGTTACTTGATAACCGCCGTTGTTTTTGGCCTGCGTCCTCGTCATTTACGAGTTTCAGCGTAAAGTAAGAATTACGTTGTTCAGTGGTGCGAATGAACACATTAGTATATAATTCGTCAGTTTTTTTAAGCAAATAAATTGATATTGAGATAATGGAATTAATCCGAGGTATTCACAATATTACGCCAGACCATAAAGGCTGCGTAATGACGATAGGTAATTTTGATGGTGTTCATTTAGGACATCAGCAAGTATTACAACAAGTTAAGTCTAAAGCCAAAGCGCTTGGCTTACCGTCTGTTGTCATGACTTTTGAACCTCAACCCATGGAGTTTTTTGCAAAAGAAAAAGCCCCAGCGCGATTAACCCGTTTACGAGATAAGTTTGTTCAGCTTAAAAAACTAGAAATAGAACGTTTATTGTGTATTAATTTTAATCAGAAATTTGCAGAACAAACCGCTGATGAGTTTGTCGAAGACTTGTTGGTTAGATCATTGGGTGTTAAATTTCTGGTTGTTGGTGATGATTTTTGCTTTGGTAAACATCGCAAAGGAAATTTCGCCATGCTGCAAGAGGCCGGGAAAAAGTACGGTTTTGAAGTGGTAAATACACAAAGTTTTTGTTTAGAAAAACAAAGAGTAAGCAGTACGGCTATCCGTCATGCGCTCGCAAATGATAACTTAAGTGATGTCGCCACTATGTTAGGGCGAAATTACAGTATTACAGGCCGTGTCTCTCATGGTCGAAAGTTGGGGAGAACCATTGGTTTTCCTACAGCAAATATTCCATTAAAGCGTTGTGTTTCACCTGTGTCTGGCGTTTATGTTGTTCGAGCTAAAGACAAGAGTGGGAAACAATTAGGTGGTGTTGCTAATATTGGTAATCGCCCAACGGTGAATGGCGTTCGTCAGCAGCTAGAAGTACATTTTTTTGATTATCAAGCCAATTTATATGGCCAGCAATTGAATGTAGAATTACTTTGTAAGTTGCGTGATGAGCACAAATTTGAGTCATTTGACGCATTAAAACAACAAATAGAATTAGATTCTCAGGCAGCACGGGTGTGGCTGTCTGAAAATAGATAACATTTCATTTCGCCCAAGTAACGGAATTAAGAATCAATGAGTGACTATAAAGATACCTTGAACCTGCCTGAAACAGGATTCCCAATGCGTGGTAACTTGGCTAATCGTGAGCCAGAAATGCTTAAGCGTTGGTACGATGAAGATCTTTACGGTGAAATCCGTAAAGCGAAAAAAGGTAAGAAATCGTTCGTATTACACGACGGTCCTCCTTATGCAAATGGTGACATTCATATTGGTCACGCACTAAACAAGATTCTTAAAGACATTATTATTAAGTCGAAAACACTTTCAGGTTTCGATGCACCGTACATTCCAGGTTGGGACTGCCACGGCCTACCTATTGAATTAATGGTAGAAAAGAAAAAAGGTAAGCCAGGTCAAAAGATCTCTGCTGCTGAGTTCCGTGAAGAATGTCGTAAATATGCGGCAGGCCAAGTTGAAGGTCAAAAAGAGAGCTTCAAACGTTTAGGCATCATGGGCGAGTGGGATAAACCTTACCGCACTATGGATTTTGGCACTGAAGCAAATATCATCCGTTCATTGGGTAAAATTGCTGACCAAGGTCACCTACTTAAAGGTTTTAAACCTGTTCACTGGTGTACAGATTGTGGTTCAGCACTTGCTGAAGCTGAAGTTGAATACCAAGATAAAGTATCTCCATCTATTGATGTGCGCTTTATTGCAGCAGACGAAGCTGCAACATTAGCAAAATTCAGCACGCCTGAAGGTCATCAAGGTGAAGGTGAAGTATCTGTTGTTATCTGGACAACGACACCTTGGACTCTTCCTGCTAACCGTGCAGTAGCATTGAATGCTGATCTTGAGTATGTATTAGTTCAAGTTGAAGCCCATGGTGAGCAAAAAGCACAACGTCTAATTCTTGCATCTGAACTAGCTAAATCGGTAATGGATCGTGCGGGTATCGAGCATTTCCATAACTTAGGTTTTGCAAAAGGGTCTGATTTAGAGCTTCTTCAATTTAATCACCCATTCTATGGCTTTACGGTTCCGGCTATTTTAGGCGAGCACGTAACGACAGATTCAGGTACAGGTATCGTTCATACCGCTCCTGGTCACGGCCAAGAAGATTTCGTGGTTGGTAAGAAATACGATTTAGAAATTGCAAACCCAGTAGGATCAAATGGTGTATACCTTCCTGATACTGAGCTATTTGCTGGTCAACACGTATTCAAAGCGAACGATTCAGTTCTTGAAGTACTAAAAGAAAAAGGTGCATTACTGCATCATCATGCGTACGAGCACAGCTACCCACATTGCTGGAGACACAAAACGCCAATCATCTTCCGTGCAACACCGCAATGGTTCATCTCAATGGATCAAGCAGGTCTTCGTGCAAAAGCGTTAGAAGAAGTGAAGAGCGTTGAGTGGATGCCAGAATGGGGTCAAAACCGTATCGAAGGTATGATCGAAGGTCGTCCTGAGTGGTGTATTTCTCGTCAACGTACTTGGGGTGTGCCAATTGCTTTATTCGTTCATAAAGAAACGTCTGAACTACACCCTAATTCACTAGAGCTAATTGAAAAAGTAGCGAAACTAGTTGAAGAAAAAGGCATTCAAGCGTGGTGGGATGTAGATGCTGCTGAGCTAATGGGTGAAGACGATGCCGCTAAATACGAAAAAGTATTAGATACTTTAGATGTATGGTTTGACTCTGGTGTTACTCACTTCTCTGTAGTTGATTCTCGTGAAGAATATGACTTCCCACAAGAAGAGAGAACACACAGTGCAGATCTTTACCTAGAAGGTTCAGATCAACACCGTGGTTGGTTCCAATCATCACTGATCTCATCAGTCGCTATGAAAGGCAAAGCACCTTACCGCCAAGTACTAACACACGGTTTCGTGGTTGATGGTAACGGCCGTAAGATGTCTAAATCTATCGGTAACGTTGTTGCTCCTAAAGACGTAACAAACAAACTAGGCGCAGATATTCTTCGTCTATGGGTTGCTTCTACTGATTACACTAATGAAGTTGCGGTTTCTGATGAAATTCTAAAACGTTCAGCTGACGCATACCGTCGTATTCGTAATACAGCTCGTTTCTTCTTAGCGAACCTAAGCGGCTTTAATCCAGAAACAGATATCGTTCCTGCTGAAGAAATGGTTGCTCTTGATCGTTGGGCAGTAGGTCGTGCATTTGCTGCACAGCAAGAAATCATCAAATCTTACGATGAATACAATCTGCATGAAGTAACTCAGCGTTTGATGCACTTCTGTTCAATCGAAATGGGTTCTTTCTACCTAGACGTAATTAAAGATCGCCAATACACAGCTAAGAAGAGCGGTCACGCTCAACGTAGTTGTCAAACGGCACTTTACTACATTGTAGAAGCACTAGTTCGTTGGATGGCACCAATCATGTCATTCACAGCAGATGAAATCTGGAATGAAATGCCAGGTGATCGTGAGAAATTTGTATTCACCGGTGAGTGGTACCAAGGTCTATTTGATCTTGCTGAAGGTGAAGAGTTCAACAATGAATTCTGGACTGACATCCAAGCCGTTCGTGCTTCTGTAAATAAATTACTTGAAGCCGCTCGTGGTGAGAAAGTTATCGGTGGTGCACTTCAAGCTGAAGTAACACTATACGCTGATGATAAATTGATTTCTAAAATCAATAAATTAGAAGATGAACTGCGTTTTGTTCTTCTAACATCAAGCGCAACGGTTAAATCACTTAGCGAAAAAACAGAATCAGCAAAAGCGACAGAGCTTGACGGTTTATTTGTAGATGTTGCTGCCTCTGAAGCTGCGAAGTGTGAGCGTTGTTGGCACCATGTTGCTGATGTAGGTACAATCGAAGGTCACGAAGAAGTATGTGGTCGTTGTGTATCTAACATTGACGGTGAAGGCGAAGAGCGTAAATTTGCATAATGACTAGCGATAATAAGACATTACCGCTGCTTAAAGAATCGGGACTCCGCTGGCTATGGCTAGCGGGGATCATTTTTATGGCAGACATCAGCATCAAGTTATTTGTGATGAAGGAAATGGGTTACGGTTGGGCAAACCGCATTGAAGTGTTGCCTTTCTTTAACTTCCTTTATGTTCATAACTACGGTGCAGCATTCAGTTTTTTAAGTGATCAAGCTGGTTGGCAACGCTGGTTCTTTACTGGCATTGCGATTGCTGTGTGTAGCTTGTTGGGTTATTGGATGCGTAAAGCACCACAAACTGACAAACTAAATAATATTGCTTATGCACTGATTATTGGTGGTGCGATTGGTAATGTGTTTGATCGTTTAGTTCATGGTTTTGTTGTTGATTACCTTGATTTTTTCTGGGGTAACTACCATTGGCCGGCATTTAACTTAGCAGACGCCGCCATTTGTATTGGAGCGGGACTGATCATCTTAGACGGTTTTCGCTCTGGTAAAAAAGAGCAATAAGGCTAATTAGATATAATAAATTGAACGCTGCCCGAGAAGTCGAGTGGCGTTTTTTTTCAAGGAAAGATAATAATGAAAATAGAAAATAACAGTGAAGTTACTCTACATTTCACCATAAAATTAAAAGATGGATCTGTTGCGGATAGTACACACAGTTCGGGTAAACCAGCTAAATTCACTATGGGGGATGGCAGCCTTAGTGATAATTTTGAAAAATGTTTATTAGGATTAGAGTCAGAACAATCAAAAAGTATTGAGCTTAATGCTGAAGATGCTTTTGGTCTTCCAAACCCTGATAATATCCACCATATGGATAGAAATCGTTTTGTGGGTGATGCGGCAGCTGAAGTGGGGACTATTATGGCCTTTAGTGGCCCTGATGGAATGGACATTCCAGGAATAATCACAGAGATTGCTGGAGATTCTGTTACTGTGGATTTTAATCACCCATTAGCTGGTCAAGATGTTATCTTTGACGTAGAGATTGTAGCGGTTGGTTAATCCAACACAATAAAGAGATAAAAAATGAAAATAGTATTAGCAAACCCTCGTGGATTTTGTGCCGGTGTTGATCGCGCCATTAGCATTGTTGAACGTGCACTTGAATTGTATGAAGCCCCAATTTATGTTCGTCATGAAGTGGTTCATAATCGTTTTGTTGTTGAGGGTTTAAAGCAGCGCGGTGCTATTTTTGTTGAAGAGTTAAGTGAAGTGCCAGACGACAATATCGTTATCTTTTCGGCTCATGGCGTTTCTCAGGCTGTACGTAAAGAAGCAAAAGAGCGCGCATTAACTGTATTTGATGCAACGTGCCCACTAGTAACAAAAGTACATATGGAAGTGGCTCGAGCAAGTAAGAAGAATATTGAAGTCGTGTTGATTGGCCACGCTGGTCACCCTGAAGTGGAAGGTACGATGGGGCAATATGCCAATGAGACAGGTGGCATGTATTTGGTTGAAACCCCAAGTGATGTCATTAATCTTATGGTTAAGGATCCAAGCAACTTGCACTATGTTAGCCAAACTACCTTGTCTGTGGATGAAACCGCTGATGTAATTGATGAGTTACGTCGAGTATTTCCTGAGATCCAAGGCCCTCGTAAAGATGATATTTGTTATGCAACCCAAAACCGTCAGGATGCAGTACGTGACATGGCAAGTCAGGTTGATGTAATGATTGTCGTTGGTTCAAAAAACTCTTCAAATTCAAATCGTTTACGTGAATTATCAGAAAAATTAGGCACAACAAGCTATTTAATTGATTGTCCTGAAGACTTAAAAGAAGAGTGGTTAATCAATCAAGCTAAAGTTGGTGTAACTGCCGGGGCTTCAGCGCCTGAAGAACTTGTTAACCAAATCATTGAACAAGTAAAAGCGTTTGGTGGTACGACGGTTGAAGAGCTAACCGGTCGTGAAGAAAATATGTTCTTTGAAGTGCCAAAAGAATTACAAATTAAAACTGTGTCTTAATACTTCACGTGCTGTGAATCAAAATTTGAGATAGAGTGCAAGGAAGCGAATTTAAAGGAGTAAAAATAAGAATGGTAAGAATAGCAATTGCAGGCGCAGCAGGAAGAATGGGCCGTAACTTAATTAAAGCAGTGAATGGCTCTCAGTTTGCCGTTCTTGCAGCAGCAAGTGAACACCCAGAATCAAGCTTAATTGGTGTTGATGTTGGAGAGATGGCTGGGTTAGGAAAATCAGGTCTTTCTATTGTGGATGATTTAGCAAAAGTGGTTGATGATTTTGATGTGATTATTGATTTTACACTTCCAATTTCAACCCTTAAAAATATCGAACTGTGTCAAGAGCACAAAAAAGCCATTGTTATCGGCACAACCGGCTTTAGTGAGCCAGGTAAAGCGCTTATCGATCAAGCTTCAAAAGATATCCCTATTGTTATGGCTCCTAACTACAGTGTTGGTGTTAACCTTGTCTTCAAGCTGTTAGAAAAGGCAGCAAAAGTGATGGGTGATTATTGTGACATTGAAATTGTAGAAGCGCATCACCGTTATAAAGTCGACGCACCCTCAGGTACAGCCATTGGCATGGGGGAAGCTATTGCGGGTGCTATGGGTAATAAACTTGAAGATGTTGCTGTATATGCTCGTGAAGGTATTACTGGTGAAAGAAGCAAAGACGAGATTGGATTTGCAACGATTCGAGCCGGAGATATTGTAGGCGAACATACGGCTATGTTTGCTGATATTGGCGAACGTGTTGAAATAACACATAAAGCAACGGATAGAATGACGTTTGCAAATGGTGCGGTGAGAGCCTCCCATTGGCTACATCAAAAGTCTCCTGGTTTCTATACCATGCACGATGTTTTAGAGCTAGATCAGCTATAACGATTATATTAAGCCCGAATCATTATTGATTTGGGCTTTTTTTTAACTGAACCAAATCAAATGCAAATTAATCACTGTTTATTCACTGCTAGTTCTCTGTATTACTGAGTTTTCTGGGTTGTGTAAATTTTTTGTTTTCTATTCGTTGTTTTATTTGCGCTTTACTTTTCTTGTGTTTTTGCTGGTTATTTACAGTATTTTGCTTAAGGCTTTTGTTTTTCGATGTTTTGTTTGTTGTTTAACGTTTGCTTTGTTTTTATAAGTAATTTTAAATGATGAAAAAAGATTGAATATGCATAATTTTAATTTTGTAGTGATTTTTCATCATATTGATCTGGATAAATGCCCTTTTTACTGTGAAAGTAGGTTTTTTGTAATGAGTTGTCTAAAAAAGTTATTTATCTTGGTGTTTTTTATTGACACTTATCCCAGATATATCTAAAATTTCGCCAATTTGTCAAAATTCGAGCTTTTAGTTTGTATTTTGGGTTTCAAAAAAACAGTTTTGCAATTATATTGATTAAAACTGAATACTTATTATGTTTGGAGGTTGTCTTGAGTAAATCAGCGCTGTTAGTCCTAGAAGATGGGACTGTGTTCCGCGGTCAATCGATTGGAGCAGATGGCTCGGCCGTTGGTGAAGTCGTTTTTAATACCTCGATGACGGGGTACCAAGAAATTCTCACTGATCCTTCCTATTCTCAACAAATCGTTACTCTTACTTATCCCCACATTGGCAATACCGGAATCAATTCCGAAGACGAAGAATCCTCTTCTATCCACGCTCAAGGCCTTGTGATTCGCGATCTCCCTCTCTTAGCTTCAAACTTCCGCAGTGAACAAACTCTTCCTGAATACCTTAAATCTCAAAATATCGTCGGCATTGCTGATATCGATACGCGTAAATTAACTCGAATCTTACGTGAGAAAGGTGCTCAAAACGGTTGTATTGTCGCGGGCAATAATTTAGATGAAGCATTTGCGCTAGCTCAAGCAAAAGAGTTCCCAGGTCTTAAAGGCATGGATTTAGCAAAAGAAGTAACAACGACTGAAGCTTACCAATGGAAGCAAGGTTCTTGGACATTGACAGGCGGTTTGCCAGAAGAAAAAGCAGACAGTGAATTACCATTCCACGTTGTGGCTTACGATTTCGGCGCTAAACGTAACATCCTACGTATGTTAGTAGACCGCGGTTGTCGCCTAACGGTTGTTCCTGCACAAACTTCAGCAGAAGACGTGTTAGCAATGAATCCAGATGGTGTATTTCTATCAAATGGCCCTGGTGACCCTGCGCCATGTACTTACGCAATTGAAGCTACGAAAGTGTTCTTAGAAAAAGGGTTACCAATCTTTGGTATCTGTCTTGGCCATCAAATTCTTGCTTTAGCATCAGGCGCTCAAACCGTAAAAATGAAGTTTGGTCACCACGGTGCAAACCATCCAGTTAAAGACTTAGATCGTGATGTGGTTATGATCACTGCACAGAACCACGGTTTTGCTGCGGATGAAGAAACACTTCCTGCGAACTTGCGTGCAACGCACAAATCATTATTTGATGGTACGTTGCAAGGCATTCATCGTACAGATAAGCCTGCATTTAGCTTCCAAGGTCACCCTGAAGCAAGCCCGGGTCCACACGATGCCGCGCCATTGTTTGACCATTTCATTGAATTGATTCAGCAGTCTATTTCAGACAAGACAAATAAAGCTTAATTCGGAGTAGTAATAAGATGCCAAAACGTACTGACATTAAAAGCGTTCTAATTCTAGGTGCAGGCCCAATCGTAATCGGCCAAGCATGTGAATTTGACTACTCTGGTGCACAAGCGTGTAAAGCACTTCGTGAAGAAGGCTACCGCGTTATTCTTGTGAACTCTAACCCTGCAACAATCATGACTGACCCAGACATGGCTGATGCAACATACATTGAGCCTATCCATTGGGAAGTGGTTCGTAACATTATCGAAAAAGAGCGTCCAGATGCAGTGCTACCTACAATGGGTGGCCAAACAGCATTGAACTGTGCGCTTGATTTAGAAAAGCACGGCGTGCTTGCTGAGTTCGGTGTTGAGATGATCGGTGCAACAGCGGATGCTATCGATAAAGCAGAAGACCGTTCACGTTTCGATAAAGCAATGAAGTCAATTGGCCTTGAGTGTCCAACGGCTGATACGGCAAAAACAATGGAAGAAGCTTACAAAGTACTAGAGATGGTAGGCTTCCCTTGTATCATTCGTCCATCATTTACGATGGGGGGTACCGGTGGTGGTATCGCTTATAACAAAGAAGAGTTTGATGAAATTTGTCGCCGTGGTTTGGATCTTTCTCCAACCAATGAACTTCTCATCGATGAATCTCTTATCGGTTGGAAAGAATACGAGATGGAAGTGGTTCGAGATAAGAACGACAACTGTATTATCGTATGTGCGATTGAAAACTTTGACGCGATGGGCATTCACACGGGTGACTCAATAACGGTAGCGCCTGCACAAACACTAACAGAT
Organism: Aliivibrio sp. A6; assembly: GCF_028765505.1. Classification (NCBI taxonomy): domain Bacteria; kingdom Pseudomonadati; phylum Pseudomonadota; class Gammaproteobacteria; order Vibrionales; family Vibrionaceae; genus Aliivibrio; species Aliivibrio sp. A6. The sequence continues at coordinate 105,023 of NZ_JARACR010000002.1, read as the reverse complement.
AAAGAATACCAATTAATGCGTAATGCTTCTCTAGCTGTACTGCGTGAGATTGGTGTTGAAACGGGGGGGTCAAACGTACAGTTTGGTATTAACCCGAAAGATGGCCGTATGGTTATCATTGAAATGAACCCACGTGTATCTCGTTCATCTGCACTTGCATCTAAAGCAACGGGTTTCCCTATTGCAAAAATTGCAGCAAAATTAGCTATTGGCTTTACGCTTGACGAGCTAATGAATGACATTACAGGTGGTGCAACGCCTGCGTCATTTGAACCAACAATTGATTACGTTGTTACTAAGATCCCTCGTTTTAACTTCGAAAAATTTGCAGGTGCTAACGACCGTCTTACCACTCAAATGAAATCGGTTGGCGAAGTAATGGCTATCGGCCGTAACCAACAAGAATCGCTACAAAAAGCATTGCGTGGCCTAGAAGTTGGCGCGACAGGCTTTGATGAAATGGTTGATCTTGATGCGCCTGATGCATTAACTAAAATTCGCCATGAACTAAAAGATGCAGGTGCTGAGCGTATTTGGTACATCGCTGATGCATTCCGTGCTGGTATGTCAGTGGATGGTGTATTCAACCTAACAAATGTTGACCGTTGGTTCCTAGTTCAAATCGAAGATCTAGTGAAGATGGAAGCAGAAGTTAAAGCTGGCGGTTTCGCTAGCTTAAATGCAGACATGTTACGTAAACTAAAACGTAAAGGTTTTGCGGATGCGCGTTTATCTAAACTATTAGGTGTGGGTGAAAGTGAAATCCGCCGTCTACGTGACCAGCATGATATTCACCCTGTCTACAAGCGTGTCGATACGTGTGCTGCTGAGTTCTCATCAGATACGGCTTACATGTACTCATCTTATGATGAAGAGTGTGAAGCAAACCCAACAGACAAAGATAAGATCATGATCTTAGGTGGCGGTCCAAACCGTATCGGCCAAGGTATTGAGTTTGACTACTGTTGTGTACACGCCTCATTAGCACTTCGTGAAGATGGTTACGAAACTATCATGGTTAACTGTAACCCTGAGACCGTTTCTACCGATTATGATACGTCTGACCGTCTATACTTCGAACCAGTAACTCTGGAAGATGTACTAGCGATTGCTCGTGTTGAAAAGCCAAAAGGTGTGATTGTTCAATACGGTGGTCAAACGCCACTTAAATTGGCGCGTGCTCTAGAAGCGGCAGGTGTTCCAATCATTGGTACAAGCCCTGATGCTATCGACCGTGCAGAAGACCGTGAGCGTTTCCAAGTTGCAGTAGACCGCCTAGAGCTTCTACAACCAGAAAATGCAACCGTAACAACAATGGAGCAAGCAATTGAGAAATCGAAAGAAATTGGCTTCCCATTAGTTGTACGCCCTTCTTATGTTCTTGGTGGTCGTGCGATGGAAATCGTCTATGACGAGCAAGACTTGCGTCGTTACTTCAATGAAGCGGTTAGCGTTTCAAATGAATCTCCAGTACTTCTTGATAGCTTCTTAGATGATGCAATCGAAGTTGATGTAGATGCAATTTGTGACGGTGAGCAAGTGGTTATCGCTGGTATCATGGAGCATATCGAACAAGCGGGTGTTCACTCTGGTGACTCTGCGTGTTCTCTTCCTGCTTATACGTTAAGCGAAGAAATTCAAGATGTGATGCGTGATCAAGTTCGTAAGCTGGCATTCGAGCTAGGTGTTCGTGGCTTAATGAATACACAGTTTGCCGTTAAAGATAATAACGTATATTTAATCGAAGTTAACCCGCGTGCTGCTCGTACGGTTCCATTCGTATCTAAAGCAACAGGTGCGCCAATTGCGAAGATTGCTGCACGAGTAATGGCGGGTCAATCGTTAGAGTCTCAAGGCTTTACGAAAGAGATTATCCCACCATACTACTCAGTTAAAGAAGTGGTTTTACCGTTCAACAAGTTCCCTGGTGTTGATCCACTGTTAGGCCCTGAAATGCGCTCAACGGGTGAAGTGATGGGTGTTGGTGCAACGTTTGCAGAAGCATTTGCGAAAGCAGAACTTGGTTGTAGTAAAGAATACCCAGAAGGTGGTCGTGCATTACTTTCTGTTCGTGAAGGCGACAAGAAGCGTGTTGTAGACTTAGCAAAACATCTTGTTAAATTGGGTTACCAACTGGATGCAACTCACGGTACTGCGGTTATTCTTGGCGAAGCGGGTATTAACCCTCGTCTAGTGAACAAGGTACACGAAGGCCGCCCTCATATTCTTGACCGTATCAAGAATGGCGAGTACACCTACATCGTAAATACTGCAGCAGGTCGTCAAGCGATTGAAGATTCTAAAGTATTGCGTCGTGGTGCATTGGCTGAGAAAGTGAACTACACAACAACGCTAAATGCAGCATTTGCTAGCTGTCTAGCGCATGAAGCGGATGACCGTAAAACGGTTAATTCGGTTCAAGAGCTTCACGCAAAAGTGGCTGCTAAATACGCTTAATTATAATGTTAGTTACGAAATATATTAGCTAACTAATAATAAAAATCCCGAAGAATGCGAGTTCTTCGGGATTTTTCATTTGTCTTTTCTAGCAAGCAAGAATGATCAAATACTTATGTAGATTGGTATTATATCGATTGGTATAAAACCCTAATCTTTTGAGAGTTCGATTAACTCTTGGTAAAAGCTTTTCTCAAAGGTATCAATAGGGCGCTCAACTGGTGTTGCGCCTTCTTTTGCTGCAACAGGGTGATAATCTGCAACAAATTGAACAAACAGCTGAGGTGCTTGATTCTCTAAACCCACAAACCCTGCCATATTATAACTACCAAACAGTGAGCCGCTTTTCGATTTCATGCTGCCTTTAATGGGCTCTTTACGCATGCTATTACGATACTTTAAGGTGCCATCAATGCCTGATGTTGGTAATAGGTCAATCAAGCCTAATTCTTTATCGTATTTATAGAGATATTGCAGGATTGATTTCATCTGATTTGCTGTCATACGGTTATTACGGGATAAGCCTGAACCATCAACCAGTACCGCATTGCTTAAATCAATATTCGCTTGTTTTAGTAAGATATCTTTAATTGCCGCAGTGCCATTGGTGAAGCTACCCGGTTGCTGGTAGTTTAAATGACCTAACATCTTAGTTAAGTTATCAGCGTAATGGTTATCAGACTTTTTAAGCATATGATCCAACAATTCCATCAATGGCTTTGAGTGGTGTATCGCTAATTTATTGTCAGTAAGAAGAGGGGAATCTGGTTTTCCAAAACGCACTTCACCATTAAGTGTAATATTATGCTCTGCTAGGATCTTAGAGATGGTTTTCTGCGTAAAATCTTGAGTATCTTGAACGGCAAATTTAAGAGGTAAAGGATTATTACGTTTGACTAGACAGCCGTTTAATTCGTAATGGTTACCTTGCGTGGTTAGCTCTAAATCACAGAAAGTCGATTTTTGCTCTTCTTTGCTCACACTTTTAGCATAGCTAGAAAAAGAGATAGGTTGATGAATAGGAACAAAGACTCTGGTACTTCCATCATCATGAGTGGTGATAGACGCTTGCACACAGTTCTCATCAATGCTCAATGCACTCGATGGTGCGCTATAACACACGCCTAGAATATCCCATGGCCAACCTACCGCTCGCTCATAACCAGTGAAAATGGTGCCGTCGATCCATAAATCGCCTTGAATGGTTTTGATATCACCTTCATCAAACAGAGAAGAGAGTTGCTTACGTGATAAAGATGGATCACCTGTGAAAGTCAGCACGATGTCTTTATCTGCTTTATATAAAGAGGTTTCAAAAGAGAACTCTTTTCCTAGTGCTAATCGAGCGGCTAATGCGGTGGCAATTTTTAAGGTACTCGCGGGTGGCAGCAGTTCATCTTGCTTTTGTTGAAACTCTATTTTATTTGATTGTAGATTTTCGACAGTAATAGCGGTTCTGCTACCTGATGGGAGAGAAGAAAGTGTCTCTTTAATATCAGCAATACTTGAAAAAGAAATAAGACTGAGTGCGATAAGGGTGTAACGAGAAAAAAACATGATGAGCTCAATTTGAAAATAATGAGATATCTTAACGTCTGTTGATCATGATGTGTAATGAATAAGAAAAAATTAATGGAATATCACAAAGAAAAAACGCCCACCGAGGTGAGCGCTTTATTTAAGTAAGAGTTAGGGCTGATTAGAAGTCGTAACGCATACCTAGAGCTAGTTCGTTTTCTGCGTCTACATCAGAAGCGCGAGTAGTTGAAGAACCCACTGTACCAAGCTTATCGCCTTGGCTGATTAGGTTGAAGTTGTAAGAGATGTACGTACGGAAGTTTGCGTTAAAGAAGTACGTTGCATCTACAGCAAAGTTATCAGCTGATGTTTCATCATTTGTTTCTGCGTTGTTATACGTAGAAGTAAATACTGTTTTGCCCATAGTGTAAGCTACAGCTGCTTCATAACCTGTGTAATCGCCATCTTTCTTATCTAATTCACCATTTGTGAATGTACCAGCGAAGTATAGGTCACCCATAGTGTAAGAACCCGCAACCATCATTTCATTTTGATCTGCTTGGTCTGCGTAACCGCCACCTAGTTTGAAGCCTGAGTCACCAAATGCGTAGATACCAGATAGTGCAAAACCGTCTTCGCCATTATCTTTATATTTGTTCGTAGGTAATATTGGACTATTTTCAGGATTTGTTTCATAACGGTCAGCAAAACGGTAGTTAGCTTTTACAGAAAAGTCACCAAATGTGCCTTTGTAGCCAAGGTTGTTATCTGTGCGGTCAGCTACAGCAATTTTCATTGCAGCTGAGTTGCCAGCGTATGCCATGATATCGGTAAAGTCAGTGATAACACCTAGTGCGCCATCGTTTTTACCGTAAGTTACTTCACCGAAGTTACCGCCCATTCCTGCATATGCATAACGAGAATCAAGGTTAGAATTACCGTCAACACCGCCATTTTCAGCTGTTGTGAATTCGCCTTCCCAGAAACCCACACCGTATAGGCCGTCAGAAATTTGAGTTGTACCTTTAACGTTTAAACGGATACGAGTGTTATCAGCTACGTCACCATCTTTCATAGATAGACGAGCTTCAGCACGGCCGCCCATTTCTAGAGTTTGGTCTGCGCCTTTGTAGATTTCTGCTGCATTTACTGCGCTAGCTGACGTAATTGCTGCTACTGCTAGAGCTAATACTGATTTGTTCATCATTATTCTAATTCCTATAAGGGTGGAGGAGATTATGTCCATTTTAAGTGAAGTCAGTAATAGATAGCTTCTTATGTTTAAGAATAGTTATCACTTACTTCACCGTTTCAATAGGTTTATTTTCAGGGTTAACGCGATAAAAAGGTTAGTAAAACAATCTAAAAACTGCAATTGCACACTGTTTTTAATTATTTTTTTGTGATTTAGATCGTTATTTTTCAGTTGGTTATCGTTTTTGTAGAAAGTTTGTCTATAAAGTGAACTATAGGATGTTTTATGTTTTATGTTTTTTTTAGTTTTACCTATAAAAATTACGTGACAGCGATCGCATTTTGTATTTTATCTGGCCTTGTTTTTTGTGCTTGTTTTGTTATTTGAGACGAACTTCTTATTAATGTTACTGTCGAGGTAAAAACAAATATTAGAAAACAAACAACAGAATAGGTGATAAAAGCCATTTCTTTGTTTACACTAGAGGAAATTAAATTTAGACAGAAACACTGAAGATAAATAACTTGTTGGTGAAGGTTCACCGGTAAAGTTATCTTTGGTGGGATTTTTATTTGCTGAATTTGTAATTTCAGCTTTAGAGGTAGAAAATATGGATAAGGTACCAATGACGGTACGTGGCGAGAAGCTACTGCGTGATGAACTGGAAGTATTATTAAAGCGTCGCCCTTTGATTTCAAAAGCGATTGGTGAAGCTCGTGAGCTTGGTGACTTAAAAGAGAATGCTGAATATCACGCTGCTCGTGAAGAACAAGGTATTTGTGAAGCGCAAATTCGTGATATCGAATATAAGTTATCAGTTGCTCATGTGATTGACGTTACTAAAATGGTCAACACTGGCAAGATTATTTTCGGTACTACAGTTACATTGATTGATGTGAATACTGATGATGAAGTGAAGTACCAGATTGTTGCTGATGATGAAGCAAACATTAAAGAAGGTCGAATTTCAGTAAATTCTCCAATTGCTCGTGGTCTTATTGGCAAAATGGCAGGGGATGAAGTGAACATTCAAACACCTGGCGGTACAAAAGAATTTGAAATCGAAGCAGTTGACTATATTTAAGAGTTACTGTTATAGATAATATAAAGGCCGCGTAGCTATCTTCAATAAGAAAACTAGGACGGCCTTTTTAATTTCTTACAACATTAATGTAGAAATTATTTTCTAGGGATCTCGATTTTACGAGCTTCGCTAGCGCGGAATAGAACAAGTGTCTTACCGATAACTTGTACTTTTTCAGCTTCAGTTTCACGAATGATTGCGTCAACAATCAATTGCTTAGTGTCACGATCTTCAGAAGCGATTTTAACTTTGATTAGCTCGTGGTGATTAAGCGCAATCTCAATTTCAGCTACTACAGCTTCAGTAAGACCATTTGAACCCATCATTACAACGGGTTTTAAATTGTGAGCAAGGCCTTTAAGGTGTTGCTTCTGTTTTGTGCTTAGGTTCATATATACCCGATTTTTTCTATATTAAGGGTTGAAAACAGCCTATTCTAACGCCATCTATTCCGGAAGACTATTTTTTGTTTCAGTCTTCTAATTTAAATTAAGTATTTTTAGGTAATGCATGAGTAAGAATAAACTTTCAGCAAGCTCTGGCCGCTGGTTAAAAGAACACTTTGATGATAAATACGTTCTTGAAGCGCAAAAAAGAGGCTATCGTTCTCGTGCTATTTTTAAGATTGAAGAAATTCAAAATAAAGACAAGCTATTAAAGCCAGGTATGACAGTGGTTGACCTCGGTGCTGCCCCTGGTGGGTGGTCACAATACGCGGTTGAGCAAGTGGGTGATTCTGGTCAAGTTATTGCGTGTGATATTTTGGCAATGGATTCAATCGCTGGCGTAAGCTTTTTGCAGGGGGACTTTAGGGAAGAAGCAGTACTAGACGCATTGCTTGAACGCATACAACCAGATATGGTAGATGTAGTAATGTCAGATATGGCTCCAAATATGAGTGGTAACCTAGCTGTTGACCAACCAAGAGCAATGTATCTTGTTGAGTTAGCGTTAGATATGTGCCGTCAAGTATTGGCTCCAAATGGCAGTTTTACAGTAAAAGTGTTCCAAGGCGAAGGCTTTGATCAGTACTTACAAGAAGTACGTAATATGTTCAAGGTCGTTAAGATTAGAAAACCAGATTCATCACGTGCACGTTCTCGTGAAGTGTATATTGTAGCCACTGGTTACAAAGGATAAGTTTTACGTTGTAGCTACAGGATATAAACTGTAGTACTCTATCTTTCATCTATTTAGTTAACGCGGGGTTAACACCTTGAGTGACATGGCAAAAAATCTAATATTATGGCTGGTTATTGCTGTCGTTTTGATGTCAGTATTCCAAAGCTTTGGGCCGAGTGATAGCTCTGGTCGTTCGATTGACTACACTACTTTTGTTAAAGAAGTTGGGAATAGTCAGGTACAAGAAGCAACTTTTAACAATCGTGAAATAAAGGTAATGAAGCGTGACGGTACTCGTTATGTAACTTACATGCCTGTATTCCAAGATCCTAAATTGCTTGATGATCTTATTAACCAAAACGTAATCGTTAAGGGCACACCACCAGAAGAGCAGAGCTTACTTGAGTCTATCTTTATTTCGTGGTTCCCAATGATTCTTCTGATTGGTGTTTGGATCTTCTTCATGCGTCAAATGCAAGGCGGCGGCGGCAAAGGGGCAATGTCCTTTGGTAAAAGCAAAGCTAAGATGATGACTGAAGAGCAGATCAAAACCACCTTTGATGATGTTGCTGGTTGTGATGAAGCAAAAGAAGACGTTAAAGAATTGGTTGATTACTTACGTGAACCAAGTCGTTTCCAAAAGCTAGGTGGTAAAATCCCAACAGGTGTTCTATTAGTTGGTCCTCCTGGTACGGGTAAAACATTGATTGCTAAAGCGATTGCTGGTGAAGCGAAAGTACCATTCTTCTCAATTTCTGGTTCTGATTTTGTTGAAATGTTTGTTGGTGTTGGTGCATCTCGTGTGCGTGACATGTTTGAACAAGCGAAAAAATCATCACCTTGTATTATCTTTATCGATGAAATCGATGCTGTAGGTCGTCAGCGTGGCGCAGGTGTTGGTGGTGGTAATGATGAGCGTGAGCAAACATTAAACCAAATGCTTGTAGAGATGGATGGTTTTGAAGGTAACGAAGGTATTATCGTTGTTGCTGCAACTAACCGTCCTGATGTTCTAGATGCTGCACTGCTTCGTCCTGGCCGTTTTGACCGTCAAGTTGTTGTAGGTCTACCTGATATTCGTGGACGTGAGCAAATACTTCAAGTTCATATGCGTAAAGTACCTCTAGGTGCAGGTGTTGAACCATCATTGATTGCTCGTGGTACTCCAGGGTTCTCTGGTGCTGATCTGGCTAACTTAGTGAACGAAGCGGCATTGTTTGCTGCTCGTGGTAATAAGCGTGTTGTTTCAATGGTTGAGTTTGAATTAGCCAAAGATAAAATCATGATGGGCGCAGAGCGTAAATCAATGGTGATGTCTGAAGAAACAAAAGAATCAACAGCATACCATGAAGCAGGCCACGCGATTGTTGGTCGCTTAGTTCCTGAACATGATCCAGTGTACAAAGTATCTATCATTCCACGCGGTCGTGCGTTGGGTGTGACTATGTATCTGCCTGAGCAAGATCGTATCAGTATGAACCGTCAACATTTAGAATCGATGATTTCGAGTCTATATGGTGGTCGTTTGGCTGAAGAATTGATTTACGGTGTTGATAAAGTATCAACAGGTGCATCGAACGATATTGAACGTGCCACTGATATTGCTCGTAAAATGGTAACGCAATGGGGCTTCTCTGATGCTCTAGGTCCTCTACTTTATGCAGAAGATCAAGGCGACCCGTTCTCTGGTCACGGTGGTTCTCATCACGCTAAGCACGTTTCTCCAGAAACACTGCAACTGATTGATGCTGAAATCCGTACTATCATTGATCGCAACTATGCACGTGCAAGACAGATCCTTGAAGATAACATGGATATCATGCACTCAATGAAAGATGCGTTAATGAAGTTTGAAACCATTGATGCAGGTCAGATTGATGACTTAATGGATCGTAAAGCTGATATTCGTGAACCGCAAGGTTGGGGTGATAATAACCCACAGCCTCAAGCAAAAGCTGAAGCGCCAGTAGAAAAAGAACAAACAGAATCAAAAGCAGAAGAGAAGGTTGAAGAAACAAAAGAGCAACCAACTCCAACTGATGATACAAAAAACGATTCTGAATCATCTGAAAAATAAGATGAAGTAAGATAAATTAAACCCCGAGTTATGCTCGGGGTTTTTGTATTTAAAAGGACTGATCATGAAATTGGTTAGCAAAGAGAAAACGTTATTATTAGATCGCTCACATGTAATGGGCATTCTTAATGTAACGCCTGACTCTTTTTCTGATGGCGGTAAATTTACTCATTTAGACGCAGCGCTAAAGCAAGCTGAAAAAATGGTAAATTCAGGTGTCAGCTTTATTGATATTGGTGGTGAGTCGACAAGACCAGGGGCTCCTGATGTGGGCCTTCAGCAAGAGTTGGATCGTGTTATTCCTATTATTGAAGCGATAAATCAACGTTTTGATACTTGGATTTCAATTGATACAAGTAAAGCGATTGTGATGGATGAAGCGGTCAATGCAGGGGCTGATTTAATTAATGATGTGCGTGCACTGCAAGAACCGAATGCGTTAGAAATAGCAGCAAAAACAAACGTTCCAGTGTGTTTGATGCACATGCAAGGTCAACCTAGAACCATGCAATCTAATCCTACCTATGATGACCTATTGGCTGATGTATCTCGCTTTCTTGAGGAAAGAGTATCAACATGCCAATCGGTTGGTATCGCAAAAGATAAGTTAATTCTTGATCCTGGATTTGGATTTGGTAAAACCTTAGCGCATAATTACCAACTGCTTGCTGAATTAGAGCGTTTTCACCAATTAGGTTTTCCTATTTTGGCTGGGATGTCTCGTAAATCAATGATTTTTAAATTACTAAATACAGAGCCGCAAAATGCGGTGTCTGGTAGCTTGGCGTGTGCCACTATTGCAGCAATGAAGGGCGCACAAATTATCCGTGTTCATGACTTTGAGCAAACGATGGATATCGTAAAAGTATGTCAGGCAACGTTAGAGCAGAGTGCTCGTTAGTAATCAATCAAACAAATTATTAAAATTAAAACATGGAGTACAACATGGCTGAGCGTAAATATTTTGGAACCGATGGGGTTCGTGGTCTGGTTGGCCAAGCGCCTATTACCCCAGATTTTGTTATGAAACTTGGCTGGGCTGCTGGGCAAGTTTTAGCTAAGCAAGGCACAAAAAAAGTCATTATCGGTAAAGATACTCGTATTTCTGGTTATATGCTTGAATCTGCTTTAGAGGCTGGTTTGGCGGCAGCAGGGTTACAAGCGAAATTTACTGGGCCAATGCCGACACCAGCTGTGGCTTACCTTACTCAAACCTTCCGTGCTGAAGCGGGTATTGTTATTTCTGCATCTCATAACCCATATTATGACAACGGGATCAAATTTTTCTCATCTGAAGGAACGAAATTACCAGATGATATTGAAATGGCCATTGAAGCTGAACTTGATAAGCCAATGACATGTGTTGAATCTGCTTTGCTAGGTAAAGCATCTCGTCTGAACGATGCTGCTGGCCGTTATATTGAGTTTTGTAAAAGTACTTTCCCTAAAGAGCTGAGCTTAGCGGGTGTTAAAATGGTTATCGATTGTGCTCATGGCGCAACGTATCATATCGCCCCGAACGTATTTAAAGAGCTTGGCGCAGAGATCATTACGATTGGTTGTGAGCCAAATGGCACCAATATTAACCATGAGGTAGGGGCGACAGATGTACGAGCCTTACAAGCTAAAGTATTAGAAGAGAAAGCAGATTTTGGTGTTGCTTTTGATGGTGATGGTGACCGTATCATCATGGTTGATGAGCTTGGTGAAAAAGTCGATGGCGACCAAATTGCTTACATTATTGCTCGTGATGCGTTACGTCGTGGTGAATTAAAAGGCGGTGTTGTTGGTACTTTGATGACCAATATGGGAATGGAAGTGGCGTTACGTAATTTAGGTATCCCATTCGTTCGTTCTAATGTTGGTGACCGTTATGTGATGGAAAAACTGCTTGAGAATAATTGGCTTATTGGTGCAGAAAACTCAGGACACGTTATCCTTCTTGATAAAGTAACAACTGGAGATGCAATTGTTGCTGCACTTCAGGTGATTGCATCGATTGTTGGCAGTAAAATGTCATTAAAAGAATTATGCAGTGGCATGACAATGTTCCCACAAGTATTGGAAAATATTCGTTTTACTGGAGATAGTAATCCTCTTGATTCTGATGCAGTTAAAGCCGCTCAAGCTGATGTAGAATCAAAATTAGGTGATAACGGTCGAGTATTATTACGTAAATCAGGAACAGAACCTTTAATCCGCGTTATGGTTGAAGGTGAAAACGCTGAGCTTGTTCAGCAATATGCGCTGCAAATTGCGGATGCAGTAAAAGAAAGCTGTTAATTTGAGCAATTAAATGAAATTGAACGTTTTTTGTTAATTTTAACTTGTCATAGTAGCCTAGTTTGGTTAATATCCCTCGGCCTCTTAGTTGAGAGGGCGCTGGTGTTGCCAATAGGCTACCGGTACATTAATTAGATACATGGGTGACGGAATGCATACGATTCTACTTGTGATTTATCTGATTGCCGCAGTCGGTGTAATTGGCCTAGTATTGGTACAACACGGTAAAGGCGCAGATATGGGAGCTTCATTTGGGGCTGGAGCATCAAATACAGTATTTGGCTCTGGTGGCTCTGGAAACTTTTTAACCCGAATGACTGCAATTTGTGCAACAGTATTTTTCATTATCAGTTTAGCGCTAGGCAATATGTCTACGCATAAATCTGAAGGTTTTGATCTTAAATTAGATCAACAAGCTACAGAGCAAGTAATTGATAATACGAGCGACGTTCCTGCTACTGAAAACAGCGACGTACCTCTTTAAAAGAATTTAGCCGAGATGGTGAAATTGGTAGACACGCTAGCATGAGGTGCTAGTGCCTTATGGTGTGAGGGTTCAAGTCCCTCTCTCGGCACCATATTCAGACAAGAATCTGATTCTTGTAATAAAAGCATAAAGAAACTATACTTTCTTTGTTCTTTTCGGACGCGGGATGGAGCAGCTTGGTAGCTCGTCGGGCTCATAACCCGAAGGTCGTCGGTTCAAATCCGGCTCCCGCAACCAATTATCTAGTAAAAGTAATTGCTCTTATTAGATAAGTCACGCAAGTGGCATTCAGGGTCCAGCAGTACTAAACCCCGCAATTATCGGGGTTTTTTGCTATCTGAAACAGACTGTTTTTTAAAGAATTGGGCCTAGAGCCCTTTTTTTGTTTTCAGGGGATATCAATGACAGGATTAGAAAGACAACTAACAGAAATGCTTGAGGCTCCTGTTGGTGCTTTAGGTTATGAATTGGTCGGTTTAGAATTTATTCGTGCGGGTGAACACTCAACGCTACGTGTATTTATCGACCATGAAAATGGCATCTTTGTGGAGGACTGCGCAGAAGCCAGTCGTCAAATCAGTGCAGTAATGGATGTAGAAGATCCAATTACAGTAGCATATAACCTAGAGGTTTCCTCTCCAGGTCTTGAACGTCCACTGTTTAAAGCAGCACATTATCAACAATTTGTTGGTCACGAGGTCAGCCTTGTATTAAAGATGCCGATGAATAACCGTCGTAAATGGAAAGGTGACATCCTAGACATTAACGGTGAAATTGTTACGGTTACAGTTGATGGTAACAATGAAGAATTTGCGTTAAGCAACATTTCAAAGGCGAACTTAGTTCCTAAATTTTAAGGCTTGAAGAGGCTAAAATGAACAAAGAAATCTTAGCTGTTGTAGAAGCAGTATCAAATGAAAAAGCTGTTCCTCGTGAGCGAATTTTTGAAGCATTAGAAATCGCGCTAGCAACAGCAACAAAGAAAAAATCTGAAATGGAAATTGAAGTACGTGTTGCGATCGATCGCAAAACAGGTGACTTCGAAACATTCCGTCGTTGGGTTGCAGTAGAAAAAGTTGAGCATCCAACGCTTGAAATTTCTATTGAAGCAGCACAGTTTGAAGATGAAACTATCGAAATCGGTGGTTACATTGAAGATGATATCGATTCAGTAACATTTGACCGTATTACGACTCAAACTGCAAAACAAGTTATCGTACAAAAAGTACGTGAAGCTGAGCGCGCAATGATCGTTGAGCAGTTTATTGATAACGAAGGTGAGCTAATCACTGGTATCGTTAAAAAAGTAAACCGTGATGCAATCATCGTTGATCTTGGTAACAACGCTGAAGCGGTAATTTTACGTGAAGACCAACTTCCACGTGAAAACTTCCGTCCAGGTGACCGTGTTCGTGGTCTGCTATATGCAGTTAAACCAGAAGCTCGTGGTTTCCAACTATTCATGACGCGTTCAAAAGGCGTAATGCTTACTGAACTATTCCGCGTAGAAGTGCCTGAAATTGGCGAAGAGCTAATTGAATTAAAAGGTGCAGCTCGTGATCCAGGTTCTCGTGCTAAAATCGCAGTGAAAACAAACGACAAGCGTATCGATCCTGTTGGTGCGTGTGTTGGTATGCGTGGCGCACGTGTACAAGCTGTATCTGGTGAGCTTGGCGGCGAGCGTATTGATATCGTGCTTTGGGATGATAACCCAGCACAATTCGTTATCAATGCGATGGCTCCAGCAGAAGTTGCTTCTATCATTGTAGATGAAGATAACAACACTATGGATATCGCTGTTGAAGCTGATAACCTAGCACAAGCAATTGGCCGTAGTGGTCAAAACGTACGTCTAGCATCTCAACTGACTGGTTGGGAACTTAACGTAATGACAGTTGCTGATCTTAATAAAAAGCACCAAGAAGAAGCTCAAGGCTCTATTGATGCATTTGTTAAGCATTTAGATATTGATGAAGATTTTGCTCAACTATTAGTTGAAGAAGGCTTCACAACACTTGAAGAGATCGCTTACGTACCTGTAAACGAACTACTTGAAGTTGAAGCTCTAGATGAAGAAACCGTTGATCTTCTTCGTACACGTGCTAAAGAAGCGTTAACAACACTTGCATTAGCGCAAGAAGAGTCTCTTGATGGCATCGAACCAGCAGAAGACCTACTTGCACTTGAAGGTTTAGAGCGTGAATTAGCGTTTAAACTTGCAGCTAAAGGTGTAATTACACTAGAAGACCTTGCAGACCAAGGTGTTGACGAGCTGTCAGATATTGAAGATCTAACAGAAACTCGTGCTGGTGAGTTAATCATGGCAGCACGTAACATTTGTTGGTTCAGCGACGAAGCATAATTATTTCAGCAAGGAGAAGCGGTATGACAAAGCTTACGGTAAAAGCACTTAGTGAAGAAATTGGAACTCCGGTTGACCGCTTACTTCAGCAATTTTCGGATGCTGGTATAAACAAAAAAGATGGTGACTCTGTATCTGAAGGTGAAAAGCAATCATTGCTAGTTCACCTAAAGAAAGAGCATGGTAGCGCTGATGAAAGCGCATCACCAACCCGTCTAACTCTTCAACGCAAGACTCGCAGCACATTAAGTGTTGCTGGGTCTGGCGGCAAAAGTAAAGATGTGCAAGTTGAAGTACGTAAAAAACGTACTTATGTAAAAGCAAGTACACTTGAAGAAGAGAAAAAAGCTGAGCAACTGAAAGCAGAAGCTGAAGAACAAGCAAAACGTGATGCAGAGGATGCTGCAGTTCGCGAACTTGAACAAAAAGCACAACGTGAAGCGGAAGAAAAAGCTAAGCGTGATGCTGAAGCAGAGGTTAAAGCAAAACGTGACGCTGAACAAAAAGCGAAACGTGCTGAAACTGAAAAGGCTAAAAAAGAAATGACTACTAAAAACGATCAAGCGAAAAAAGAAGCTGATGAACTAAAACTTCGTCAGGAACAAGAAGCGACTCGTAAAGCAGAAGCAGAAGCTGCAAAACTGGTTGAAGAAGCTCGTAAACTTGCTGAAGAAAACGAAGCTCGTTGGAAAGAAGAAGAGCAGAAAAAATCAGCAGCTGAAAAAACTGCAGATTACCACGTAACAACGTCATCTCACGCTCGTGAAGCAGAAGATGCAGCAGACCGTAAAGATGAGCAACAACCTCGTCGTCGTAAGAAAAAAGCAAAACCTGCTGAAGCAGCTGCTCCTCGCGGTGGTCGCAACCAACGTGGCGGTCGCAATAAAAAGCCTCAAGTAAACAAACCAACTTCTATGCAACACGGCTTTGATAAGACAGCAACCGTTGCTAAGCAAGTGGTTGCTATCGGTGAAACAATCGTTGTTTCTGAACTAGCAAGCAAAATGTCTGTTAAAGCAACAGAAGTAATCAAAGTTATGATGAAGATGGGCGCTATGGCGACTATCAACCAAGTTATCGACCAAGAAACAGCGGCACTAGTTGCTGAAGAAATGGGTCATAAAGTGGTTCTTCGTAAAGAAAATGAATTAGAAGAAGCAGTACTGTCAGATCGTGATAACACAGCAGAAGCAGTATCTCGTGCTCCAGTTGTTACTATCATGGGTCACGTTGACCACGGTAAAACTTCTACACTAGATTACATCCGTCGTGCACACGTTGCTGATGCAGAAGCGGGTGGTATTACACAACACATCGGTGCATACCACGTTGAAACTGACAACGGTATGATCACTTTCCTTGATACTCCTGGACACGCAGCGTTTACCGCTATGCGTGCTCGTGGTGCTCAAGCGACAGATATCGTTGTTCTTGTTGTTGCTGCAGATGATGGCGTTATGCCACAAACAATCGAAGCTATCCAACACGCAAAAGCGGCTGGTGTACCTCTGATTGTTGCTGTAAACAAAATCGATAAAGAAGGCGCTAACCCAGATAACGTTAAAAATGAGCTTGCTCAATATGATGTTATTCCTGAGGAGTGGGGCGGCGAGAACATGTTTGTTCATATCTCTGCTAAGCAAGGTACAAACATTGAAGGTCTTCTAGAAGCTATCCTTCTTCAGTCTGAAGTACTTGAATTAACTGCGGTTAAAGATGGTATGGCGTCAGGCGTTGTTGTTGAATCTCGTCTAGACAAAGGCCGTGGCCCTGTTGCTACTGTTCTTGTTCAGTCTGGTACTCTAAACAAAGGCGACATCGTTCTTTGTGGTCAAGAGTACGGCCGTGTTCGTGCAATGCGCGATGAAAACGGTAAAGACATTGACACTGCGGGTCCTTCAATCCCAGTTGAGATCCTTGGTCTTTCTGGTGTTCCTGCATCAGGTGACGAAGCAACAGTAGTTCGTGATGAGCGTAAAGCACGTGAAGTTGCAAACTACCGTCAAGGTAAATTCCGTGATGTTAAACTAGCACGTCAACAAAAAGCTAAGCTTGAAAACATGTTTGCAAACATGGAAGCGGGTGAAGTTGCTGAGCTTAACGTAGTACTTAAAGCTGACGTACAAGGTTCTGTTGAAGCTATCGCTGATTCACTACTTAAACTGTCTACTGACGAAGTTAAAGTTAACATCGTAGGTTCTGGTGTTGGTGGTATTACTGAAACTGATGCAACGCTTGCAGCAGCTTCTAACGCTATCATTCTTGGTTTCAACGTTCGTGCTGATGCAACTGCGCGTAACACTATACAGAATGAAAACCTAGATTTACGTTACTACTCAATCATCTACCAATTGATTGACGAAGTTAAACAGGCGATGGGCGGTATGCTTGCTCCTGAATTCCGTCAAGAAATCATTGGTCTTGCACAAGTACGTGAAGTATTTAAGTCTCCAAAACTTGGCGCTATCGCTGGTTGTATGGTTACTGAAGGTACAATTAAGCGTAGCAACCCAATTCGTGTTCTACGTGAAAACGTAGTTATCTACGAAGGTGAGCTAGAGTCACTACGTCGCTTTAAAGATGACGTTGCTGAAGTTAAAAATGGTTACGAGTGTGGTATCGGCGTTAAGAACTACAACGATGTTCGTGCTGGCGACCAAATCGAAGTATTCGAAATTGTTGAGATTCAACGTACTCTTGACTAATTGACTATAATTACTAACGTTATCAGTAACGTTACGTAATAATCGGTTGTTGAATACACCATGGGGGGCTGGTAATTACCACGCCCCCCATCTTTCTAAGAGAGAAATGATATGTCAAAAGAATTTAGCCGCACACAACGTGTGTCGCAGCAATTACAAAAAGAATTAGCTTTAATTCTACAACGTGAAGTTCGTGATTCACGTATCGGTATGGTTACTATTTCAGATGTTGAAGTGTCTCGTGACCTTGCTTACGCAAAAGTATTCGTTACTTTCTTCTGTGTAGGTGATCAAACCCCTGAATCTTGCCTAGCTGCACTAAAAGAGCATGAAGTTCCAGTTCGTATGTTACTTGGCAAGCGTATCCGTCACCGTCTAACGCCTGAAGTTCGTTTTACTTATGACAATACTCTTGTTGAAGGTATGCGTATGTCTAACTTGGTAACAGACGTGATGAATACCGATAAGCGTAAGATGGCTGAATCTGGTCGTTCTGAATCAGATGAAGGTGAAGAGTAATGGCTCGCCGTCGTAAGGGTCGTCCTGTTAATGGCGTTATCTTAATTGATAAACCAACTGGAATTACATCGAACGATACACTGCAAAAAGTAAAGCGTATTTACTTTGCTGAAAAAGCAGGCCATACAGGCGCACTTGATCCACTTGCAACAGGTATGCTTCCATTATGTTTTGGTGAAGCAACTAAGTTTTCTCAGTTTCTTTTAGATTCTGATAAGCGTTACCGTGTTGTCGCTAAACTTGGTGAACGTACTAATACTTCGGATTCCGATGGTGAAGTCGTTCAAACTCGTGAAGTGAAAGTCGACCGTGGCCAACTTGAGCGCTGTATTGCGAAATTTCGTGGTACAACAGATCAAATTCCATCAATGTTCTCGGCATTAAAATACCAAGGTCGCCCTTTGTATGAATACGCACGTGAAGGCATTGAGGTACCACGTGAATCACGCAAGATCACGGTTTACTCAATTGAATTGATCCGATTTGAAGGTCAAGAAGTTGAGATGGAAGTTCACTGTTCAAAAGGAACTTACATCCGTACTATTACCGATGATCTAGGTGAAATGCTTGGTTGTGGTGCGCACGTAACTTATTTACGTCGTACAGGTGTATCAAACTACCCATATGAAAATATGGTAACGATTGAGCACTTAGAAGCATTGCTTGAGCAAGCACACCGTGAAGATCGTGCGCCACGTGAATTACTTGATCCATTGCTTATGCCTATGGACTCAGCGGTTCAAGATTT
Source organism: Aliivibrio sp. A6 (assembly GCF_028765505.1). Classification (NCBI taxonomy): domain Bacteria; kingdom Pseudomonadati; phylum Pseudomonadota; class Gammaproteobacteria; order Vibrionales; family Vibrionaceae; genus Aliivibrio; species Aliivibrio sp. A6. Next base: position 86,466 of record NZ_JARACR010000002.1, on the reverse strand, counting down.
GCCTGAAGTTAATATGATCCCAGAATTGGCTGATCATGTTCTTCATGGTCAACCGGTTCAAGTGTTTGGTGCTCCTCAAGAGGGTATCGTTCGCATGACATCGGGTGAAGAACGTTTGTTTATCGGCGTTGGTCATATCGATGATGATGGTCGTGTTGCACCTAAGCGTTTGGTTGTTTTTAGAGACGAAGTCGAAGAAGATAAGTAAACCTACGTAAATTGCATAATTCAAGAAAGAGCAAAAGCCTTGTGGTTTTTGCTCTTTTTTTATTGCTTTATTATTGTTCATCCGTATAATTCGCCCTTCGCGTAGTGGCTGAATCAGAGATTGGCTACTACAAATATTAAACAACTCTTATCAGGAGAGAATTATGTCTCTGAATGCAGAAACTAAAGCAGCAATCGTTGCAGAATACGCACAATGTGAAAACGATACAGGTTCACCAGAAGTACAAGTAGCACTACTTACTGCTTCTATCAACCACCTACAAGGTCACTTTGCTAATCACAAGCACGATCACCACAGCCGTCGTGGTCTATTACGTATGGTTTCTAGCCGTCGTAAGCTTCTTGATTACCTGAAAGGCAAAAACCTTGCTCGTTACCAAGATCTAATCAAACGTCTAGGCCTACGTCGCTAATTTGCGATGTCTGTAAAGACAGTTTGACGAAAAGGAGCGTTTATCGCTCCTTTTTTTATACCTGCAATATTATGTCCCTTGGTATAACTCTCCTTTTTCATTTCTGAACCTCGCATATTGCCTCAATTGGGGTATACTATGGCCGTTGAAATCGCAGTGTGCGTTTTTAACGTTATCATTTTATTCAACTATTACAGTCACCGAAGTCGGCCACTAGGTCGCGACTATTACAAGTTATCTTTTCGTCAGTAAATTTGTACTAGTCGCGATTGGTAATAGATTGAGTTAACACTTAAATTTTCTTAATTCAGGTCAGTAATGATCCAGCAGTTAAGAATAAAGGAAAAATAATGTTCGCGAATCCAGTCGTAAAATCATTTCAGTACGGTAACCATACCGTAACTCTAGAGACGGGCGTAATGGCACGTCAAGCAACTGCAGCTGTAATGGCAAGCATGGACGATACATCAGTATTCGTTTCTGTTGTTGCTAAGAAAGACGCAGTACCAGGTCAAGATTTCTTCCCACTAACAGTGAACTACCAAGAGCGTACATACGCTGCTGGTAAAATCCCTGGTGGTTTCTTCAAGCGTGAAGGTCGTCCTTCTGAAGGCGAAACACTAACGGCACGTCTAATCGACCGTCCAATTCGTCCACTTTTCCCAAGTGCGTTTAAAAACGAAGTTCAGGTTATCGCTACGGTTGTTTCTATCAACCCTGACGTAAACCCAGACATGATCACTATGATCGCAACGTCTGCTGCGCTTTCTATTGCTGGTGTACCATTCAATGGTCCTATCGGTGCTGCACGTGTTGGTCACATTAATGGTGAGCTAGTTCTTAACCCATCAAACACTGAGCTTGAAAACTCTAAACTAGACCTAGTTGTGTCTGGTACAGAAGGCGCAGTATTAATGGTTGAGTCAGAAGCTGACAACCTATCTGAAGAAGAAATGCTTTCTGCTGTTGTGTTTGGTCACGAACAACAACAAGTAGTAATCAAAGCTATCAACGAGTTTGCTGCTGAAGTTGCTACTCCTGCTTGGGATTGGACTGCTCCAGAAGTAAACACAGAGCTTAAAGCACAAGTTGCTGAGCTTGCAGAAACTCGTCTTTCTGAAGCGTACCAAATCACTGAAAAAATGGCGCGTTACGAGCAAGTTGGCGTAATTAAAAACGAAGCTGTTGAAGCACTTCTAGCTCAAAACGAAGAACTAGACGAGCGTGAAATCCGTGGCATGCTTGGTTCTCTAGAGAAAAAAGTTGTACGTAGCCGCATCATTGCTGGTCACCCACGTATCGATGGTCGTGAAAAAGACATGGTTCGTGCGCTAGACGTACGTACTGGTGTTCTTCCACGTACACACGGTTCTTCTCTATTCACTCGTGGTGAAACTCAAGCACTTGTTACTGCAACGCTTGGCACACAACGTGATGCGCAAATCATCGATAGCCTAATGGGTGAGAAGAAAGATCACTTCCTTCTACACTACAACTTCCCTCCATACTGTGTAGGTGAGACTGGTTTTGTTGGTTCACCTAAGCGTCGTGAAATTGGTCACGGTAAATTAGCTAAGCGCGGTATTCAAGCGGTTATGCCTTCTGTTGAAGAATTCCCATACACAGTACGTGTAGTATCGGAAATCACTGAATCTAACGGTTCATCTTCAATGGCTTCTGTATGTGGTACTTCTCTAGCACTTATGGATGCTGGTGTTCCAATTAAAGCATCTGTTGCTGGTATCGCAATGGGTCTTGTTAAAGAAGGCGACGATTTCGTTGTTCTTTCTGACATCCTTGGCGACGAAGATCACCTAGGTGACATGGACTTTAAAGTAGCGGGTACTAACGAAGGTATTACTGCTCTTCAAATGGACATCAAAATCGAAGGTATTACTAAAGAGATCATGCAGATCGCTCTAAACCAAGCACAAGGTGCGCGTAAGCACATCCTTACTGTTATGGATGAAGCAATCTCTGGTGCTCGTGAAGATATCTCTGAGTTCGCTCCACGTATCCACACAATGAAAATCAGCTCTGATAAGATCAAAGATGTTATCGGTAAAGGTGGTGCAGTTATCCGTGCTCTTTGTGAAGAGACTGGTACAACTATCGAAATCGAAGACGACGGTACTATCAAAATCGCTGCGACTGAAGGTGCTGCTGCTAAAGAAGCTATCCGTCGTATCGAAGAAATTACTGCTGAAGTTGAAGTGGGTAAGATCTACACAGGTAAAGTTATGCGTATCGTAGATTTCGGTGCGTTCGTAACGGTTCTTGGTCCTAAAGAAGGTCTAGTACACATTTCTCAAATCGCTGAAGAGCGCATCGAGAAAGTGGCTGATCACCTACAAGTTGGTCAAGAAGTGAAAACTAAAGTACTAGAAATCGACCGTCAAGGCCGTATTCGTCTAAGTATTAAAGAAGCAAATGCTGAGCTAAACCCAGCACCTGCTGCTGAAGCAAAAGACGCAGAATAATCTTATTGATTACAGTCTTTTGATTTAAAGCGTGTTATAAAGGGAGCAGAAGTGCTCCCTTTTCTTTTAAGTATCGTTAAAAGAAATTGGCTTATCATAGGAGAAAATGAGTGAATTGGATTCGAGTTGCGTTAGTAGGCGCAGTATTAGTATTATCAGGGTGTGCATCAAACTCCTCTGGTTGGGGTTACCCACCAATGGCGGTTCCTTTGCAACCAAGCATCCAGCAAGAGATTCAATTGTCTCGTTTAGATCAATTATTACTACGACCAGATGTTGATGATATTACTCGTGCTAAAATGTTTTATGAGCGTGGTTTAATTAATGACAGTTTAGGTTTACGTGATTTAGCTCGTGTAGACTTCACCCAATCTCTTAATTTAAAACCAGATCAAAGTGATGTTTTTAATATTTTAGGTGTGTATTACACGCAAAATACTGACTTTGATGGTGCTTATGAAGCATTAGACTCTGCATTAGAGCTAGATCCATCGAATCAATTTGCAGAGCGCAATCTAGCCATCGCCCTTTATTATGGCGAGCGTTACGATCAAGCTTATGAAATTGCCACAAAACATTATAACGATGCACCACGAGACCCATATCGTGCTATTTGGTTATATTGGATTGGATTAGAAGTGGATGCGAAAGTAGCAACAGAAACTTTCCAAAAACAATATCAACAAAGAGCGGATGAAGATTTTGGATGGGATCTTGCAGGACTTATTTTAAAAGAGACCTCAGAAGATGAGTTTTATAAAAAGCTTCTGACTACCACTCGTAATAACGTTGCATTGGCAGAAAAACTAACGGAAGGGTATTTTTACTTAGCTAAGCGTTATCAACATGAAGGCGATTACTCTAATGCGATTGCTCTGTATAAATTAGCAATGGCAGGCAATGTGTATGAATATGTTGAACATCGCTACTCTTTTGTTGAGCTTGGTAAAATCTACCAATCATTACGTGAGTTACAAGAGCAGAAGATAAAAGAACAGCAAGCATTAGAATCGAAAGAAGATCCTGTTGCTGAAAGTACAGAAAAAGAAGTATTAAAAGAAGAAGCGTTAGCGGAATAACGCTGTATTTAGTGTTTATAAAAAGCCCTTAGTTCTAAGCGAAGTAAGGGCTTTTTTGTATCATTAAGGCTTATACTAGATTTGGATATCTAGCCCTGCGATATTGTGCCAATAACCGTTGCATTGACGAGAATCTTTTAACGCAAACTTTTCAATACCTGCTTCATTAGCTTTGAATTTAGAGACTTCGCTAAAGGTTTCTACGCTTAATGGGCTTAATCGGACCACATCAACCAGCTTTTCCATACTTGGTAAGTCATTGATAAGGTTATAGCAGTAGCCTGATTGGGTTTGAATACCATTTAAAGTAAAGACTTCTTGCCCTTCTTGGCTATTTACGGTGATGCCATTTGGGTACTTGATACAACAAGTCTCACACTCATCTTTTGGTTTGTTTTCTGCTCTTGCGGTAAAGCAGCGAGCTGAATAAGCCAGTGGTAAGTAACCGTAGCTGAATACTTCAGTTTCAAATTTATTACGAATACCAAGTTCATCACATTGAATTAATACGTTTTGTAGCCATTCGCGTGATAATTCAACCGGCATACACCAACGAGTCATGCCTTGTTTTAAAAATAAATTTAACGTTTGTGCGTTATAACAGTTAACGGCAGGGCCAACCACAAACGGAACCTTGCTATCTGAAGCTAATTGAATCGCAGAAACATCGTTAGCTTCAATAATGAAGTCACCGTTATCAATGTACTTTTTCATTACATTGACTTCACTTGGTGCTTCTAACAGTGCCATGGTTGATAAAACGACCTGCTTGCCAGAATCTGAAATCTCTTTAGCGATAGCAAACCAATCTTTAGGTTTCATTTCTCGGCGCTTTGAGCAAACACTTTCGCCTAAATAAATAATATCAGCTTCACTGTTGATCGATTTTTGGTAAAAGTCTTCAATATTTTCTTTTGACCAAAAGTACAGAAGTGGACCTAGTGCGTATTTCATAATATTCTCCTATTGCCACTTCTTGTGATATGCGCCAAGGGTTGTTTGAGTCCCTTCTGATACATTAGCTAATGTTGCATCCCACTTAGGTTCAACAGAATAGCCTTCAGGGTTTGCTTTATAGTGATCAATGGCTGCACGCCAAGTTCGAGTCACTTGTTCTACATAAGCAGGGCTACGCTGACGACCTTCAATTTTAACTGAAGCGACATTGGCAGCAAAAAGCTCAGGAACAAGAGATAAGGTATTTAAGCTTGTCGGCTCCTCAAGCGCATGGAAGGTTTTTCCTTCTACGTCAAAACGCCCCTTACAAAGGGTAGGGTAACCTGCATTCTCACCTTCACCATAGCGATCGATAAGGATGTTATTAAGGCGTGATTCTAAGCCATTTTCAGTTTCTTGCCAGCGAACGTATTTTGCTGGAGAGCAGGCACCAACCGTATTTGGTGATTCGCCTGTCATGTATGAGGATAGGTAACAACGACCTTCAGACATGATACATAAGCTACCAAACGCAAAGACCTCTAAATCAACATCAGAAGTTAAGTTACGTGATAATTGCTTTACCTGATGGATTGAAAGAACTCGTGGCAAAACTACACGTTTAATATTGAAATTTTTCTTATAGAAATCAATCGCAGCAACGTTGGTGGCCGAAGCTTGAACGGATAAGTGTAGCTCTAAATCTGGGTAAGTGGTTGCCGCGTATTCTAGAACCCCGATATCCGAGATAATGAGCGCATCGATCCCCATCGCTGCCGCGTTATCAACGGCTTTTGTCCAACGGCTAAATCCATCCGGGTGAGCAAATGTATTTAAAGCGACATGAATATGCTTATTATTGTCGTGAACGTATTGCACCGCTTTCTCAAGTTTTTTACCTGTGAAGTTTAAGCCTGCAAAATGGCGAGCGTTAGTATCGTCTTTAAAACCGATATAAACCGCATCAGCACCACAATCGATTGCGGTTTTCAGGGCAGGTAAATTACCGGCAGGGCAGAGGAGTTCCATTAGAATACCTAGTTACGAGAATCTGATGCTCTATGATAATGATAAGATAATTTTGAAACTTGATTTAAGGCAGGTTTTTGGTTCTTTTGTTCTTGAAATACAGCTTTGACATAGAATGGTATGAAAGGTGACTTTTTTTGATTTAATTTTTCATAATTGGTTGTAATACCTAGAAAGTGGCAGGTACTTCCTAGGTATTAAGTTATCTAGTATTTGATTATCTAGAACGTTTATTTTGTACTAATAGCGCTTCAATCTCATGTTTTGGTTGAGGTTTATGGAAGTGGAAGCCTTGGATGGAGTCACAATTTAAACTGGATAACAGCATCGCTTGTTGTCTTGTCTCAACCCCTTCAGCCACGATATCCATGTTTAAGTTTTTGCCTAAATTAATCACATTTTCAATGATGGTGATTTGTTTAGGTAATGTGTCGATTTCATTGATAAAACCACGGTCAATTTTTAGTTCATCAAGAGGGAAGCGCGCAAGATAAGCCAAAGAAGAGTAACCAGTACCAAAGTCATCAATAGATAAGGTAAAGCCAAGTTTTTTAATAGCATCTAGCATTTGAATGGCGTGTTCACCATCACTCATTACAGCACTTTCTGTTAGCTCTAAAGTGATGCAGTTCGGGTCAACTTGTGTGGTTTTAAGCAAACGTTCCATGTATTCAATTAACTGAGGATTACCAAATTGCTCTGGTGATAAATTAATTGCAATACGGCCAGGTAAAATACCTTGATTACGCCACTCTTTAACGGTTTGAAACACCTCACGCATAACCACTTTACCTAGCGTTTCAATTAAACCTGAACGCTCAGCAACAGGGATAAAACGAGCTGGGCTAATGTAACCTTCTACAGGATGCTTCCAACGAACTAGGGCTTCTGCACCATTAATTCTAAAATCACGAGCGCTGACTTTTGGTTGATACCAGACTTCGAGCCCATTATTTTGTAGCGCTTTTTGAAGTTCAATCTCTAGCCATAAACGCATACGCGCTTCTTTGTTCATTTGATCATGGAATTTGATTAAACGATTACGACCGCGATCTTTTGCTTCATACATTGCGGTATCTGCATTTTGTAATAAGCTGCGTGCATCAGTGCCATCGGCAGGGTATTGAACACTACCAATAGAACAAGCGAGTCTTTTAGAGAAGTGAACAAGATCAAAAGGTTGGTTAATAAGGGATATGATCTTTTCAGATAATTGGTCAAGGATCTGATTATGTTCAGGCTTTGGAAAAAGAATACCAAATTCATCACCACCTAAATGGCCAACAATAGCGTGTTTAGGAAGTAATTTTTGTAAGCGGGTGGAAATTTCTTTTAACACTCTATCGCCAATGTGGTGGCCTAAAGAGTCATTTATATTTTTGAAGTTATCAATGTCTAGGTAAAGCATGAAAAAAGGAATGTCTTCTTTAATCATTTTTTCAATAACATGAGTGAAACCATGTCGATTATAGATCCCGGTTAATAGGTCGACTTGAGAAACCGCGATTTGATTTTCATTTTTGGTTTGTTTTTTGTGCTCTTTTAAAATAACTAAATGAGCGGGGCTACCTAGGATATGTGTTTTTTCAACGGTTAATATCAGTTCAGCTCGGGTGCCACAATTAACGGTAGTTCTTACTATGAGAGATTGCTCTGATGCCAATTCAATAATGGTTTCGGAAAGTGACTGAGTTTTGTTTGCGGAGGTTAATAACTGCTCAATGCTTTCACCTACAAATTCAGAGGCTTTATTAAACCCAAGCATTTTGGCGGAAGCGGTATTTGCTGAAACAATAATATCCCCTTCAATCAGCAAGACGGAGTCATTTAGCAGTTCGGTAAGCTTATGATATTTGGTTTCACTTTCTTTTAAAGAATTAAGTAGTTGTTGTCGTTCTGAAGTATCAACAGCGTGAAAGACAATGTAGGTGTTATCGTCCTGCTCTATGGGGAATAAACTAAAGTGAAGGCTGGTATCAAAACGATGATCGTCTAATGTGATTTCAGCTTCAATTTTTTCACCACTTAAGGCTCTATCATAATAAGCTTTAAGCGAGGAATAGAAATGAGCACCTAAGATATCGGTGTCAGAACGACCGAATAACGCTTCCCTACTTAACCCACTGATTTCACAGTAACGATTATTAACGGTAACGTAGTTATGATCCGTGTCCAAAATAGCAAACAGAAATGGACTATTATCTGTAAGCAAAGGAAGCCAGTGTTGTATTTGAGAAAGAGACATAGTGTTACCGCTTTTAGTAAAAGAAGACAAATAACTTCCAGAATTAGTAATAATTATTAGTATTTATAAGTCGAACGATAAAATATACATTGAATGAATCCCTATTTTCTACCCTAAATTGTAATAAGTACTTTTTTTGATAAGAAACAGGTTAGATATCGGACAATCAATTTATACTTGCTTACAGTTATCGACTAAATGTAATGGAAATTAAGCGTGATTAATCAAATTCGTTCAAAACTAGTAAAAAATGCGGCATCGATCTTAAAAGTTCCTGCAAAGTTAGTTCCTGTTTCAGTTCAACAGAAGGCATTGCTCGAAGGCTTGAAACAAGTATTTCATGAAGCGCTTGACGATGGAGATTTTGAGTTTCTAGAGGATAAATGGTTAAAAGTTTCCATTCTTGATCTCGAATTACATTGGTTTATCAGTTATCAAGATGAAAAACTGATAGTCTCAAACAAAGAAGAGAGTGATGATGTAAGCTTTAGTGGCCAATTAAATGATTTGATTTTAATTGCAGGCCGTAAAGAAGATCCTGACACTCTATTTTTCCAACGTCGCCTTAAAATTGAAGGGGATACAGAGCTTGGGCTTGAAGTGAAAAACTTAATGGACAGTGTTGATCTTGATTCACTTCCAAAACCTTTAAACCAAGCATTGATGACGTTGGCTAATTTTGTCCAACAAGGTTTACAAGAACCTGAAGTAAAAGAGACGATAAATGCTTATTAGAACTGAAGCGCCAGCGGATATTTTAACGATAGATCGATTAGTTCGTGAAACCTTTGAAACAGAAGCAGAAGCAAAGCTTGTGATTTCTTTACGTGAAAACAGTCACTTAACGTTATCATTGGTCGCTTGCTCTGATGAAGGAGAGGTGATTGGACACTGCTTATTTAGCCCTGTAACACTTGATGGTGAAGATTTTAATTGGCAAGGTTTAGCGCCATTGTGCGTTAAAAAAGAATACCAAAAGCAAGGTATTGCTCAAACCTTAGTGAAAGAGGGATTAGAAACCTTAGCTGAATTGGGTTACCCGGTTTCAGTGGTATTGGGTGATCCCGCTTATTATCAACGTTTCGGTTTTGAATCTGCAAAAACATATAATATGAATTGTAAATGGGAAGTGCCAGAAGAGGCATTTATGATTAAGGCGTGCTCTCCTGAGTTTCTAGAAGGGAAAGCGGGCTTAATTGAATATTGCCCAGAGTTTGATTTGCTATAATCCAATAATAGAATGCTCATTATGATTAATGAGCATTTTTATTTATCGCTTTAATCCCTCCGACAACAAGTGGCATCAGTTGAGGAATATTGATAATATTCTTCTCCCTAGATTGACAAGTGAATTGATATGCCACAGCAAGCGTTACAGTTTTTAAATGAAATGAATATTTCAGTTTGGCAAGTACGACAACCTGAATACTTTCCAACATTAGAAGCCAATACCATATCGTTACCAGAAACTTGTCAGTTACTTTTTGTGGCTCCTGCGGTTCCTACTGAGCGCGATGCTTTTCTTTTTGGAAAGGTACTTGCGAGCATGAAATTATCACCAGAGCAGGCGTTATTTCTTCCTTCTAGCGCGTTAGAGTATTTAGCTGAACACAAGCTAACATGGTCTTGGTTTTCGGGTGTACCTATTACTGAGTTGGAAGGGGTGAAAGCATTAAGCTCACCACTGCTTTCAGAAATGCATACCAATACTCAATCACGACGCGATTTATGGCGACAAATTTGTTCTTATGACCATTAATATTCAACCGATCTCTGATTCTCATTTAGATGATATTTGGAGAATCGAAAACGCAGCACATTCACATCCTTGGGCAGAATCTATGATCCGGGAGCTGAACAGTCGCTGCGCGCAACATCGAGTGATGCTAGAAAATGATCAGGTGGTGGGCTACTTCTATGCTCAAAACGTGGTAGGCGAAGTTACCTTGCTGAATATTGCTATTGATCCTGCGCATCAAAGAAAAGGGCTTGGTCGTAAATTGACTGAGTTTTTTATTGATATGTGCATGGAACAAAGCGCTGAATCAGCTTGGCTTGAAGTTCGTGAAAGTAACGTAAAAGCAATTTCTTTATATGAATCAGAAGGGTTTAATGAAGTCACTCGACGTCATGATTACTACCCAACAGCTACTGGTAAAGAAGACGCTATTATCATGAGTTATATTTTCTTTTAAATGCCTCTTATTTAATGCTGAGGTTATTTTAATTCGGTACTTTAGATAATGGCCGTCTTTGAGTATAATCTCGCCTAATTACATCCTTTCTGAAATCTTACAGGATTATCAACGCTTATGTCTTTTTTACAAGAAGTGGGTAAACGCAGAACGTTTGCCATCATTTCTCACCCAAATGACTGAGCGTGTTTCACCTGATATAATCCTGTTTCATTCCCTTTCTTTTTCTCCTTCAACTTACTGAAATTAATCTAATTCCTTATTTGTACACTATCGTTCCATTTCCTCATCTTGCATTCTGTTTCATTTCGTACCATCTATTTTGTGTACATGGCTGTGTACATAAATTAGTATCAACTGATGGTTTATTGATCTTTGTGTACACAGTGGTGGATTTATGGCGTTATCAGATAGTTGGCTAAAGGCTCATGTTGGAAAGGCAATAGATAAGCGAATAGAGAAATCAGATAGTCATGGATTATCTGTTCGAGTGACAACGAAAGGTAAGGTTATCTTTCAGCTACGATATCGCTTTGATGGCAAACCAGTTCGCTTAGATTTGGGGTCATACCCAACGATAAGTTTGAAGCAAGCAAGACAAGAATCATTTCGTCTAAAAGGTTTTTTGGAAGAAGGAAGAGATCCTAAAATTGCCAAAAGACTAGAAAAGCAAGAAATAAGTACAGCGATAACGATAGAGGAGCTTTTTGGCTCTTGGTATGAGTCTTATTGTAAAGTTAACAAAACGATGCATAAAGAAATCAAAAGTTCATTCGTATTACATGTATTCCCTGAGCTTGGTTCTTTACCAGTCAACGAGGTAACAGCTAATCGATGGTGGAATCTTTTAGAAAATATAATGAAATCAAGTAAAAGTATTGCTGATCGAGTTTTAGTTAACTCAAAGCAGATGCTAAATTGGGGAGTAAGACGAGAATTAATTCATAAAAATCCGATAGAGCAAATTACAGCAAAGAAGGATTTACAAATAAAGACGGAAACAAATAATAGGTTTTTTTCTGATGATGAGATCAGTTTATTTCTAGAAGCTATCCACCACTCAAGAATGGCGAAAAAAAACAAAATATTTTTAAAGTTATGTCTGATTTATGGGTGTCGAAACGGAGAGTTAAGACGTAGTGAAAAATCGCATTTTAATTTTATTGACGGTATTTGGACTATCCCTCCAAAGAATCATAAGATCGGGAAGATAACTAAAAAGCCATTGTTCAGACCTATTACTTCTGAAATTCAAATTCTACTAGAAGAGGCTTTTAGTATTAGTGATGGAAGTGAGTATGTTTTTTTGAATGCGGATAGAAAAGCGAAGATGAGTAGAAGCGCTACGTTATCTTTACCGCCCAATATTTCTCAGTGGATTAGAAAAAATAAAAAAATTGAGTTGGAGCATTGGTCTGTTCATGATCTAAGAAAAACAGCACGAACAAACTTTTCTCAATTAACAGAGCCTCACGTTGCTGAAATCATGCTTGGTCATAAACTAGCAGGACAGTGGCAAGTTTATGATTTATACGATTACCTAAAAGAACAAAAAGAAGCGTTACTGAAGTGGTGTGATAAATTATCTAGTTTAGATAAATCTATTTAACGTTCCTCCTTAATTTAACAAATACATCATATGGTTCTAATCTCAGAGTTTAGATGAAAGTACATTGGTATCGCAGAGATAGCCATATGATGTTTAAAAAGCCCTGCACTAGTAAATAGCCTACCCACCTCACTACCTCTGATAATAACCTATCGACACTCTATTCATATCGACCTTGAAAGTCACTGAATCTTTAAGACAGCTTTAAATTAAATAAAAATGGCTATTAAGCTGATTTTTTGTACAGATTTAAGATTTTAGCCCTACATTGAGAGATAAATAACGAGAAGGTGTTACGAGTTTATTTTGTGGCTGTTTACTCATAAATAATCTTTACTATCAATAAGTTATTGTGTGACTTGTTTCTCCTGATAATATTTATTTCAAGAGACTTCACTTGATAAATTATTCATGCATAAGGATTAATATGACTTCATCTACTTTACCCGTGAAACAACTTGTATCGCCTGCTCAATTATCAAAAGTATTACAACGTTCTCGCGTTACAGTTTGGCGTTGGATTAAAGAAGGGATACTTCCTCCACCAATTAAGATTAATGGTACTGTCCTTGGATGGAAGGCGGATGTTATTAATGAATGGCTTGATGTTAACGTAAGCTAGGGACGAAAAATGTTTCAGAAAAACCCGACAAATGATGCTGCAAAAAGAATTGTACAATCTGCACCATTAACGCCATTAATCCGTAAACATGAGCTGGCAGAGCAACTTAATATCAGCACAAAAACGATTGAACGTTGGCTAGAAAAAGGTTTATTACCAGCGCCATTTAAAACCAAAACAGGGAGAACGGTTGGGTGGGCTACACATCAAATTGAAGCGTGGTCAGGCGTGACGTTTAAATAAGCATTAGTGCATAGTTGAAATAGAGGTGTTCATACACCTCATTTTTTTGTCTATAGGTGTCTCAATCTGTCATCTTTTGGACTAAAACGTCTTCGCAAACAACGTTTTCCGGCAATATTATTTTCTTTAAAAACAGCTTTCTAGCCTGCTATACCAGAGAGTTTGGATACTAGATAGTTTTGATTTTTAGTAGGTATATTTAATTATTATGGCAAATTACATACCAAAAATAATACTCAACCCAAATAATAAATATTTAGCTTATTACTTGGATGGCGATACTTATACACCTGTTTTCTATCGTAGTGGCTTAATAGTTAACATTATGGATGCAATAGCAAAGCAGTTAACCGTAATTCAATCTCAGCATTCAAGAGTATTGGTTGGCTTATTGCAGTTTAATTTTTCAAAAGGAAGAGGGACGGTATGCAATACATTAATGAGCCAATTTATTGATAAATACATACCTAAAGTTAAAAAGCATTATAAAGCCTTAGGCTACTCAACCAGTGTTGGTTATGTGTGGGTTCGAGAGCAAGCGGATTCTACGGCGCAACATTACCATGCTGCTTTTTTTGTAAACCAGCAATGTTGTGCAGGGATCTATAAACTGTGGGATATCGCGGTCAGCATTTGGCATGATCTGTGTGGTGGCCATGTAAGACACCCGAATAACGCAGCCCTAATCGTAAAGAGAGATAATGTGGAAAGTCGTCATATAGCATTAACGCGATTAAGTTATTATGCAAAAAAAGAAACAAAGAAAGCTGGAATTTATATTAATAACTATAGTGTCAGTAGAATGAAGGCTAAAAAATCCAGTTAAATGTTTTAAATATCAACCTTAATGTAGGTAATTACTTTGATCAAAATGCAAAAAGAGTGATCAAATAAACAAATATCTGAAACCGATAAGTTATTGTATTTAAAGGGTGAAAAAATATTCGATAATTTGATCAAAATTGATGATTGATCAGTTGTTTTATTTTTTAATGTTTGATTGATTACTAATTTTTAAATAAAAACAAAAGGTTACGGTTTGTTTTGCTTTTTGGGGGGAGATAAGCAATGATCAGTTTTAAAAAAAACGCTCAAACGCAAGGTCGCCCTGCGTGCGCGTGCGCGAATAATGAGAGAGATAAATAGAGTCAATGAGATTTCCATCTTTAAACGCAATTTTACTGACAGCATAGCAGTAACCCTTTCTAACAATCTGATATAATTCAACCAATTCAATATCAAATAGGTTCGTATTTTCATCATGGTTGCACAACAACATCAGCAAGAGCTTAAAAAACAGCTTTGGAACATTGCCAATACCTTGCGTGGCAATATGTCAGCAGATGACTTTCGTGATTACATTCTCGGTTTAATCTTCTACAAATACCTATCAGATAAACTCAATAAATACGCAGATGAAATATTGTCAGAAGATGGCGTTATCTTTGCGAATGTGAATACCACCACAGAAGATGGTAAAGAAATTCTAGAAGCCGTAAAAGAAGAAGCGTTAGATAAACTTGGTTATTTCTTTACACCGTCTGAGTTATTCCACGTTATCGCTAAAGCAGGCGAAGATGGTGAGTTTATTCTTGATGATGTAACCCAAGTGCTTAACAGTATTGAAAATAGCACCATGGGTGCAGACAGTGCGGAAGATTTTAACGGCTTGTTTGATGATTTGGATTTAACCTCAAATAAGTTAGGTAAAACCCCTGATGCACGTAACAAACTTATCTCTCAAGTACTCAAGCATTTAGACAATATTGATTTCCACTTAGAAAGCAGTGAAATTGATATTCTAGGTGATGCCTATGAATATCTGATTGGTATGTTTGCCAGTGGTGCAGGTAAAAAAGCAGGGGAGTTCTATACCCCTCAAATGGTGTCTAAGTTGTTGGCTAAGTTAGTGACGCTTAATAATCTTAATCTTAAATCAGTGTATGACCCAACGTGTGGCTCTGGCTCATTGCTTTTACGTGTTGCAAAAGAAGCCAACAACGAAGATTTAAAATTCTTTGGGCAAGAACAAAACCCAAGTACTTACAATTTGGCACGTATGAACATGATTATGCATGATGTTCATTATAATAAATTTGATATTCAAAATGACGATACCTTAGAAGTGCCATTACATATTGATGATCGTTTTGATGCTGTTGTAGCCAACCCTCCATTCTCTGCGTCATGGTCTGCAAATCCATTGCATTTAAACAATGAACGTTTTTCGGATTACGGTAAGTTAGCCCCTAAGGGCAAGGCGGATTTTGCTTTTGTTCAGCACATGATTAATCAATTGGATGACAACGGCACAATGGCAGTGGTATTGCCTCATGGTGTGTTATTCCGTGGTGCAGCAGAAGGGCATATTCGTAAGCATTTAATTGCTGAGAAAAACTACCTAGATATGGTGATTGGTCTACCTGCTAATATCTTCTTTGGTACGTCTATCCCTACCTGTGTATTGGTGCTTAAAAAGAACCGTAAGCATGATGATAATGTGTTGTTCATTGATGCAAGTAATCATTTTGAGAAAGGCACAAACAATAACGTTATTCGTGAATCAGATTTAGAACGCATTTTAAATGCAGTGACGAAGCGTGAAAACTTATCTGAAGAAGAATTAAAGAAATTCGCTCATATCGCTACAAAAGCTGAGTTAAAAGAGAACGATTACAACCTAAATATTCCTCGTTATGTCGATACCTTTGAAGAAGAGGAACTCGTCGATTTAGCTGCGGTAGCAAAGCAGTTAGTAGACAACGATAAAACCATGTTAGAGACAGGTAAGACGATTGCTGATTTTTGTGCTGAGTTGGGTATTGATGCACCGTTTGAGGTGAAGGGATGAGACAGGTACTAACGCCTAGTTTACGTTTTGAGGAATTTCAGGACAATTGGGAATTAAAAAACCTAAAAGACATATTTGAATTGAAATATGGAAAAGACCATAAACATCTAAATCAAGGTATTTACCCGATGTTAGGTTCTGGTGGCATTATGCGATATGTAGATTCATATTTATATAATCAACCTAGTGTATTGATCGGTCGAAAAGGCACGATAGATAAACCATTGTTTATTACAACCCCCTTTTGGACTGTAGATACTTTGTTTTATACGGTCATAAAGCAAGGACAAGAGCCTTATTTTGTTTATTCGTTGGCTCAGA
Source organism: Aliivibrio sp. A6 (assembly GCF_028765505.1). Taxonomy (NCBI): domain Bacteria; kingdom Pseudomonadati; phylum Pseudomonadota; class Gammaproteobacteria; order Vibrionales; family Vibrionaceae; genus Aliivibrio; species Aliivibrio sp. A6. Next base: position 70,215 of record NZ_JARACR010000002.1, on the reverse strand, counting down.
CTATTAATTGGTATAAATATAACGAGGCAACAGGCGTTCCTAGTTTAAATACGTCTGGTATTTACAGTGTTCCTGTTTACGTGCCTCTAATTAAAGAACAAAAAAAAATAGCATCTTTCCTAACGTCAGTTGATAGAAAAATCAGTCAACTAACAGAAAAGTATCGTCTTTTAAAAGAATACAAAAAAGGCGTAATGCAGCAGATATTTAGTCAACAGCTTCGCTTTAAAGATGAAGATGGGAAAGCGTTTCCTGAATGGGAACAGGATCGTTTAGATTCATTTATTGAGCGCGTTAATAATCCTGTTGATGTAGAAAAAGCTAAAGAATATAGAGAGATCGGTATTCGTTGTCATGGCAAAGGTCTTTTTCATAAAGATAAAAAATCAGGGGAAGAACTAGGCAATAAGCGAGTGTTTTGGGTTCATCCTAATGCTTTAATTATCAATATAGTATTTGCTTGGGAAAGAGCTGTAGCAGTGACTTCTGAACATGAGAATGGTTTTATTGCTTCGCACCGTTTCCCTATGTTTATACCTAAAGAGGGGAAATCAGATTTAGATTACTTATTATATTTTTTCTTATCTCCCAAAGGCGAATATTTATTAAACTTAGCTTCTCCCGGTGGGGCTGGGCGAAATAAAACATTAGGGCAGGCAGAATTTTCAAAGCTCAAGGTAACTCTACCATCATTAAAAGAGCAGCAAAAAGTTGCTCAGTTCTTTCAATCTATTGACAAAAAAATAGATGAAGTAGCACAACAAGTAGAGCTAACCAAGCAATTCAAAAAAGGCTTATTACAGCAGATGTTTGTATAAATCATTACGGTTTGATAAAAGTCCGGAGTAAGGTCCGGAGTAAGGTCCGGAGTTCATTTAAAGGTCCGGACCTTACTCCGGACTTTGATTATCTATTGATATACCATTTGCTACCTCTAGCATTATTTAGTGATTAAATAACAAGGAATCGTAATTATTTATGTCGTATGAAAAACCATGGCACTCTTGTGAAGAAATGATAGTTAAGCTACGTGAGCGTGGTTTAACGATTACTGATGACGAGAAAGCACTTTCTTATTTATCGCGCATTGGTTATTACCGATTGAGTGGCTATTGGTATTCATTTCGTCAGCAAGAAGAAGTCGATGGTAAACAAATTAAGCTAGACAGTTTTAAAGAAGGGGCGACCTTTGAGCAAGCGGTCAGGCTGTATGTTTTTGATAAAAAATTACGACTGTTAGCGATGGATGCCCTTGAGCGAATTGAAATTGCTTTTCGTGTTGAGATTGCACATCTTTTGGGTGAAAAAGACAAATTCTCTTATCTAAATCCAGATTTTTTCCATGAGTCATTTTCTAAAACCTTAAAACCTCATACTGGATTAACAGAGCATCATACTTGGTTGGGCAAACAAGCAGGGTTAATTAGCCGCTCAAAAGAGACGTTCATTAAGCACAATAAGAAAAAACATGGTTTACCACTGCCAATATGGATCAGCAGTGAAGTGTGGGATTTCGGAGCTCTTTCATTTTTATATGGCGGAATGAAAGAAGCCGACCAAGATGTCATTGCGGCTAAATTTGGCTTAACTAATGGACGAGTATTATCAACTTGGCTGCGTTCTCTAAACTACTTGCGTAATATCTGTGCTCACCATAGCCGACTTTGGAACCTTAACGTAGTCGAGATCCCTAAATTACCCTCAAAGAATGAAGTGCCTTGGATTGCTCCATTTGTGGAACATGACAGGCTAAAAAGTCGTCCTTTTCTACTCTTCTGTATAATAAAGCACTTAATGAACACCATTAACCCTAACTCTACGTGGTGGGCAAGATTAACGAATTTAATGCACACAGAATTACCAGATATGACTGTTTTAGGCTTAGATTTAAATAGTATGGGTGTGACAGAAGATTGGGCAACGATGTTTTCAGAAATGAAAGATGAGAATTAATAGGCAATAAAAAACCCCTAAGCAATTTACCAATGAAGGTATACCGATAGGGGTCATATTGCAGAGAAATATAATTTACTCTGACGATTTTAGCAACTTATTTATTATTAAATTTGAACTGGCGCAGTGCTATTTGTGCTTAGTTTAGCGGTTGAAAAAGAGATGTACGACAGTTATGGCTTATCAAAGTGAACAACAATTAGAAGACAATTTAATTGTCCAATTGAGTATGCAAGGGTTTGAGGTAGTGGCATTAAAAGACAATGCAGCACTAGAATCAAACTTAAAAAAACAGCTAGAGAAGGTGAACGATTGCTCACTATCTGACAGTGAATTTAAGCAAGTATTAAATAAACTAGAAAAAGGTAATATTTTTACCAAAGCAAAAACCTTACGTGATCAGTTGGATGTTTCTTTAGATAATGGCGATAGCCGCCATTTAACCTTGTTGTGTAATGATGTAAGTAAAAATACATTCCAAGTTGCACAGCAAATTACGGTTAAAGGCGTATATACCAACCGCTATGACGTCACTATTTTAGTTAATGGCTTACCGTTAATTCAGATAGAGCTGAAGCGTCGAGGTATTGAGCTTAAAGAAGCTTTTAACCAAGTAAAACGTTATCAACTGCATTCCTATCATGCTAACCATGGCTTGCTTAATTTTATTCAATTGTTTGTTATTTCTAATGGGGTTAATACTCAGTACTTCGCTAACAACAGTGAAATGTCAGCTAAACAAACCTTTGATTGGACAGACGTAGACAATAAACGTATTAGTAAATTGTCTGATTTCAGTCAGGCATTTTTACAACCTAAGCATTTAACCGCGATGCTAAGTAAATACATTGTATTAAATGAAACGGAAAAATGTTTAATGGTGCTACGCCCTTATCAGTTCTACGCGGTAGAGGCGATAGTCAATCAAGTAAAAGCCACCACTAAGAACGGTTATATCTGGCATACCACAGGCTCAGGGAAAACCTTAACCTCATTCAAAGCCGCCCAAATCATGACGACACTTTCAGAAGTGGATAAAGTTGTGTTTGTGGTGGACAGAAAAGATTTAGATTATCAAACCGCCTTAGAATTTAATGCCTTCTCTAAAGGGTGTGTGGATAGCACTGATAATACAAATATGCTCTTTCATCAATTAATTGATAAACCAATGAAAGGGAAAAAAATCAATGAAAGCCGTAATCCAAAATTAGTTGTTACGACATTACAAAAACTGAATAACGTAGTAACCAAATCACGCTACCTAAAAGAAATGGAACCATTAAAAGATAAACGAGTGGTGTTTATTTTTGATGAGTGTCATCGAAGCCAATTTGGAGATACGCACCAAAATATTACCGCTTTCTTTAATGGCGCTCAGTTGTTTGGTTTTACTGGAACGCCAATCTTTGTTGATAATGCCGTTGCTAAAAAATCGGTTAAGAAAACAACCAAAGATTTATTTGATGAACGTTTGCACGCCTATGTGATTGTCGATGCAATACGAGATCAAAATGTATTGAAGTTTGCGATTGAATACGTGGGTCGTTATCAATACAAAACAGGGTCAAAAAATAACATTGATATTGATGTAGAAGACATTGATACCAAAGAGCTATTGTCATCACCTGAACGTTTAGAAAAAATCACAGATTACATCATAGCGAACCATAGCCGTAAAACTCACAGTCGTACTTATAACGCCATGTTTTGTGTCGCAGGTATCCCTGAGTTGATTCAATATTATGAGCTGTTCGCTAAGAAGAAAGAAGAGGGCAAGCATAAGCTAAATATTGCGACCATTTTTAGCTACGAGGCCAATGAAGAGCAAGAGTTTGAGCTAGGCAATCTTGATGGTGAGCAGATAAAAGAAAGAGCAGCAAAGTATCTTAATGAGGGGCAAACAGCTAAGTTACATAGTAGGGATAAGTTAGATTCTTTTATCGCTGATTACAATCAAACGTTTGGTTCAAGCTATAGCACTAAAGACAGCGATTCGTTTTACGATTATTACAAGAACATAGCCAAGCGAGTGAAAGAAAAAGAGATAGATATTCTTTTAGTAGTGAATATGTTTTTAACGGGTTTTGATGCAAAGTGCCTTAATACCTTATATGTCGATAAAAATTTAAAACACCATGGGTTAATTCAGGCGTTTTCACGCCCTAACCGTCTGCTAGACGAGAAAAAGTCCCATGGTAATGTCGTATGTTTCCGAAACCTTAAAAAAGCCGCTGATGAGGCGTTTACGTTGTTTTCTAATAAGCAACCAAAAGAAATAATTGAAACGCCACCTTATGATGAACTATTGGCTGATTTTGATAAGGCTCATCAAGCATTAATGGCAATTACACCAACGCCTGATTCTGTCGATGATTTACCAGATGAAGAGGCTCAAAAGTTGTTTGTACTTCAATTTCGTAAACTTCTTCAGTTAAAAAATATGCTGAGTAATTTTGCTGACTTTGATATGGCATCAACAGGAATGGATGAGCAAGAGTTCCAAGACTTCATTAGTAAGTACGCTGATTTAAACCGTCAAATCCGTGAAAGCTCAATCAAAGAAAAAGTGTCTATTTTAGATGATGTCGATTTTGAATTAGAGCTACTACATCGTGATGAAATTAATGTGGCCTACATACTTCATCTATTGCGTGAATTGCATGGTGCAGACAGTGAAGAAGCTAAAGAGAAAAAACGTCAAGTCATTGCGAATCTAGTAAGTACTGACCCAACGTTACTTAGTAAGAAAGAATTAATAGAAAAGTTCATGAATGAGCATCTTGATGGAATACCTGCTCACGCTGATGTTGAAGAAGAGTTTGAGTTCTTTTGGGAAAAAGAGAAGCGATTAGCACTAGAGAAAATGGCAATAGAAGAAAAGCTTAATCAAGGTAAGTTAGAGAGTTTAGTCAGTCGATATGAAACGAGTGAAGTTATGCCACTGCGTGATGACTTTGCAGCAACGCTTGAGAGTAAACCAACCATACTGCAACGTAAAAAGATTGTAGGCCGCTTAACTGAGAAATTTAAGGGCTTTGTCGATACGTTTGTTGGTGGATTTTAGAAAACGATAATTGGAATATGTCACTTGTGGGGATATAATGTTTCTTTATTGATGGTAACGTATTGATATGATTAACAATAAAGCTTTAGTTTCATTTTTTCTCGCCTCTTTGATGACAGGTTGCTCTCCATCTGTTTTGCCTTCTGCAAATTTAAATATGGTAGATGTCGAAAAAATTAACCAATCAGGTGCATTCAATGATGCGGCTTTGCAGCAGTATCAGGCTGATCTATCTGCTTGCGGTAAAGGTAATGAAGCATGTCAAGGAAAGGTGATGTTCAGTATTTATGATACTGCATTTACTTCTCAAGGCTTCTCTCAAATTAAAACTGCGATTTCATATAGCAAATGGATGGTTCAAGTAGGAGATATGTCACCAACACGTGATGACATCATTATATCTCAAAATTGGGGGCAACTTCTTATGGGATCTTTTATGTGTATAAGCCACAAGGAATGCAGTGATTGGCTTTTATCTGAAAAAAAGGTAACAAAGAATGAGCTTGATGAGTTCAAAGCATTAGTTAATAAACTTAATTAATGATGCTATTTTTACTGTAAAACTAGATATGTCATGTACTAGGCTCGATATGGTTTATCGAGCCTTTTTATTTTCCTTCTAAATATCTATTTTTAGTAATGATAAATTAATAAGTTTAATAGTTAATGAAACTATTTCAGGTAACGTGGTAGGTGTTCGAGGGCTTAATCTTCTATTAATAGCTTATTATACTAATGGCAGGTTTATTCCTGTATCACTGGCTAGATCGGTACAATTCCTTTAAAATTACATCATATTTGCTTCTTTGTATGAAGCCCGATTCATAAGTATGATTCAAATTGAGTACATACTTGTGTACATAAAACCAATTAAGAGCACTGAATGAGTATTTTTCTTCAAGAAATTCAAAAGCGTAGGACTTTTGCCATCATTTCTCACCCGGATGCGGGTAAAACAACCATTACTGAAAAAGTATTATTATTCGGAAACGCGATTCAAAAAGCGGGTACGGTAAAAGGTCGTGGTTCAAACCAGCACGCAAAATCAGACTGGATGGAAATGGAAAAAGAACGTGGTATCTCGGTAACTACGTCGGTAATGCAATTTCCATTTAATGGTTGTCTTGTTAACCTTCTTGATACTCCTGGACACGAAGATTTCTCTGAAGATACTTACCGTACACTAACGGCTGTAGATTCATGTCTAATGGTTATCGATGCCGCTAAAGGTGTCGAAGATCGTACTCGTAAATTGATGGAAGTAACACGCCTACGTGATACACCTATCGTTACGTTTATGAACAAATTAGACCGTGAAGTACGTGACCCAATGGAAGTGCTTGATGAAGTAGAAAGCGAGCTAGGAATGGCTTGTGCACCTATTTCATGGCCGATTGGTTGTGGTAAAGAATTTAAAGGTGTTTACCACATCCACCGCGATGAAACGATCTTATACGCATCAGGCCATGGTCATGAAATTCAAGAAGTTCGTACTATTAAAGGTTTAGATAACCCAGAGTTAGATGTAGCTGTTGGTGCTGAGCTAGCTGCGAATGTTCGTGAAGAGCTAGAGTTAGTAATGGGTGCTTGCCCTGAATTTGATCTTGAGCTTTTCCTTGCCGGTGAATTAACGCCAGTATATTTTGGTACCGCATTAGGTAACTTTGGTGTTGATCACATGCTAGAAGGCTTAACTGATTGGGCTCCTGCACCACAAACACGTGAAGCAGTAGAACGTCCAGTTGAAGCAACAGAAGATAAGTTCTCAGGCTTTGTATTTAAGATCCAAGCAAACATGGATCCTAAGCACCGTGACCGTATCGCTTTCATGCGTATTGTGTCGGGTACTTATACTCAAAGCATGAAAATGAATCACGTGCGTACAGGTAAGAGTGTTAGTATTTCTGATGCGGTAACTTTCATGGCGGGCGATCGTTCTCGTGCTGAGACGGCGTATGCGGGTGATATCATTGGTTTACACAACCACGGGACCATTCAAATCGGCGATACGTTTACACAAGGTGAGAGCTTAAAATTCTCAGGTATTCCAAACTTTGCCCCTGAATTGTTCCGTCGTATTCGCCTAAAAGATCCACTAAAGCAAAAGCAACTGCTTAAAGGTCTTGTTCAACTTTCTGAAGAAGGCGCGGTACAAGTATTCCGTCCACTTCAAAACAATGATTTGATCGTTGGTGCGGTTGGTGTACTTCAGTTTGATGTGGTCGTATCTCGTTTAAAATCTGAATATAACGTTGAAGCTATTTATGAAGGCATCAGTGTAGCAACTGCTCGTTGGGTTGAATGTACTGATGGCAAAATCATGGATGACTTCCAGCGTAAAAACCAAAGTAACCTAGCGTTAGATGGTGGTAATAACTTAACGTACATTGCCCCAACGATGGTTAATTTGAATTTAGCGTCTGAGCGTTTCCCTGAGGTTCAATTCAGAGCGACTCGTGAGCACTAATCTAGTTGTAATCAAATAAATAGAAACGGAGTCTTAACGGACTCCGTTTTTGTATCTATAGTATAGAGATAATGACGGTAATTAATGATAAGGAAGGCGAGGGTGCTGAAACTGATTAAGTTATGGATTAAGAAATACGATGATTGGTGTAAGTCGCTAGGGTTAACGCCTGAAAATAAACGCAGTTGTGTCCCTTATAAAAAAGAAGAAGAGTAATGGCTTTCCGATTCATTGATTCACACTGTCATTTTGATTTTGCACCTTTTAAAGGTAACGAAGCCTTGTATTTACAAATGGCAAAAGACAGAGGAGTAACAACATTCATTGTCCCTAGTGTGAATCAATCAAATTGGAATCAAGTGAATGGTTTATCCAAACAGTTTGATGGTATTTATTACGCATTAGGCATTCACCCATTATTTATTACATCAAACTATGAAAAAGAGTTAGAAAGTTTAGCTGCGTTGCTTGATGAAGAAAATAATAAGTGTGTAGCGATTGGTGAATGTGGATTGGATTTTTGGCATCAAGACAATGATAAGGAAATACAAATCTCTGTTTTTCGCCAGCAGTGTTTATTGGCAAAAAAGCATCAACTTCCTTTAATTATTCACAGCCGTAAAAGCCACGATATGGTAGTAAAGCTGTTGAGAGAAATTAAGCCAGAGAGAGGCGGGGTTATTCATGGCTTTAGTGGTAGCTTGCAGCAGGCGAATCAATTTATTGAATTAGGTTTCTATATTGGTGTCGGTGGCGTGATCAGTTACGAAAGAGCTAAGAAGACCAAAATGGTGGTTTCACAATTGCCTTTAGATAAAATTTTACTAGAAACTGACGCTCCAGACATGCCACTATTTGGTTTTCAAGGACAAAAAAACACGCCAGATAAAGTACAAAAAGTATGCAAACACTTGGCTTTGATTAGAAAAGAGTCAATGCAAACGATTTCGGAAACTGTTTATAAAAATACCACCTCTTTGTTTGGGATTTGAGTTATTAGTCATTTCTTTAGGTGTAATTGATGATTATTTAGAAACCTCTTAGTGATAATGATCACAATTATGAATGAACAAAGCATGTATCAGCCGCGAATATGTGACGACAGCATTACTTTATTGGTGGTTCAATGAGTATAATCGCCCCCGCTAATTTGAAACACGCCAACAATAAATTTAGGGAAAACTTTAACTATGAGCCTGCTAATGAGTTTGGTTGGGATCGTGGTACTGCTAGGTATAGCTGTACTTCTTTCTGACAACCGCAAAGCAATTAATTTACGTACTGTGGGTGGTGCATTTGCTATCCAATTCTTCCTAGGCGCATTTGTACTTTATGTACCTGTGGGTCGTGATGTACTTTACGGTGCATCTGAAGCCGTTGCGAACGTAATCAACTATGGTAACCAAGGTATCGAGTTTTTATTCGGTGGCCTAGTATCAGGTAAAATGTTTGAAGTATTTGGTGGCGGCGGTTTCGTATTCGCACTACGCGTACTTCCTGTAATCGTATTCTTCGCTTCATTAACAGCGGTTCTTTACTACCTAGGTATCATGCAAATCGTGATTAACTTCCTAGGTGGTGCTCTACAGAAAGCGCTTGGCACATCTCGTGCGGAATCACTATCTGCTACAGCTAACATCTTTGTTGGTCAAACTGAAGCGCCTCTAGTTGTGCGTCCGTTTGTTCCAAAAATGACTCAATCTGAGCTATTTGCAGTAATGTGTGGTGGTCTAGCCTCTGTTGCTGGTGGTGTACTTGCTGGTTATGCTTCTATGGGCGTGCCTCTAGAATACCTAATCGCAGCATCATTCATGGCTGCACCTGGTGGTCTTCTGTTTGCTAAAATCATCAAACCAGAAACTGAAACACCAATTGATCAACTTGACGCACTTGATAACGAAGGCGAAGACAAGCCAGCTAACGTAATCGATGCTGCTGCGGCAGGTGCTGCAACAGGTATGCAACTTGCGTTAAACGTAGGTGCAATGCTTCTTGCTTTCATCGGCCTTATCGCGCTTATCAACGGTATCTTAGGTGGCGTTGGTGGTTGGTTCGGTATGCCAGAAATCACGCTAGAGCTTATTCTTGGTTACATCTTTGCTCCACTTGCATTCCTTATCGGTGTGCCGTGGGAAGAAGCGACAATTGCAGGTTCATTCCTTGGTCAAAAACTGGTAGTTAACGAATTCGTTGCATACTTAAACTTTGCACCGTACCTAGCTGAAGGCGCTGAAATTGTTCTTTCTGAGAAAACGAAAGCAATCATTTCATTCGCACTATGTGGCTTCGCAAACCTTTCTTCTGTAGCGATTCTACTTGGCGGTCTTGGTAGCCTTGCACCAGCACGTCGTCATGACATCGCTAAGATGGGTATGAAAGCTGTTGCTGCTGGTACATTATCAAACCTAATGTCAGCAACAATCGCAGGTCTATTCCTATCTCTATAATCTTATAGAGCAGAGCAGATAATCACAAAAACCCGCACTTATTGCGGGTTTTTTTATGTCTGTTATTTAAGTAATAAGTGTGATGAAAATATGACGTTATTTCACATATTTTGTGTAAAAAAGATTGAGATGCAAACCGATTGCGTTACCACACGAAAACAATCAAGCTAAATTATATTGATATAATGAATCCATAATAAAAGAGAGAAGAACTGCTAGGTTAAAAAAATAAACTATGGTCTAAACTATAGTTAATGCACACACAACCTAAAAAATGAGAGTCAATTATGAATGAAGTTTTACTATCTATGTTCGCGGGTTTGATTGTTGGAGTTGTTTTCTCTGCAATTAAGCTGCCTATTCCAGCGCCACCAGTTCTTTCTGGAGTGATGGGAATCGTCGGTGTTTACGCCGGTGCTGTCGGCTACCAATGGATTGTTGAACGTTTCTTTTCATAATCTCAGTGTCTTTCTATGGAAACATGGTTTCACTAGTGCCACTGAACAAGTATTGGTAAAATGAACCATGTTTCAACGGTGTCTCATGATGAGACGTTAGAGCGGTACTCATTCATACTATTGAAGTAAGTACTGGCGGCAAAATGGATATTGATTGAGCGTTATGCGCTCAAGTCTTCAAGGAATCAAGTCCGCTCATTTGCTGTTGAACTTAATATATGAACAGCAAAACTATCAAAGAATTTATTCTATTTTGGAGATAACAATGAGCGATTTAAAAGCAGCGGCACTACGTGCATTACAATTAATGGATTTAACGACGCTTAACGATAATGATACAGACGAAGCAGTAATTGCACTTTGTAAAAATGCAAAAACAGCAGTAGGCAATACCGCAGCAGTTTGTATTTACCCACGTTTCGTTCCTATCGCTAAGAAAACGCTGCGCGAGCAAGGCACACCAGAAGTGCGTATCGCAACAGTAACTAACTTCCCACACGGTAATGACGATATCGCTATCGCAGTTGCAGAAACTAAAGCTGCTGTGGCTTATGGTGCTGATGAAGTTGACGTGGTATTCCCATACCGTGCGCTTATCGCAGGTGATGAAACGGTTGGTTTTGAGCTAGTTAAGCAGTGTAAAGAAGCGTGTGGTGATGTTCTTCTTAAAGTGATCATCGAAACGGGTGAGCTAAAAGAAGAAGCGTTAATTAAGAAAGCATCTCAAATCTGTATTGAAGCAGGCGCTAACTTTATTAAAACATCAACAGGTAAAGTGCCTGTTAATGCAACACCAGAATACGCTCGCATGATGCTAGAAGTTATTCGTGATATGGGCGTAGCGAAAACAGTTGGCTTTAAGCCTGCTGGCGGCGTTCGTACTGCTGAAGATGCACAAGCATACCTAGCAATGGCTGATGATATCTTAGGTGGCGATTGGGCTGATAACATGCACTACCGTTTTGGTGCATCAAGCCTACTGACTAATCTACTAAATACATTAGAAGTAACAGAAGAAACAGCTGATCCATCAGCTTACTAGTTTCTCGTTACTTGATTTATAGCTAAAAATAAATCGACTTAGGTGAGGCATTACCGCCTCACCTACCTCAACCCTACCTATATTAATTACCCAACCAAGATTGGGGAGGCACTAATGTATCTACCACAAGAGATTATTCGCAGAAAGCGTGACAATAAAGTACTAACAACAGAAGAAATTAACTTTTTCATTCAAGGTGTTGCAAAAAATACGGTATCTGAAGGTCAAATCGCCGCATTTGCCATGGCGGTTTACTTTAATGAAATGACAATGCCTGAACGTATCGCATTAACGTGCGCTATGCGTGATTCAGGAATGGTGATTGATTGGAGCCACATGAACTTTGATGGTCCAATCGTTGATAAGCATTCTACTGGTGGTGTAGGTGATGTAACCTCATTGATGCTTGGCCCAATGGTGGCAGCATGTGGCGGTTATGTTCCTATGATCTCTGGCCGTGGTTTAGGTCATACTGGTGGTACGCTAGATAAGCTAGAGTCAATTGCTGGTTACAACATTATGCCAAGCAATGAGATTTTTGGTAAAGTGACTAAAGAAGCGGGTGTAGCAATTATTGGTCAAACGGGTGATTTAGCACCGGCTGATAAGCGTGTATATGCAACTCGTGATGTAACGGCAACGGTTGATAATATTTCATTAATTACAGCCTCTATTTTGTCTAAGAAATTAGCCGCGGGTTTAGACTCGTTAGTTATGGATGTTAAAGTGGGTTCTGGTGCATTTATGCCAACTTACGAAGCGTCAGAAGAACTAGCAAAATCAATTGTAGCAGTAGCTAATGGGGCTGGAACCAAGACAACGGCATTATTAACAGATATGAACCAAGTGCTTGCCTCGACAGCGGGTAACGCATTAGAAGTACGTGAAGCGATTCGTTTCCTAACGGGTGAATACCGTAATCCTCGCTTATACGAAGTTACGATGGCGTTGTGTGCTGAAATGTTAGTTATTGCTAACTTAGCAAAAGATGAGCAAGAAGCGCGTGCTAAACTACAATCTGTACTAGATAATGGTAAAGCGGCAGAATGCTTTGGTAAAATGGTGTTTGGCCTTGGTGGGCCAAGTGACATTATTGAAAATTACGATAATCATTTAGAAAGCGCACAAATCATTAAACCTGTATTTGCTGATAAAGCGGGTATTGTTAATGCGATGGATACTCGCGACTTAGGTATGGCTGTAGTGGGCATGGGCGGCGGTCGTCGTGTTGCAACGGATACTATTGATTATGCGGTTGGTTTAAGTGATATGATCCGTCTAGGCCAAACTGCTGATACAGAGCAACCATTAGCAATGATTCACGCTCGTAATGAAGAACAATGGCAACAAGCAGCGGATGCGGTAAAAGCAGCCGTTGTGATTAGTGAAGAACAACCAGAAATGACTCCGGAAGTTTATCGCAAAATTCGCCCTGAAGACGTGTAAGGAAGAAAACATGAAACGTGCAATAATTTTAGTACTTGATTCATTTGGTATTGGTGCCGCAGGCGACGCTGAGAAGTTTGGCGACGTAGGTTCAGATACGATGGGTCATATTGCTGAGCAGTGTGATAAAGGCCTAGCTGACAACAGTAATCGTAAAGGCCCTTTAACGCTTCCAAACCTTTCTAAGCTTGGTTTAGCGATGGCGGGTAAAGAGTCTACAGGTCAATTTGCCGCAGGTTTAGACGCGAACGCTGAGATCATTGGTGCTTACGGTCATGCTGCCGAATTGTCTTCAGGTAAAGATACGCCTTCTGGTCACTGGGAAATTGCTGGCGTACCTGTATTGTTTGATTGGGGTTACTTTTCTGATAAAACAAACAGCTTCCCTAAAGAACTGACTGATCGCATTCTTGCTCGTGCAAATCTTTCTGGTTACCTAGGTAACTGCCATGCATCGGGCACACAAGTGCTTGATGACTTGGGCGAAGAGCATATGAAAACAGGCATGCCTATTTTCTATACCTCTGCCGATTCCGTATTCCAAATTGCCTGCCATGAAGAGACATTTGGTTTAGATAACTTATTAGCATTATGCCAAATCGCGCGTGAAGAGCTTGAAGATTATAATATTGGTCGAGTGATCGCTCGTCCATTTATTGGCCCTGGTAAAGGTCAATTTGAACGTACGGGTAACCGTCGTGACTTATCTCTTGAGCCACCAGCTGCGACTGTTTTACAAAAATTAGTGGATGAAAAAGGCGGACAAGTTCACTCAATTGGTAAGATCTCTGATATCTATGCTGGCTGCGGTATTACTAAGAAAACTAAAGCGACAGGTATTCCTGCGCTGTTTGATGCGACTAAAGACGCAATTGAAACAGCAGGTGATAACACCATCGTATTTACAAATTTCGTAGATTTCGATTCAGCGTATGGCCACCGTCGTGACGTTGCAGGTTATGCAGCTGCGTTAGAGTACTTTGATGGTCGCCTTCCTGAAATCATGGATATGCTGCAAGAAGACGATATTCTTATTTTAACGGCTGATCACGGTTGTGATCCAACATGGCCAGGTACGGATCATACTCGTGAGCATATTCCAGTCATTGTTTATGGTCATAAAGTACCAGCGGGTTCATTAGGCCGTCGTGATACCTTTGCAGATATTGGTCAAACCTTAGCAGAGTACTTTGAAACCTCTGATATGGAATATGGTAAATCGTTCCTATAAAAAATAATAAGCAGTAGAGCTCTCTCTACTGCTTTTTTCTATTTAAAGTTAAATAAGCAAGGATATAAATTATGGCTACTCCACATATTAATGCTGAAATGGGTGATTTTGCAGACGTAGTACTGATGCCTGGTGACCCAATCCGCGCAAAATACATTGCTGAGACATTCCTTGATGATGTAGTGCAAGTATGTGATGTTCGCAATATGTACGGTTTTACAGGTACTTATAAAGGCCGTAAGATTTCTGTTATGGGCCACGGTATGGGTATCCCATCATGCTCAATCTACATGACAGAGTTAGTGAAAGATTTCGGCGTTAAGAAAGTTATCCGTGTTGGTAGTTGTGGTGCGGTTAATGAAGGCATTAAGTTACGTGATGTAGTTATTGGTATGGGTGCATGTACTGATTCAAAAGTGAACCGCATCCGTTTTAAAGATCATGACTTTGCAGCAATTGCTGATTATGAAATGGTTCGTAATGCAGAGCTAGCGGCTCAAGCGCGTGGCATCGATGTAAAAGTAGGTAACCTTTTCTCTGCTGAGTTGTTCTACACACCAGATCCAAGCATGTTTGATCTAATGGATAAATACGGCATCGTAGGCGTAGAGATGGAAGCGGCGGGCATGTACGGCGTGGCTGCGGAGTATGGCGCAAAAGCATTAGCGATTTGTACCGTATCGGATCATATTAAGACTGGCGAGCAAACAACCTCTGATGAACGAGCAACAACATTTGATGAAATGATGCTAATTGCACTTGATTCAGTACTGCTTGGCGACAAGTAGTAATACGCGTAACAAAAAATATTTAGAAATAAAAAGGCGATGAGGGTAACTTCATCGCCTTTCTTTTTATGCTTTACCACCAAATAATGTGGTAACCGGTTTACTCGAACGCTCCCTTTTTCGTAATAAAGCCATAATCATCATCCCTGAAACTAAACTGATTACTAACATACCAAACATTAAGCGATCGCTTTTACGGTAATGGTGATTAGCAAACCCTGTCAGTGTCGACTTCTCAAAGGTGACTCGAAGAAAGCCAAGTAAACGATCTTCTTTGATTATCGGTTCGATTAATTGTTGGCGTCCAATACCATCTATAGAGAGTGGTGTATTTAACCCTGTAATTTGTGAAGCGGTCAGCGCATTATCACTTTTGGCTAGGATCCCACCTTCTGCATCGTATATTGTTGCATCAAATACGAGAGGTTCTGTGGCTAAATTATTAGCCAGTTGCAGTAAACCTTCGTGATTATCTTGTTTTATATTCTCAACAGAAAAGAGAGCAGCTTGGCGTACCATAGTACGACTAAGATCTTGCAGCTGCTTATTTTGTATAATTTGGTTATTGTCACTGATAACGGTACTGTTGATTAAGATAAAGTAACTGAATGCAAGAAGGGAAATTAGCATTAGGCTTTTTACAATAAAATTTTGAGAAAGCATCGAGATCACCACGCAAATTAGAATGAGGGAATTATACTCAATTTACAGAAAAATAGCAGTTTATGTCGTTTGGCTCTTGCTCATCTGCTCTGCAATCGGTATTTTTGAGATAGGATTAGTAAGGATACGAATCATGGATATGATAACCCCATTCTCAATTAAGAAAAATATACCCCTATTAAAGCGTTTCTCATCAACCCGAGAAACCACCCAGTTGGATCTAAAGCAGACTGGGTGGATTGTATATAGTCCCCATTTATCGCAACATCACTTTCAAGATATTGACTTCTTTATTGGCGAGCAAACTTTAGTACTCGCGACTTGGAAAGTTGGGCATTATGATGTCGCAGCGATGGCAGGTGAAATGACGCCTGAACATAAAACGATTCTTGATGCACTAGAGTTAGATTACGCTGAAGTTAAAGATATTCCTGATTTATCAAAGCCTGGAATTATCTTATTTGATATGGATTCAACAGCAATAGAAATTGAGTGCATTGATGAAATCGCTAAATTAGCTGGTGTTGGAAAACAAGTTTCAGAAGTAACCGAGCGCGCAATGCAAGGAGAGCTTGATTTTAAAGAGAGCTTAATTCAGCGAGTAGGAACCCTAGCCGGAGCTGATGAAGCGATTTTAGCTAAAGTAAAATCAGAGTTGCCTTTCATGCCAGAAGTCAGAGAATTGATCGCTACTATGCAACAATACGGTTGGAAAGCAGCAATAGCTTCTGGTGGTTTCACTTATTTTTCTGATTATCTTAAAGAGGAATTAAGCTTAGTTCACGCACAGTCAAATCAGTTAGAAATCGTAGAGGGTAAACTAACAGGGAAAGTGCTAGGTGACATTGTCAGTGCTGAAACTAAAGCTGAAATTTTAGTCGAATTAGCTGATAAGTATGATATTGAGATAAGCAATACCGTTGCTGTTGGTGATGGTGCGAATGATTTGGTCATGATGGAAGCCGCAGGTCTTGGGATTGCTTATCATGCGAAACCTAAAGTTCAGCAAAAAGCTCAAGCGGCGGTTCGTCATGCTGATTTAGGTGGCGTTGCTTGTATATTGTCAGTTTCTTTATTGTTGAATAAGAAATTGAGCTGGTAAACATAAGCAAATAATAAAGCCTATGTATTATCGGCTTTATTAAATTTAAATTACATCGAGTTACCCTAACTCTAATCGAATTAATACTTCATCAGTAATATCTGCGATTTCACCACAGCCGACAATACTTGATAATTCATTTTCAAGTGCTCTAGCATAGTGAATCGCATGCTGTGCAAGTTGACTCAACTCACTCTCTGATGTGGTTGATAATGGATTTTTAACCGCTGTGGTAGTCACTCTGATTGCTAAAAATTCACCATGTTCTTTTGCTTTCTTTATAAAAGTTAAGCGATCGTTATATGAACTGAATTCCTGCAGCATGCGAGTGAAAACAGATTTGATCTTCCCATCTTTAATCACAACAGCAAGGTAGATTTCGTGATGATGCGAACGTTTATTTGCGGGTGTTTTTAATGGTTCAACCAGCAATTGACGTACCCTTGTTTTAAAAATAGGCTCTAAATTGAGGGTGTTTTCATCCCCTAAATGCTGCCAAATCTTATTTAGGCGGTTGAGAGGGAAGTTAACCCCAATACAACGAGTCTTAATTTTATGGTTATCTTTTTCGATAAAAAAAGGTGTTGTCGTTAGTTTATTAAGCAATAATTGATGCATAATTTTCAGCATCTCCATGGATGGAAGTTGCTCATAATCCATAGGTAATCTTTCAATATTATGCTCGATTAAGCGGCTTAAAAATGCTTTGCTTTTTTGGGTTTTTAAGCTGTCTTCAATATGGAGTTGGATATTAATACCATTAGAAGCGACTTTTAATACATGGTATCCAATACGACTTAGTGGCGTATTTTTATCTAAACTCTGCAAATCATTAAATGTTACTTTTACGTCTGATTTTTTTGTCAGTTGTACCGCTTTATCTAATTGAATAGACAGTCCATTTATTGATATGTCTAATGTTCTTCCTGTCACATCCCCAAGTTGAGGGTGATGTAAGGTCACGAGAGTTTGATAGTTAAACCTAGGCTCTGTTCGACGAGGAGCTGAATCAAAATAAAGTGCATGCGCTTGGCTAATGGGTGCCGTGGCATGACGATATGGATTTAATTCTTTAGGCGCAAGCACGGGTTTATCTGTTAAGAGATAATCTTTCTGTGTTTCTGGCAAGCTGATCTCAGTTAAGATCCCCATGTGCGTTAGAGTTGAAAGTACGCCCTCCATCTCAGGAGCAACGGTAAGCAGACGTTCTTTGTCTCCTTTTTCTAGTTCAAAAAGAGAAAGGCGGATCACCTTCCAGCTCTTTCGCTTAGCACCAATATGCCAGAATAGTTGGCGTTCTTGCTGAGTCCCTTCTGAAGACATCATTGAATAGAAAAGTTCTCTATCTTCATGATCATGTTTAAAACTGTAAAAATGTGTTCGACTGGCTTTTAACCCTGGCTTGGTTAAAAACTGCATACGTTCAGCTTTAAACAGGTGATTGATTACAGGTTGGTTCTTTTCGTCATGCCAGTGCTTCCAAAGGGATTCATTATGATCGGTAAGGATGGCATATTTTAAAGTATCACCAGAGAAGAATAACGGGATGTTAGTGGTATGACGTAAAAAACAGTGCTCGTACCCTTGCGTTCGTGCGCGGACAACTTGATCTTTTTGGTCGTGTAGAGTTCGACGTTTATTTTTATTTAGTTTTTCATCAATGGCGATAGCGATAACATCGTGGTTAGCTTCCATTTTAAGGCGCAACCAACGATAACTGTCACTTTCTTCACTGTCATGAATACCAAGAATTCGATATGGGAAATCACCATTAAGATCTTTAATGCCAGTTTCTTTTGCAAGAGTAGGAAAGCTAACTTGAATAATTTGACCTAAACCATATTCGAAAGCGGCAGGAACCTTGATTCTGGCACCAGAAGAGGAAAGATCGCTACTCGTACCATGAATTAGATTGCCATTTGGTAGAAGTACGGTAACTTGCGTTGACATGCGTAAACGGTTTTCGCTTCGTGTTAGATAATGGCCAAAACGGATTAGTTTGGTTTTAAATAAACCTTCCTCGTTTTTATCTTCAGATGCTGAAATCAGTTCTTTATTTTTATGTAAAACGCGAAAATTATTTCGTGTATTGGTTAATGCTTCCCATACACCTTCGGTATAGCTGCCATAGCGTTCAATGCTTTTATGGTAGGTATTTATGGCGACATCATCTAACCAATGAGTATAGCCATCAAGTTCGTATTGATGGCATTGTCCTTTTACTCTCCCACGTAAATCAATGCTTTTTTTACAAGGCGTCATGATACGCTTCAACTCAATTTTGACGATTAAATGAATTGATGCGTGTTCATGAGACATGACTTGGTTACAAACCAATTCAAAATCTGGTTCGCCAAATACAGGGATAAGTTGTTCAACGTAGCTTTGATATTCTTCTTGCTGCATGATTTCTGGTACAGTAATAACAATCTAATGGGGTTATCGGCAGAGTTGCTAAAATATTTAACACTATACGTTAAATAGTAATACCCATCACTTTAACTATTTATATGTCGGTGATATATGGCAAAAGCAAAACGCGCCTATGTTTGTAATGATTGTGGAGCAGACTTTCCTCGTTGGCAAGGCCAGTGTAATGCTTGTGGGGCATGGAACACGATTACAGAGGTTAGATTGGCCGCTTCTCCACAGGTGGCTCGAAATGAACGCCTGTCTGGAGGTGGCTATGCAGGGTCAGCGATAGATTCCGAAGTACAAACGTTATCGAGTATTAATCTACAAGAAGTTCCTCGATTTAGTAGCTCATTTAAAGAGTTCGATCGTGTTTTAGGTGGTGGCATTGTTCCTGGTGCTGCCATTTTGATTGGTGGTAATCCTGGTGCTGGTAAATCTACTTTACTTTTGCAAACCATGTGTCGTTTGGCGGCAGAAATGCCAACGTTGTATGTTACTGGTGAAGAATCGTTGCAGCAGGTAGCGATGCGCGCTTCCCGTCTTGGGTTGCCAAAAGATAACTTAAAAATGTTATCTGAAACCAATATCGATAAGATTTGTCAGGTCGCTGAAAAAGAGCAACCTAAGATCATGGTTATTGATTCAATTCAGGTTATGCACGTAGCGGATGTTCAATCATCACCAGGCAGTGTCGCACAAGTCCGTGAGTCAGCAACCGCCTTAACTCGATATGCAAAACAAAATAATGTGGCTATTTTCTTAGTAGGTCATGTAACCAAAGATGGCACTTTAGCTGGGCCTAAAGTGTTAGAGCATATTATTGATTGCTCTGTATTACTTGACGGTAGCGCTGATAGTCGTTTTAGAACGCTTCGCAGTCATAAAAACCGTTTTGGTGCGGTGAATGAGCTCGGGGTTTTTGCCATGACCGGACAAGGGCTGAAAGAGGTGAGTAATCCGTCTGCGATTTTCTTATCTCGTGGTGAAGAAGAAACCTCTGGTAGTTCAGTAATGGTGGTATGGGAGGGGACTCGTCCATTGCTTGTCGAAATACAAGCGTTGGTTGATTATTCTCAACTTTCAAATCCGAGACGTGTATCAGTGGGTTTAGATCAAAATCGATTGTCGATGTTGCTTGCGGTATTGCATAAGCATGGAGGTTTGCAAATGGCAGATCAAGATGTTTTTGTTAACGTGGTCGGTGGCGTTAAAGTGGCTGAAACGAGTGCGGATTTGGCATTAATTATTGCACTGTTATCTAGCTTTAAAGATCGACCATTACCAAAGGACGTTGTTGTGTTTGGCGAAATAGGCCTTGCTGGCGAGATCCGTCCAGTGCCAAGTGGGCAAGAGCGTTTAATGGAAGCTTATAAGCATGGTTTTAAAAAAGCGATTGTTCCAGCGGCTAATATGCCAAAAGGCGGCATTGAAGGCATGCAAATACATGGTGTAAAAAAATTATCTGAGGCAATTGATGCTTTTGATGAGTTATAAAGACAGAATTTATTACTGATTTTTTCCGATTTTTTATTTGAAATCGTGTAAATTCATCTATAATTTGCGCAAGCAGAACGTACGCAGAGCTTATTTGGGCTAAATTCTATCCAAAAATAGAACAAAGCATATACCAATTGGCAGTTTGTGTTATACTCTGCGCGCATTTTCTATCCTATTAATAGAGTAAAACAATGACTGATTTATCTAAATACAGAAATATTGGTATTTTCGCGCACGTTGATGCGGGTAAAACTACCACAACTGAGCGTATCCTAAAACTTACTGGTCAGATCCACAAAACTGGTGAAGTACATGATGGCGAATCTACGACTGACTTCATGGAACAGGAAGCTGAGCGCGGAATTACTATCCAATCAGCAGCTGTAAGTTGTTTCTGGAAAGATCACCGTTTTAACGTTATCGATACTCCGGGACACGTTGACTTCACAGTAGAAGTTTACCGTTCTCTTAAAGTACTTGACGGTGGTATCGGTGTATTCTGTGGTTCTGGTGGTGTTGAACCTCAATCAGAAACTAACTGGCGTTACGCGAACGAATCAGAAGTTGCACGTATCATCTTCGTTAACAAACTAGACCGTATGGGTGCTGACTTCTTCCGTGTTGTTAAGCAAACTGAAGACGTACTAGGTGCTAACCCACTAGTTATGGTTCTACCAATTGGTATCGAAGAAGATTTCGTTGGTGTTGTTGACCTTCTAACTCGTAAAGCACACATTTGGGATGATTCAGGTCTTCCAGAAAACTTCGAAATCACTGATGTTCCTGCGGACATGGTTGATCAAGTAGAAGAATACCGTGAGATGCTAGTTGAGACTGCTGTAGAGCAAGACGACGATCTAATGGAAGCTTACATGGAAGGCGAAGAGCCATCTATCGAGCAACTAAAAGCATGTATCCGTAAAGGTACGCGCACAATGGACTTCTTCCCAGCATTCTGTGGTTCTGCATTTAAGAACAAAGGTATGCAACTTGTTCTTGATGCTGTAGTTGATTACCTACCTTCTCCAACAGAAGTAGATCCTCAACCGCTAATGAACGAAGAAGGCGAAGAGACTGGCGAGCACGCTATCGTTTCTGTAGACGAAACATTCAAAGCGCTAGCATTCAAAATCATGGATGACCGTTTTGGTGCACTAACATTCGTACGTATTTACTCTGGTAAACTAAACAAGGGTGACACAATCCTTAACTCGTTCACAGGTAAAACTGAGCGTGTTGGCCGTATGGTTGAGATGCAAGCGAACGATCGTAACGAATTAACTTACGCGCAAGCTGGTGATATCATCGCTATCGTTGGTATGAAAAATGTGCAAACTGGTCATACTCTATGTGATCCTAAGCACGCAGTAACGCTTGAGCCAATGGTATTCCCTGTACCAGTAATCTCAATCTCTGTAACGCCTAAAGATAAAGGCAGTACTGAGAAAATGGGTATCGCGATCGGTAAAATGGTTGCAGAAGATCCATCTTTCCAAGTTGAAACTGACGAAGAAACTGGCGAAACAATCCTTAAAGGTATGGGTGAGCTTCACCTTGACATTAAAGTTGATATCCTTAAGCGTACATACGGTGTAGACCTAACTGTTGGTCAACCTCAAGTTGCTTACCGTGAAACTATCACTCAACCTGTTGAAGATAGCTACACGCATAAGAAACAATCTGGTGGTTCAGGTCAGTTCGGTAAGATCGACTACGTTATGAAACCAGGTGAAGTTGGTTCTGGCTTTACGTTCAAGTCTTCTGTTGTGGGCGGTAACGTTCCTAAAGAATTCTGGCCTGCAATCGAGAAAGGCTTCAAAGGCATGATGGAGACTGGTGTTCTTGCTGGCTTCCCTGTTCTTGACGTTGAAATCGAACTTCTAGATGGTGGTTTCCACGCAGTCGATTCATCTGCAGTAGCATTTGAAATCGCAGCGAAAGGTGCATTCCGTCAATCTATGCCAAAAGCTGGTGCACAACTTCTTGAGCCAATCATGGCTGTAGACGTGTTCACTCCAGATGACCACGTTGGTGATGTAATCGGTGACCTTAACCGTCGTCGTGGCATGATCAAAGACCAAATGGCTGGCGTAACAGGTGTTCGTGTTAAAGCTGACATCCCTCTTTCAGAAATGTTTGGTTACATCGGTTCACTACGTACAATGACTTCTGGTCGTGGTCAGTTCTCTATGGAGTTCTCTCACTACGCACCTTGTCCTATGAACGTAGCAGAGCAAGTAATTGCTGACGTTAAAGAAGCTAACGCTAAGAAGTAATTCTGGCTAATGCTCTTTAATTAAAAAAGCCCCGCAAGTTTACTTGCGGGGCTTTTTGTTTTTAATCGATTTTCACAAGTAAGAATGATCAAATACTTATGTAGATTGGTATTATTCAGATTAATTTAATTTTTCTGCTTTTTCTTTATGACGTTGAAGTTTTAAATAGATATTCTCTACTCGCACTCGCGCCCACTCGGTTTTTCTCAAAAATTTCAAACTCGATTTAATGGTTGGATCAGATTTGAAACAATTAATGTTAACCATGTAGCTTAGTTCTTCCCATCCATAGTGCTCCACTAATTCAGTTAAGATTGCCTGTAAGGTTACGCCATGAAGCGGGTTATTTTGCTGTGTCATAATATCGCCATTTTTCTTGAATTAGGGTAAGTATAGCATTCACCCTTAAAGATATTCATAAAAAATGGGAGCATAATAGGCTCCCATGTATATTTGATTATTTAGTTTCCAATTAACGCTTAAATGAAACCACTTCTGATTCATCTAAAGTAATGATTGTTGTTGCTGGTTGTGTTTCTGAAATTACATTACCTTGGCGAATCGAGTAACGAACAGGTACTTGACGACGTAGTGCATCAAAACCATTTTCTGCAGGTAAAATAATTAAGTTACCTGGCTTGCCTTCCTCAATGCCATAATTATCTTGAATATTCAGGGTTCGTGCTGACTTGTAGCTGATTAAATCAAGCCCTTGGTTGATTTGGTCATACCCCATAATTTGGCAAACATGCAGCCCCATATGCAGAACTTGTAGCATATTGGCAGTACCTAGTGGATACCATGGGTCAAATACATCATCATGACCAAAACAGACGTTGATATCGCTGGCAAGCATCTCTTTCACACGGGTAATACCGCGACGTTTAGGGTAATCATCAAAGCGGCCTTGTAAGTGAATATTCACTAATGGATTGGCAACAAAGTTGATACCTGACATTTTCAATAAACGGAAGAGACGAGAAGCATAAGCGCCATTATAAGAGTGCATCGCTGTCGTATGGCTTGCTGTGACTTTTTCACCCATATTAAATTTATGAGCTAGAGCGGCAAGTGTTTCTACAAAGCGTGATTGCTCATCGTCAATTTCATCACAATGTACATCGATCAAGCGGTCGTACTTTTGTGCTAATTCAAAAACGTAATGTAAAGATTCAACGCCGTATTCACGAGTGAATTCAAAGTGTGGAATGGCACCAATAACATCAGCACCAAGTTGTACGGCTTCTTCTAGTAACTCTTTGCCATTTGGATAAGAAAGAATGCCCTCTTGAGGAAAAGCAACGATTTGAATATCGACCCATTCTTTCATCTCCTCCTTAACTTCTAGCATTGCTTTTAAGGCAATCAATGTTGGATCAGAAACATCAACGTGAGTACGAACGTGCTGAATACCGTTAGCGATTTGCCATTTAAGTGTTTGCTTGGCACGGCTCTTAACATCTTCAATAGTCAGCAGTTGCTTACGTTCAGACCAGCGCTCAATACCTTCGAAAAGGGTTCCTGAGATATTCCAACTTGGCTCACCAGCAGTTTGAGTTGTATCTAAATGAACGTGAGGCTCACAAAAGGGCGCATTAGCAAGACCGCCTTCCGCATCTAGTACCTTTCCTGAATATGAAAGTTGTTCTTCATTTGAAGCGATTTTATTGAATTGACCATCTTGGATTAAGATTTGGAATAACCCTTCTTGATCTCGTAATGTTACGTTTTTAATTAATAAATCAGTCATAAGAATTCTTCTATGCAGCTTCTGTTTCAGAGGCTTTTTCTTTGTTTAAAAGAGGGTTCAGTAGTAGGTAACTTAGTGCGCCACCAAACACAGCATTTACAGGTACAACACCTGGTAGGAAATTACCAGCAGCGACACCAATAATAACCGCAATAATGGCCGCCCAATTAATCGTTTTGAATTTGGCGTTTTCGAAATCCATATAGCGTTTACGGTTCATAAAGAAATCAGCGATGATAACGCCACCAATTGGCGGAATAGCGATAGATAAGAAAGTTAACCATCCAACAAAGTTATTATACAACCATAGGGCACACACAGTACCAATTAAGCCATTTAACATTGAAATGTATTTACTTGGTAGACCAGTGATATTCGAGAACCCGAGACCTGAGGCATATAGTGCATTATCGTTAGTTGTCCAAATGTTTAGTCCGAGCACAATGATTGCCGGAATCAATAAACCTTGAGCTATCATTACTTCTGAAATATCAGACTGGCCAGTTACAGAAGCGCCTGCTGCACCAAAGATAAACATCAGTGAGTTACCAATAAAGAAAGCAATCATAGTAATGGCTACGGCTCCCATCGGCTTTTTACCAAATCGCACAAAATCAGCCGTCAATGTACCAGCGCTTACAAAAGAGCCTACAACCATAGCAAGTGCAATTGAGAAATCCATTGGTTCAGTCGGTTGGATTTTTTGTAGTTCAGCTACACCACCAATACTGTCAACGGCAGTCAATACTGAATAACCACCAAGTACTGCGATAGCTGGAACCGCAATCATGGAGAGAACCATTAATGCTGAAATGCCAAAATAAACGGTGACGGTCATTAATAGACCAGAAATTACGATTAATGCATTAGTGTCAATGCCAGTGGCTTTTTGAACTGGAATTGCAAACATGGCGACACCAACCCCAAACCAACCAACTTGAGTACCGCCAAGTAAAAGAGATGGGATCCATGAGCCTTTAGAACCGAAAGAGAAACGAGCGAGAAGATGAGTGGAGAGACCAGTTGAAGCGCCGATGTAGCCAAGAAAAGAAGTGTAAATACCGAGGATTAAATTACCAATAAGAACAGCGAGGAAGAAGTCATCAAAAGAGAGCCCAGTACCAAGAGAGCCTCCTGTCCACATACTTGCAGAAAAGAAGGTTAACCCTAGCATTACTAATGTCAGGGAAACCGCACCTTTTCTTGCGGTTTTAGGTACAGCACTCAAGCTGTAATCATTGTCATTCGACATATCCGTTCCTCATCTGTCTTGAATTTTTGGTCAGTTTTTTGATAAACGGACAGGAGTCTAAATGGAATAACAATAATGTCAATAACGAAGTTGGTGTTTTATTTAGTTTGTGATTTAAGTTGTTGAATTATAGATACTTGTGAGTTTTGTTGATTACAATTGTCTTCATTGCAAACGATTGTTTTTATAGAATGGGTATGAAAAAGTCTTTTTTGGTAGATAATCGGACTTAAATGCATTTAATTTAAATAAACGTCTAATTTGAATCTGTAAATAAGGTTTTTTATCTCATTATTTATCTGAGTTGGGTGAAGTTGAAATTTTTCGAGCAAAAAAAAACCTCAAACATATAATTTTGCATGCTTGAGGCCGATAATTTGCTTAGGGCTTTATTTGTTTTTGTTAACTGGGGGTTTTTTATGGGTTATTCCCATATTATTTTTTTATCCTTAGGCCATGATGATGCGAGTTCATGGTATTTCTTTTCTAAAATATGGCGTTTTATCTTTAATGTTGGGGTTAAAATACCATTCTCAATTGACCACGGTTCTTTAATCATTAATATCCCTTTTAGTTTTTCATGAGACTCTAATCCACTGTTAATTGTTTCTAAGTTTCTAAGGGCTGTACGCTCATAACGTGCTTGGTCAAAATTAGGGTAGGCATGTGGAATAGCGAGTAAAATAGGTCCGGGTAGGCCAGAGCCAATAAGACACATCATTTCTAAATTGCTAAGATCGAAAATACGCTTTTCAATAGGAACAGGAGCAACAAACTTTCCTTTGGCTGTTTTAAAGGTGTCTTTTTTACGACCTTGAATGGTTAAATAACCTTCAGAATCAATAGAGCCAATATCTCCGGTATGTAACCAACCTTCGTTATTAAAGCTTTCTTCTGTTGCTTCATCATTTTTATAGTAACCAGCAAAAAGCCCATCGCCTCTTACTAATATTTCTTCATCGTTAGCAATTTTGAGTTCAACGCCAGGGCCTGCAGATCCAACGCTGCCGACTTTATCGGAGCGATAAGGATAATTCAGTGTGCTATAGGCAAAGGTTTCAGTCATTCCCCATGCTTCAGTGATGTTTAATCCAATACTTTCATACCATTTTAATAATCCTGCGGAGACTGGCGCGGAGCCACACCCTAGTACACGAGCTTGGTCTAACCCTAAACCATCTGCCAGTTTGCGTTTAATTAAGCCGTTAACAAAAGGGATCTTCAGTAAAATGTTTAGCTTCTTCTGCGGTAGCTTATCTTGAATTCGTTGTTGGAATACGGTCCATAACCTTGGTACTGAAATAAATAGAGTAGGGCGATGCATTTTTACATCATCAATGAAGGTATCGAGTGACTCTGGAAAAGCAGTTTGGATACCACCAAAAAAAGCAGAACCTAGGATGTATACACGTTCAGTAATGTGAGCAAGAGGCAGGTAAGAAAATAGACGGTCGCCTGCTTGTATACCGATATGATTAATAAGGTGTTTTGATGAATGACTAAATCCACCAAAGGTGAGCATTGCTCCTTTTGGTAATCCGGATGTTCCTGAGGTATAAACAATTGACATTAGGGTATTGTCATTATGCTCGGGCCTAAACTCGGATGGTTGGTATTGTTGAATAAGTTCATCAAATTGATATTGGCATTTGGCGGCAGAGTCATAATTAAAAGCAATGGTGTTTATCTCTGGAAGGTTTTCCATTGCTTTTTGAGTGGCGTTAACATCATCAAGTTTTCCTACGATAAGGGTTTTACTTTCGCTGTGAGTTAAACAGTGTTCAATTGTTTCAAGGCCAGCTGTTGGGAAAATAGGAACACTGACAAAATCACCGAGCATTAAAGCGAGATCCGTAATAAACCATTCAGCGCAATTTTTCGAAATTAAAGCAACTCTGTCTTTTGGTTTAACGCCTAACTCTTGTAAGGATGTCACTAGACGGAGTGCTTTATCAACCACTTCAGAAAAAGTGTAATCCACAAATTGCCTATTTTTAATCTGACGAAGGAAAACGTCATTAGGTTTTTTTTCAGCCCATTCAAGCATTGCTTGGTGAGGAAGTTGTGGGTTTGTATTGTGATTTAATACTGATTGGCTCATAGGGGCATCCTGCGGTTTATCGTTATTATTTATTGTTAATTTTATGTTAAGTAAATATCCTTTTAATGATTCAGTCAAATTTTAATCAAAATAATGAGAACTTTATAAGTGAGTATTTACACTAATACCAATGTAGTTAATTAGATGATCATTATTGGAACTAGTATAATTTAGAGGGTTTCAAAAATAATATAAAAAAGCCTGCCTATAATATTTTATAAGCAGGCTTTGGGGTTTAGTACTGTTTCTTGGTTATAGAAGAGCTTTTAAGCGATATAGTTCTTCTAATGCCTGCCGTGGTGTTAAATCATCCGGATTTACATTAGATAGTGCTTCTTCAACTTCGCTTGGTTCTGGGATCAAAGAGAGTTGATGTTCTTCTTTTACTTGCACGCTTGGTGGTAATATTGACGTATTTTTACCGCTTTCAAGTTGCTGAAGTTTTAGTTTTGCTTTCTTAATAACGGTTTTTGGAACTCCCGCTAAAGAAGCAACAGCAAGACCATAAGATTTATTTGCGGCACCATCTTGAACTGCGTGCATAAAGGCAATTTCATCGCCATGCTCTACAGCATCAAGGTGTACATTCGCTAAGCCATTAAATAAATTAGGTAATTCAGTTAACTCAAAATAATGCGTGGCAAATAAAGTCATGGCGTTAATCTTTGTTGCTAACCATTCTGCGCTTGCCCACGCTAGCGATAAACCATCATAAGTACTTGTGCCGCGACCAATCTCATCCATAAGTACCAGACTATACTTGGTGGCATTATGAAGGATATTCGCGGTTTCTGTCATTTCAACCATGAAAGTTGAGCGCCCAGACGCTAGATCGTCCGAGGCGCCAATACGTGTAAAGATACGATCGAGCAGACCTATTTTTGCTGAATCAGCAGGGACATAACAGCCAACATGAGCCATTAATGCAATGAGTGCTGTTTGACGCATATAGGTCGATTTACCACCCATGTTAGGTCCGGTAATGATCAGCATCTTACGGTCATCATTTAAATTGATTGGGTTGGCAATAAATGGGTCTGTCATTACCTGCTCAACAACAGGGTGACGGCCTCCTTTTATTTCCATTCCAATACTTGAAGATAGTGTAGGGCGACAATAATTCAAGGTGTCCGCGCGTTCTGCTAAGTTACTCAGTACATCTAACTCTGAAATCGCATTCGCCATTAATTGAAGTTGTTCTAAGTGTGGAAGAAGTTGATCAAATAGTTCTTCCCATAATTTTTTCTCTATTGCTAGTGCTTTAGATTTTGAACTTAGGACTTTATCTTCATGCTCTTTTAATTCAGGAATGATATAACGTTCAGCATTTTTCAATGTTTGACGGCGAACATAATGTGCGGGTGCTTTATGACTTTGCCCTTTACTTATTTGAATATAAAAGCCATGTACGTTGTTGTAACCGACTTTTAACGTATCAATGTCGTGACGTTCACGTTCTTCTTGTTCTAGCTTATCTAAATATTGAGTTGCACCATTGGCCAGATCTCGCCATTGATCGAGCTCTTCGTTATAACCATCAGCTAAAACACCACCATCACGAATGATCACTGGAGGGTTGTCTTTTATTGCACGCTCTAAAAGCTCACAAATAGAATCGATTGGTTGTGCTAGTTGAGCTAAGTTTTGTAAATGAGTTTGTTTAAATTCTTGTGCGGTTTGAGCTAATTCTGGTAACTGTTGCAGTGCATTACGTAAGCGGGCAAGATCTCGTGGTCGAGCTGAGCGTAACGCAAGTCGAGCGAGAATACGTTCTACATCACCAATGTTTCTTAACTGTGGAGACAGTTCGTTAAATAGCACTTCATCTTTTAATTCCCCAATAGCATCAAGACGTTGGTTTAATACATCATGTGTTCTAACGGGTTGATGTAACCAGCGTTTTAACAGACGGCTACCCATTGCGGTTGCTGTATGGTCAAGTACTTCTGATAACGTATGATTGAATCCACCCGCTAAATTTTGGGTGATTTCAAGATTTCGACGTGTCGCCGCATCTAGGATCACTGAGTCATCTTGATGATCCATTACGATGGAGCGAATATGAGGCAGAGTAGTACGTTGAGTGTCTTTTACATATTGAATAAGGCAGCCAGCAGCACATAAACCAAATTCAGCTTTTTCCACCCCAAAGCCAACCAAGTCGCGAGTTCCAAATTGTTGGTTTAACTGTTGTTTAGCAGTATCAAGCTCAAATTCCCATACTGGGCGACGACGATTACCATTTCTTTTTTCTAATAAATGAACTGGTTCAAAATCTTCACTGAATAACAGCTCAGTTGGGGCTGTACGTTGCAGCTCGGCAAGCATCGCTTCTTCAGTATTTGGCTCTGATAGTTTAAAACGACCAGAGGTGATGTCTAATGTAGCGTAACCAAAATGGCCTTTATGATGATAAATAGCGGCAATTAAATTATCAAAACGTTCAGGAAGAAGTGCTTCATCAGTTACAGTACCAGGGGTAACGATACGAACAACTTTACGCTCAACAGGACCTTTACTCGTCGCAGGGTCACCCACTTGCTCACAAATCGCAACCGATTCACCTTGCTGAACTAATTTGGCTAAATAGCCCTCAACAGCATGGTAAGGAAGGCCTGCCATTGGGATAGGTTCGCCTGCAGAAGAGCCTCGTTTAGTTAAAGAGATCTCAAGCAGTTGAGAGGCTCGTTTCGCATCATCATAGAAAAGCTCATAAAAATCGCCCATACGATAGAACAGTAAAATATCCGGGTTTTCAGATTTTAAACGCAAGTACTGTTGCATCATTGGGGTGTGTTTTTCAGTTGATTTTGTTGCCACAACGAGACCTAATGAGTGTAGAAAATATTTGTTGCTAAGAATACGTGAATCAAAGCAGCAATCAAAGATAGAATGGATAAAATTCGAATCAAGATGGAAAGAATCTAATGGATATGGTGAAAAATACGCAACTTGCCCAAAAAGTGGGTGAGTTATTAATGCAACAAGGTAAGACTATGGCATGTGCAGAGTCTTGTACTGGTGGTGGTGTGGCTTTCTGCGCGACAGAAAATGCAGGAAGTTCCGCTTGGTTTGAGCGTGGTTTTGTTACTTACAGTAATGAATCAAAAAACGAATCACTTGGCGTTAGTTTAGATACATTGCAGCGTTTTGGTGCTGTGAGTGAGCCCGTAGTAAAAGAGATGGCTAAAGGTACTTTGGTGCACAGTAACGCTGATATTACGGTTTCAATTAGTGGTATTGCTGGCCCTGGTGGAGGGAGTGATGAAAAACCTGTTGGGACCGTTTGTTTTGGCTTTGCTGATAAACATGACTGGCATTATGAAACTACTGTATATTTTACTGGTGATCGCAGTGAAATTAGAAAAAGTGCGATCAAATATGCATTTCTCACATTAAAGAATCGCTTATTAGATCTTAACTAATTCATAAGGTTAAGTGTTATTTAGTCGAAATCATATCGAAAGTTAAAGAAAAAATGATACAAGCCTATGGACACTGTATGAATAGACAGTATACTACTGGTTATTAACTGATTACGTGATCTAGAGTAACTGGAGAATCAAGATGGACGATAACAAGAAAAAAGCACTGGCCGCCGCATTAGGTCAAATTGAAAAACAATTTGGTAAAGGTTCAATCATGAAGTTGGGCGATAACCGCACAATGGATGTTGAGACTGTGTCTACTGGTTCTTTATCTCTTGATATTGCACTTGGTGCTGGTGGTTTACCAATGGGTCGAATCGTTGAGATCTTCGGTCCTGAGAGTTCAGGTAAAACAACATTAACTCTTGAATTAATTGCTGCAGCACAGCGTGAAGGCAAAACATGTGCCTTTATCGATGCTGAGCATGCTCTAGATCCTGTTTATGCTAAAAAACTTGGCGTAAATATTGATGAATTATTAGTTTCTCAACCTGATACGGGTGAGCAAGCTCTAGAGATCTGTGATGCGTTAGCGCGCTCTGGTGCTGTTGATGTAATGGTTATTGACTCGGTTGCTGCGTTAACACCAAAAGCTGAAATTGAAGGTGAAATGGGCGATAGCCACATGGGTCTTCAAGCTCGTATGCTTTCTCAAGCGATGCGTAAGTTAACGGGTAACCTAAAACAATCAAATTGTATGTGTATTTTCATCAACCAAATTCGTATGAAAATTGGTGTGATGTTTGGTAACCCAGAGACCACAACGGGTGGTAATGCACTTAAGTTTTATGCATCAGTTCGTCTTGATATTCGTCGTACAGGCGCAGTAAAAGATGGCGACGAAGTGATTGGTAACGAAACACGCATTAAAGTTGTTAAAAATAAAATTGCAGCACCATTTAAGCAAGCTGAAACTCAAATCTTATACGGAAAAGGGTTTAACCGCGAAGGTGAATTAATTGATTTAGGTGTTAAGCATAAATTAGTTGATAAGGCGGGTGCTTGGTACAGCTATAACGGCGACAAGATTGGTCAAGGTAAAGCAAACGCTTCTAAGTTTATGCGTGATAACGTAGCCATTGCTTCGGAACTAGACGCTAAATTACGCGAGCTGTTACTAACTCCAGCAGAAGATCAGCCAGAAACACCAGATGTGACTGCTGAAGTAGAAGAAAACGAAGAGTTCTAAATCGCTTTCTTTGAAAATAAATGCAGATAAAAGCCAAACCACAGTGTTTGGCTTTTTTGTTTCTATTTATTGAGAATCTATCAGTGATATTCTAAAACCCTCCTTATTCCTCATTTGATCACTTTACTTATCTATATTTCGCTTGCATTTGCGTATACAATGTTCGAAATTCTGTCTAAAAAACACTGCTTGTCTTAACAGAGTACAAGAGTGAGTTAACCTACGATTCAATCAGGAATACCTACATGTATATGAGCACTGACGAGATCCGCCGTGCGTTTCTTGCTTTTTTTGAAAGCAAAGGACACCAAATTGTTGAGAGTTCTTCTCTAGTTCCAGCAAATGACCCAACTCTTTTATTTACCAACGCAGGTATGAACCAATTTAAGGATTGTTTCCTAGGTTCAGAAAAACGTAACTATACTCGTGCAACAACGGCTCAACGTTGTGTTCGTGCTGGTGGTAAGCATAACGATTTAGAAAACGTAGGCTTTACGGCTCGTCACCATACTTTCTTTGAAATGCTAGGTAACTTCAGCTTTGGTGATTACTTCAAGCAAGATGCAATCAAGTATGCTTGGGAATTTCTAACAGAGCGTCTAGAACTGCCAGCTGACCGTTTATTAGTCACTATTTATGAAACTGATGACGAAGCTTTCGAAATCTGGAATAAAGAAATGGGTATTCCAGCAGATCGTATCGTACGCATAGGTGACAATAAAGGTGCACCTTACGCATCAGATAACTTCTGGCAGATGGGTGATACTGGTCCTTGTGGTCCTTGTACTGAGATTTTCTACGATCACGGTGAGCACATTTGGGGTGGCCGTCCAGGTTCTCCTGAAGAAGATGGCGACCGTTTCATTGAAATTTGGAACAACGTATTTATGCAATTCAACCGTCAAGCAGACGGTACAATGGAACTGCTTCCTAAGCCATCAGTAGATACAGGTATGGGTATTGAGCGTATTGCAGCAATCATGCAAGGCGTTCACTCAAACTATGAAATTGATATCTTCCAAACACTAATTAAAGAAACAGCAAAAGTAGTTGGTTACGATGATCTTTCAAACCAGTCTCTACGTGTTGTTGCTGATCACATCCGTTCTTGTTCTTACTTAATTGTTGATGGTGTTATGCCATCAAACGAAGGTCGTGGTTACGTATTACGTCGTATTATTCGTCGTGCGGTACGTCACGGTAACAAGTTAGGTGCTAAAGGTTCTTACTTCTATAAATTAGTTGGTCCATTGGCTGAGATCATGGGAACCGCTGGTGAAGAACTGAAAAAACAGCAAGCGCTAGTTGAAAAAGTTCTTAAAATTGAAGAAGAAAACTTTGGTCGTACGCTTGAACGCGGCATGGTCATTCTGAACGAAGCGTTAGATAATCTAGAAGGCACGGTTCTTGACGGCGAAACTGTATTTAAACTTTACGATACTTACGGTTTCCCTGCAGATTTAACCAATGATGTTGCTCGTGAGCGTGAATTAACTATCGATGAAGATGGTTTTGAAAAAGCGATGGAAGAACAACGTCAACGTGCTCGTGAAGCGGGTCAATTTGGTACTGATTATAATGCAGTGATCAAAGTTGAATCTGAAACAGTATTCCACGGTTATGATTCGACTGAAGCAAAAGCAACGGTATTAGAAATCTTCCGTGAAGGTGAAGCCGTTGAGACTCTTTCTGCTGGTGATGATGCGATTCTAATTTTAGATGCAACGCCATTCTATGCAGAGTCAGGCGGTCAATCTGGTGACGCCGGTATCATTACTGTTGAAGCGGGTAAGTTTGTTGTTACTGATACTCAAAAAGTAGGTAATGCAATTGGTCACCACGGTAAGTTAGTTGAAGGTGTATTATCAACGGCTGATAGTGCAATGGCTCAAGTTGATGAAGAGCGTCGTACTGCGATTACTTTAAATCACTCAGCAACTCACTTATTACACGCAGCACTTCGTGAAGTACTCGGTGAGCACGTAACTCAAAAAGGCTCATTAGTTAAGGCGGAAGGTTTACGTTTTGACTTCTCTAACCTTGAAGGCGTAAAAGCTGAAGAATTGCGTAAAGTTGAGCGTATTGTTAACCAACAAGTACGTTTAAACCATGAGATTGAAACAAACCTAATGGACATTGATGCAGCGAAAGAAAAAGGCGCAATGGCTCTATTTGGTGAGAAATACGACGATGAAGTTCGTGTTCTTTCTATGGGTGAGTTCTCAACTGAATTGTGTGGTGGTATTCACGCATCAAGCACTGGTGATATTGGTTTATTTAAAATTACGTCAGAAAGTGGTATTGCTGCAGGTATCCGCCGTATTGAAGCCGTTACTGGTGAAGCAGCATTAGATGCGATTGAAGCACAACAAAAATCAGCAGATAAAAAGCTGAATGAAGCTGCATCAAAAGCAAAACAACTTGAGAAAGAGATCCAACAGCTTAAAGATAAGCTAGCGTCTCAAGAAGGTGCAAACCTGATCAATCAAGTTCAAGACATTGCAGGAACAAAAGTACTTATTGCTCAGTTAGATGGTGCAGAGAGTAAAGCGCTTCGTGGCATAGTTGATGAGCTTAAAAATCAAATTGGTAGCTGCGTTATCATGTTAGGTAATGTGAATGACGGTAAAGTAGGTTTAATTGCTGGCGTAACTAAAGATCTTATTGGCCAAGTGAAAGCGGGCGAATTAGTGAATATGGTTGCACAACAAGTTGGTGGTAAAGGCGGCGGTCGTCCTGATATGGCTCAAGCTGGCGGTACTGATGCGAATGCATTACCTGCAGCACTAGCTTCTGTTGAAGCTTGGCTAACTGAGCGTCTGTAATAGGTCGTATCGGTGGCATTAATCGTACAAAAGTATGGTGGTACATCAGTTGGATCCGTTGAGCGGATCCAATCTGTTTCTGAACGCATCATTTCAACCCAGCAGCAAGGACATGATGTTGTTGTTGCTGTTTCTGCTATGGCGGGTGAAACCAATCGTTTAATGAATTTGGCAAATCAAATGAGCGAGGTTCCAGAACCACGTGAATTAGATATGTTGCTTTCTGCTGGCGAGCAAGTTTCTATCGCGTTATTAGCCCTATCTTTAAATCAAAAGGGCATTAAAGCTATTTCTTTAACGGCTGATCAGGCTGGAATCTACACTAACAATAGATTTAATGATGCAACCATTGAGCATATTGAAACCGATTTAATAACTCAGTGGGTAGATAAAGGTTAT
The DNA here is from genome assembly GCF_028765505.1 of Aliivibrio sp. A6. NCBI lineage: Bacteria > Pseudomonadati > Pseudomonadota > Gammaproteobacteria > Vibrionales > Vibrionaceae > Aliivibrio > Aliivibrio sp. A6. The sequence continues at coordinate 34,422 of NZ_JARACR010000002.1, read as the reverse complement.
ATTGTTATTGTTGCTGGTTTTCAGGGGCGAGATAAGAATGGCAACATTACGACATTAGGAAGAGGCGGCTCAGATACCACTGCGGTTGCTTTAGCTGCTGCATTAAATGCAGATGAGTGCCAAATATTTACTGATGTTGATGGTGTGTATTCTTCAGATCCTCGATTTGTACCTAATACACGTCGTTTAAAAGAAATCTCTTTTTCAGATATGCATTTATTAGCAAAGTCTGGAGCCAAAGTATTACAAGAGCATTCTGTCGCTCACGCCTGGAATTCATCGGTTACCTTACGTGTATTATCATCATTTGACGATGGTGAAGGGACACTGATTTGTGAACAACCAGTAGAGGGTAAAGGGGTAATCGGTTTGGCACTTAAGCAGGATTTACTCCTAATAGAGTGTAATGGCTTTTTAGAAGAAGAGTTGACTGAATTACGTAAACAGTACAGGGTGTTAATTGAAAGGTGTGATTGTTTTCAAATTGTTGTGCCAAAAGCGGCTTTTTTACAATTGAAACTGGCATTTAGTACAAAAATACGCAATATTAGTAGCTTATCAATTCTGACATTAGTTGGAGATAAGGTTGAAGGGATGGCAGACTCTGCTTGCAATCAACTAATGGCTAATTGTGTTGATATTTATCAGCATAGTATAGAGCCTAAAAGTTTGTCGGTTATCGTGAATCAAGCTGATTTAGAACGAGCGGCCGATATTTTACATAAAACGTTTGTTATTACAGAGCAATCACAAGATAATAACCTTATGATCGCTGTTTCTTGAGCAAAGACGTTTATGAAAATAAGCGATAACGGACAAAACATACATTTATTATAAAACTGAGATAACTCAAGGAGCATTCGAATGCTAATTTTGACTCGCCGTGTAGGTGAAACTCTTATGATTGGTGACGAAGTAACAGTTACTGTACTAGGCGTTAAAGGTAACCAAGTACGTATTGGTGTTAATGCACCTAAAGAAGTATCTGTACACCGTGAAGAAATTTATATGCGCATTCAAGCGGAAAAAGGTACACCTGCAGCATCGCAAGGTAACTTTTAATTTCGTATGAATAGGGTCAACAGTGTTGACCTTGTTTGTTTTTATTTAGCATTGATGAGTAAAAACAAACAAAATAAAAGGCACAAACTAGGGATAACGTTTTATTTTTGTTCACTTTGGTCGTTTCATAGGCTGTTAAACAAAAAACGTTATTTTTTACTAAGAAAGTCATTGACATATTTTTGGTAAACCGTAATATGTGCCTCCTCAAGACGGTGAGGTGGCCGAGAGGCTGAAGGCGCTCCCCTGCTAAGGGAGTATGCGGTTTATAGCCGCATCGAGGGTTCGAATCCCTCCTTCACCGCCATTATTGATTCATGTTGATCTTTATGGTCAGCAAGAATAAAAAAGAATTATTGTGCGCTAGTAGCTCAGCTGGATAGAGTACCTGGCTACGAACCAGGCGGTCGGAGGTTCGAATCCTCCCTGGCGCACCATTCTTTCATTGGTAAGTGATTATCAATAATATAGTTATTTAGTAGGTAACTATAAGCAAATTTACACGGTGAGGTGGCCGAGAGGCTGAAGGCGCTCCCCTGCTAAGGGAGTATGCGGTTTATAGCCGCATCGAGGGTTCGAATCCCTCCTTCACCGCCATTATTTGTTTCTGTTGATTTTAAATCAGCAAAAACATAAAAGAATTATTGTGCGCTAGTAGCTCAGCTGGATAGAGTACCTGGCTACGAACCAGGCGGTCGGAGGTTCGAATCCTCCCTGGCGCACCATTATTTCTTTTTGTAACTGTCTATCGATTACGGTATTTAGTTGCAAAGACAATCAGAATTAACTGTGCGCTAGTAGCTCAGCTGGATAGAGTACCTGGCTACGAACCAGGCGGTCGGAGGTTCGAATCCTCCCTGGCGCACCATTATTTCTTTTTGTAACTGTTTATCGGTTACGGTATTTAGTTGCAAAGACAATCAGAATTAACTGTGCGCTAGTAGCTCAGCTGGATAGAGTACCTGGCTACGAACCAGGCGGTCGGAGGTTCGAATCCTCCCTGGCGCACCATTATTTCTTTTTGTAACTGTTTATTGGTTACAATATTTAGTTACAAAGACAATTAGAATTACTGTGCGCTAGTAGCTCAGCTGGATAGAGTACCTGGCTACGAACCAGGCGGTCGGAGGTTCGAATCCTCCCTGGCGCACCATTCTTTTAAAAGAACCTGATCTTAATGATCGGGTTTTTTTATGTCTGAAGGAAATTAAGTTAACCAATTGATGGCTTTATTAAATATATTGATTTAAAGGTTATTGTTAGGTAATTTGATTGTAATCAGTTTAAGTTTTGGGAAATGGTGGCAGTGTATGGATATATCTTGTCATTTTATTCTTTTTGGAACTTATTTAGATTGTTTCTGATTTGACAATTTCGTTGAGGTCGAGATAATCACTTACTCTTTTTAGAATAAAAGAGCACATTTAACATTGTCACTATCATCAAAAAGGAATAAAAGATGACAGACATTGGAAGTCTACTATTGGAAGCGGCAACCTTAATGCTTACAGGCATGGGGGTTGTATTTATATTCCTTACTATTCTAGTTTATCTAGTTCAACTCATGTCTAAGCTGTTGCCTGTGGAGCTAGCGCCCAAACAGGTACTCGCTGTCCAGAAAAATTCAGATCCCGATCAAACAACAGTGCAGCCTCAAGTGATTGCTGCAATTTCTGCTGCGGTTAAGTTACACCGTCAAAAGCATAAATAATCTGTTTTAGGAAAATTATTACAAGGAGTTTGTAAGTATGTCTAAACCACTTTCTATCACTGATGTGGTACTTCGTGACGCCCATCAATCACTCTTCGCAACGCGTATGCGTGTTGAAGATATGCTGCCTATTGCTGAGCAGCTCGATAAAATTGGCTATTGGTCATTAGAAACCTGGGGTGGAGCAACATTTGATGCTTGTATTCGTTACTTAGGTGAAGATCCGTGGGAGCGTTTACGCTTATTAAAAGCAGCAATGCCAAATACGCCAATGCAAATGCTATTACGTGGTCAAAACCTGTTGGGTTATCGCCACTATGCCGATGATGTGGTAGAAAAGTTTGTTGAGCGGGCTCATAGTAATGGTATGGATGTATTCCGTATTTTTGATGCAATGAATGATGTGAGAAACTTTCAAACAGCCGTTAAAGCGACCATTGATGTAGGTGCTCATGCACAAGGCACACTTTCTTACACCACCAGCCCTGTACATAATTCAGATACTTGGGTCGATCTTGCAAAACGTCTTGAAGATCTTGGGTGTCATTCTCTTTGTATTAAAGACATGTCTGGTTTACTTAAACCTTATGAAGCAGAAGAATTAATTACACGAATTAAAGCGTCATGTGATGTGCCATTGGCATTACATAGCCATGCAACAACCGGTTTGTCAGCAGCAACAGCAGTAAAAGCCGTTGAAGCGGGTATTGATATCCTCGATACGGCAATTTCGTCAATGAGCCAGACTTACGGGCATACACCAACGGAAACGGTTGTGGCTATGTTAGAAGGCACTGAGCGAGATACGAATTTAAAACTCGATCAACTAGAACCGATAGCTTCTTACTTCCGAGAAGTACGTAAAAAGTACGCCAAGTTTGAAGGGCAACTAAAAGGAGTCGATTCTCGTATCCTTATTGCACAAGTTCCTGGTGGAATGCTAACGAATATGGAAAGCCAACTTAAAGAGCAGGGTGCTGCTGATAAGATGGATGAAGTTTTATTAGAGATCCCGAAAGTGCGTAAAGATCTTGGCTACATTCCCTTAGTGACGCCAACATCACAAATTGTAGGCACTCAAGCCGTGATAAATGTGCTTACGGGTGAGCGCTATAAGAGCATTACAAAAGAAACCGCAGGGGTTCTTAAAGGTGAATATGGCTCAGCTCCTGCTGCTGTCGATGCTGAACTGCAAGCTCGTGTATTAGACGGTGCTGAAGCCATTACTTGTCGCCCAGCGGATCTATTGAAATCAGAACTTCATACACTAACAGATGAATTGCTAGCGAAAGCAAAAGAAGAGAATATCGAACTTGCAGAGCAACAAGTTGATGATGTTCTTACTTATGCTTTATTCCCTCAAGTTGGGCTTAAATTCTTAAATAACCGCAACAATCCAGATGCTTTTGAACCAGCTCCAGGTTCAGAAAAAGAAGGAGTGGAAGAGGGAGTGAAAGTAACGCCGGCAAAAGGTAAAGTTGAAGCATATAGCGTTAAAGTTGATGGTCAAATTTACAATGTTGAAGTTGGCCCTCAAGGTGTTATTTCTTCGGTAGCTCCGGTATCCGCTCAACCAATTCCAGTTCAATCACCTCAGTTGTCAGCAGTCGATGCTGAATCAGTAGATGCCCCATTAGCTGGAAATATTTTTAAAGTGCTTGTTCAGCCTGGAACAGAAGTTGCGGAAGGTGAGGTTTTACTCATTCTTGAAGCCATGAAAATGGAAACTGAGATCAAAGCGTCACGTAATGGTACAGTGCAGGATATTTTAACTAAGGAAGGCGATGCGGTAGCTGTTGGCACACCGTTGCTTTCTCTAGCGTAAGGTAAGTTAAACATGGATGGTTTATTAATATTATGGAATGAAACCTCAATTGCTAATTTTAAGTTTGAACAACTTATTATGATTTTAGTGGGTTGCGGTCTTTTATTCTTAGCGATTAAAAAAGGATTTGAGCCATTACTACTGCTACCAATTGGTTTTGGTGCAATATTGGCTAACATTCCAAACGCAGGCTTCACTGAGCCCGGCGGTTTACTTTACTACGTTTACTACGTTGGAATTGAAACTGGAATCTTCCCACTCTTGATCTTCATGGGGGTGGGTGCAATGACGGATTTTGGGGCTCTCATCGCAAACCCTAAAACGTTATGGTTAGGCGCTGCTGCGCAAGTGGGTATTTTTGCAACATTATTTGGTGCGATTTTGCTTAATTTTGTTCCGGGCATGGAGTTTACATTAGCTGATGCTTCATCAATTGCTATTATTGGTGGTGCTGATGGCCCAACAGCTATCTTCTTAGCGAGTAAATTATCCCCTGATTTATTGGGTGCCGTTGCTGTAGCTGCATACAGCTATATGGCCTTAGTTCCAATCATTCAGCCTCCAATAATGAAGGCACTAACTACACCAGAAGAGCGCAAAATTAAGATGGCCCAATTGCGTCATGTTGGTAAAGCGGAGAAGATCATTTTCCCGCTAGCAGTTCTTCTTATGACGATTCTATTTTTACCATCAGCAACGCCATTAGTTGGCATGTTCTGTTTAGGTAATTTGATGAAAGAGTCTGGTGTTGTCGATCGTTTATCTAGTACTGCTCAAAATGAACTGATTAATGTTGTGACCATCTTCTTAGGGCTCGGTGTTGGTTCAAAGCTAGAAGCTGAAACCTTTTTGAATGTTGAAACGTTAGGCATTTTATTGCTAGGTGCGGTTGCTTTCAGCGTAGGTACTGCTGGTGGTTTAATTATGGCTAAGATCTTAAATAAGTATTCAAAAGAAGATATAAACCCATTAATTGGTGCTGCAGGAGTATCAGCCGTGCCAATGGCTGCTCGAGTAGTTAATAAGGTAGGTCTTGAAGCTAACCCTCAAAACTTCTTATTAATGCATGCAATGGGGCCTAATGTTGCTGGTGTACTCGGCTCTGCGGTTGCCGCTGGTATCTTATTAGCGCTTGTTGGTTAATATTGAGTAAAACTTAACAATAAAAGGGTGCAGTAGCACCCTTTTTTATTTTATGCTTATTAACTATATTTACTGGGCTATCGGGATTTCTTCACCATGTTCGATTGGTTTAATGCGGATTCTGCATTATGGGTATTATTTAGCTCTGGATTTTTAAGTGCCACATTATTACCAGGAGCCTCTGAGGCGAGTTTAATTGCAACATTAAAATTAGACAGTTTTTCTATGTGGACAGTTATTGCTGTAGCAACATTGGGAAATACGCTGGGAGGCATAACAAATTATTGGCTTGGTTTGTTACTCCCTGATAAAACTTCTTCACAAAAACATGGTCATAAAGCCATTAAATGGATAAAAAAATACGGCTATTGGACGTTATTGTTCAGTTGGTTACCTGTTATTGGTGATCCCCTTTGTTTAGCTGCCGGATGGTTAAGAATGAAGTTCTGGCCATGTGTGATTTTAATAGGGATTGGCAAGGCTGCTCGATACGTTCTTCTATCGTTTGCAGTAAATGGAATATTATAGGATTTAAGATGAAAAAATTATTAGGCCTCTCGATTATTTTAGCACTCTCAGGGTGCAGTAACTCTGAGTTTGAAGCCCCAAAAACATCAGACCTGCCAGAAGGTGTTACTTTGGTTGAGCAAGTGCTACCAAAAGAAGGCACTACAGTAATTCCTTATCAGAAATACACATTAGAAAACGGGCTAACTGTAATTCTTAGCCCTGATCATTCAGATCCTCTCGTACATGTTGATGTGACTTATCATGTAGGCTCTGCACGAGAAGAGATCGGAAAATCAGGTTTCGCTCATTTCTTTGAGCATATGATGTTTCAAGGTTCCGAAAATGTTGGCGACCAACAACATTTTAAAATCATCACTGAAGCAGGTGGGACGTTAAACGGCACGACTAATCGCGATAGAACAAATTACTTTGAAACCGTACCCGCGAATCAATTAGAAAAAATGCTATGGCTAGAATCTGATCGAATGGGATTCTTGATTGATGCTGTTTCCCAAAAGAAATTTGAGATCCAACGTAGCACAGTGAAAAATGAGCGTGGTCAGAATTACGATAACCGTCCATATGGTTTAATTTACGAAAGAATGGGAGAAGCGTTATTCCCACAAGGCCATCCATATTCATGGCAAACCATAGGGTATGTCGAAGATTTAGATCGTGTTGATGTTAACGACTTAAAAGCATTCTTTTTACGTTGGTATGGCCCTAACAATGCCGTTATTACTATCGGTGGTGATTTAGATAGCAAGCAAACATTAGAATGGGTAAGCAAATACTTTGGTTCAATCCCTCGTGGTCCTGAAGTTGAAAATGCCCCTAAACAACCAGTAACGCTAACAGAAAACCGTTACATCACACTAGAAGACCGTATTCAGCAACCAATGGTTATGATTGGTTGGCCAACGACGTATCGTGGTGAAGAAACAGAAGCCAGCTTGGATATGTTAGCGACTTTACTTGGTAATGGTAAAACAAGCTTACTTTATCAAGAGTTAGTGAAGACAGGTAAAGTCGTTGATGCTGGCGCTTTTCATGATTGTGCAGAGTTATCATGTACCCTGTATGTGTATGCAATGACAGACTCTGGTGACAATAACAGTTTAGCCACAGCTTATACTGAAGTGATGGATGTGCTTGAAAAATTTGATAAAGAGGGCGTATCAAAAGAAGATCTTGCTGAAGTTCAAGGCAGTGCCGAAGCTGGGGCGATATTTGGGTTGCAATCGGTATCAGGAAAAGTATCTCAACTTGCTTCAAATGAGACATTCTATGGTCAACCTAACCAACTTGAAAAACAGCTAACAGAATTAAAAGCAGTAACGCCAGAAAAAGTATCTCAAGCGTTTGATAATTATATTGCTGATAAATATAAGGTGACGTTAAGTGTTGTACCAAAAGGAAAAACACAACTTCAAGTTAAAGCACCAAACTTTATTACGCCAAAAAGAGAGCTACCTGAGTATCAAAAAATTGGTGAGGGTGATTTAGAAGTACGTAAAGCAGTAGATGATTTTGATCGCTCTATTATGCCTCAACCATCAAAAGCAGTGACGGCAAAAACACCGGATATTTATCGTGCGAAATTACAGAACGATATTGAAATATTAGGCACTGAAGCGATTGAGACACCAACAATTCAATTACAGATAGCAATACCTGCTGGAAATCGCTATGTGGTAAGAGGCAAGGAAGGGTTAGCTGAGTTAACCGCTGCCATGATGGAAGAAGGAACCATCGAGCGTTCCGCTGAAGATATTCAAAAAGAATTGGATAAATTAGGCAGCTCAGTCTCTTTTAATACTGGCAGTTATACGACAACCATTTCAATAGCATCACTGACTAAAAATATTGATCAAACATTAGCCATAGTAAATGACATGTTATTTGCTCCAGCCTTCAAAGAAGCTGATTTTGAGCGATTGAAAAAGCAAGCAATGGAAGGGCTTGTTTACGATCATCAAAAACCATCATGGTTAGCTTCTCAGGCGACTCGCGAAATCTTGTTTGGCGGGACTATTTTTGAACGTTCTCCAGATGGCACGCTAGACTCAGTTAAGGGTTTAACCATTGAAGATGTAAAACAGTTCTATAAAAATAATTACACCCCAGTTGGGACTCAAGTCGTTTCTGTTGGTGATATAACTAAATCAGATCTTGTATCAAAACTTTCTTTTTTAGCGAATTGGCAAGGTAAGGCACCTCAACTATTAGCGCCACAACAATTACCTAAATTAGACAAACAAAAGATTTATGTTATCGATAAACCGAACGCGCCTCAAAGTGTGATCCGCTTTGTCCGCCAAGGTATGCCATATGATGCGACAGGGGAGTTATATCAGACTCAATTAGCTAACTTTAACTTAGGTGGTAATTTTAACAGTCGAATTAATCAGAACCTTCGTGAAGATAAAGGGTATACCTACGGTGCTGGTGGCTATTTAATGGGAAATAAAGAAATTGGAATGTCGATTTTTTATGCCCAAGTTCGAGCTGATGTAACGCTAGAATCGATCAAAGAATTCATTACTGAAATGAAACAATTTGAAACGGATGGCATGACAATGGATGAGTTGAACTTTATGCGCTTAGCTGTTGGTCAACAAGACGCACTGAAGTATGAAACCCCAAGTCAAAAAGCAAATTTACTTGGTAAAATTCTCACCTATTCTTTGGATGAAGATTTCATTGATGAACAGAATGAGTTAATAGCGACATTAGGGCGTAATGAACTGAATGCATTAGCTACAAAATGGTTTGATCCAACGGAATATCAAATTATTGTGATTGGTGATGAAAAGTCATTAATGCCAAAACTGAAAACATTAGGTTTACCAATAGAGTTACTAACACCTAATAAGTAATGATTGTTAGAAAGACGGCAATATATAAAAATATCGCCGTTTTTTTTCGTATCCAAGTCTCATTAAAATTTGTTAGTATCTCAGGATATAAATCAACATTATGATGTTGAACTTACCTCAATAGCGAGATTGTATTTTGACCGAATTTATCAACCGATTACAGAAAGTCGCTTCCAATCCTAAGGCCTTTAAGAAAGCGGGTCGAGGAATTGAAAGAGAGACCCTACGATTTACTTTAGGCGCTTCACTTTCGTCGAAGCCACATCCTGTAGGTGTCGGTTCAGCATTAACGCATAAATACATAACCACTGATTTTGCAGAGTCTTTACTAGAGTTTATTACACCTGTATCGAATGACGTAGATACGGTAATCCAACAACTTGAAGATGTGCACCATTATACGGTTTCACATATGGGTGAAGAAAAGCTTTGGCCCCTCTCTATGCCATGTTTTGTTACTCATGACGACGATATTACGCTTGCGCAGTATGGCTCATCAAATGTAGGGCAGCTTAAAACAACATACCGTGAAGGACTAAAACGCCGATATGGTAGTGTGATGCAGGTGATCTCGGGCGTGCATTTTAACTTTTCATTTTCAACAGAGTTTTGGGATGAATTGTTTGGTCAGCAATCTGAAAATGAAAGAAAAGAGTCAGTATCAGATGCTTACTTTGGTTTGATCCGTAACTATTATCGTTTTGGCTGGTTAATTCCGTATTTCTTTGGTGCGTCTCCAGCACTGTGTAGTTCATTTATTCAAGGCCGTGAAACGGCAATGGAGTTTGAAACATTAGGGAATACGCTTTATCTTCCTTATGCAACGTCTTTACGATTAAGTGATCTTGGTTATACCAATGATTCACAAAGTGATTTGAAAATCAGTTTAAACAGCGTCAGTGAGTACGTTGATGGTTTAAATAAAGCAATACGGACACCATCAGAAGAATTTGCAAAAATTGGTTTAAAAGAAGGTGATAAGCACGTTCAATTAAATGCAAATGTACTGCAAATCGAAAATGAGCTGTATGCCCCTATCCGCCCTAAGCGTGTTGCTAAAAATGGCGAAAGGCCATCAGAAGCACTAGAAAGAGATGGCGTAGAATATATAGAAGTTCGCTCATTAGATGTAAACCCATTCAGCTCTGTAGGGGTTGATAAAGACCAAGTCCGTTTCTTAGACTTATTTTTAACATGGGCAGTATTGACTGATTCAGCACCAATGAATGACAGTGAAATGGCATGTTGGAAAGATAATTGGAATAAGATCATTGAAAAAGGTCGTAAACCAGGCTTAGAACTGAAGATTGGTTGCCAAGGCGAACGATTAACTCAAAAAGCATGGGCTGAGCGAGTATTTGATGATTTACTGGTTATCGCTAAAAAAATGGACGCTGCGAATGGAGATGATGAATACCAACAAACTCACCAACGTTTAATAGCAATGATTGAAGACCCAGAGTTAACCATCTCAGGTCGTTTACTTGCAGAAACGAAAAAAGGTGGTGGTATTGGTAAAATAGGGTGTGACCTTGCGGTTCAACACCGCGAAACTCATCTTAATCATCAATATGGCTATTATACTAAAGAAGAGTTAGATGCTGAGGTTGAGCGTTCTATTCAAGCACAGAAAGACATTGAAGCGAAAGATACGCTCTCTTTTTCTGAGTATTTAAGTAATTACTTTAGTTATTTAAAGTAATTATTAATAAGAAACTTATAGCACTGTTATTCTATGGATAGCGGTGCTTTTTTTTGAGTGAATTTATGAATTACAAATTAGTCATTGTTGCTGTTACTTTTTCAGTATTAACGGGATGTGCGACCGCTCCCCCAACAAAACAAGACAACTTATGTGATATTTTTCGAGAGAAAAGTGGTTGGTATGATGACGCCAAAGACATGACTGAAGAATATGGAACCCCAATAAATGTAGCCATGGCTATTATGAAACAAGAAAGTAGCTTCAGAGCAACGGTAAGGCCACCAAGAACTCAATTGCTAGGGTTTATCCCATGGAGTCGCCCAAGTTCAGCTTATGGTTATGCACAAGCTCAAGACCCAGTATGGGGAGAGTATGAAGAAGCAACTGGTGGAGGATCTCGCAGTAGCTTTGATGACGCCATTATGTTTATAGGTTGGTATACTGATGGTACGCAAAAACAATTAGGGATCTCAAAGTGGGACCCGTATAACCAATATCTTGCTTATCACGAGGGTCGTGGTGGTTATAAACGTAAAAGCTATCAAAGAAAACCACAATTGATTAAGATAGCTCGTAAGGTAGAATCTCAAGCAAAAACGTATGGCTGGCAATTAAAACAATGTAAAGCCGAACTTGAACGACAAAGTAGTTGGTGGTGGTAAGCCATCATTTCATAAATTAAAGGATTAGAATATGCCACTATTAGATAGTTTCACTGTAGATCATACTCGTATGGAAGCACCGGCGGTTCGTGTTGCAAAAACAATGCAAACTCCAAAAGGTGATACGATTACTGTGTTTGATTTACGCTTTACAGCACCAAACAAAGATATTTTATCTGAAAAAGGCATTCATACTTTAGAGCATTTATACGCAGGCTTTATGCGTAATCATCTAAATGGTACAGAGGTTGAAATTATAGATATTTCGCCAATGGGGTGTCGTACTGGTTTTTACATGAGCTTGATTGGTACGCCAGCAGAGCAAACCGTTGCTAATGCGTGGATTGCATCAATGGAAGATGTTTTAAAAGTAGAAGCACAAAATAAGATACCAGAACTTAATGAATATCAATGTGGTACTTACACTATGCATTCATTAGAAGAAGCAAAAGTGATTGCGAGCACTATTTTAGCATCAGGTATTCGAGTAAATAAAAACGATGAACTAGCATTACCAGATTCAATGCTAAAAGAGTTATCGGTTGATTAATTTTAAAATTAACAACTAAAAAGCCCGCATTAGTATTATCTAATGCGGGCTTTTTTCTTATGTATTATACCAATCTACATAAGTATTTGATCATTCTTACTTGTTAAAATCGATTATATCTGCGTTATAACTTTTGTAATTAGATCCACTAGTTACTGCAATTTATGCCTTGCTCTAATCGATTTTTCCTACGCAATTATCTGAACAACTACTTATCCAGAATGGTATTATTTGTCTTCAGGGCTTGGAAATACTTTCACTAAATTAATTTTATTCTCTTCTACTGCTACGATTTCCATATTATGTTGGTCAATTTCAAGACTAATTTCAGCTTCAGGTATTTCTTCTAGGTGTTCCAGAATCAAGCCATTTAATGTTCTTGGTCCATCGGTTGGTAAATCCCACTTTAACCCTTTATTAATATCTCGGATATTGGCACTGCCTTCAATCATAAAGCTGCCATCCGGCTGAGGTGTTATTTCTTCTGCTAGGCTTGGTGCCATTGAGGTCGTGAATTCACCCACAATCTCTTCCAAAATATCTTCTAATGTGATTAGGCCTTGGATATCGCCATATTCATCAACAATTAAGCCTATACGCTCTTTATTGCGTTGGAATTTTAATAATTGTGTATTTAATGGTGTGGCTTCTGGGATGAAATATATCTCATCAGCTGCTCGCAATAAGGTTTCTTTGGTAAATTCATTTTTCTCAAGCATTAATCGATAAGATTCTCGTAAACGTAACATGCCAACGACTTCGTCGATTTGATCACGATATAGAACAATACGGCCATGAGGAGAATGAGTTAATTGACGTGAAATAGATTTCCAATCATCATTAATATCAATTCCCGTGATCTCACTGCGAGGCACCATAATATCATTTACGGTTACGTGTTCTAAATCTAGAATGGAAATTAACATATCTTGGTGACGACGCGGAATTAATCCTCCAGCCTCATGCACAACCGTTCTAAGCTCTTCTGAACTCAGGTTGTCTTTATCATTATGGTCAGCCCCAAGGCCTAACAGTTTAAGAAAACCATTGGTGATAAAATTAACTAAAATAACGAGAGGAGAAAGTATCTTCATTAAAACATTTAATACGATACTGCTGCTGTAAGAGACTCGTTCAGGATACATTGCCGCAAGGGTTTTAGGAGTGACTTCAGCAAAAACAAGGATGACAAGAGTTAACACACCAGTGGCAATAGCCACACCATAATCACCATAAAGGCGCATACCAAGAATAGTAGCGATTGCAGAAGCGAGGATATTAACAAGGTTATTACCGATAAGAATTAAGCCAATAAGGCGGTCAGGACGACTCAGTAACTTTTCAACGCGCTTTGCCCCTTTATGACCTTGGTTGGATAGGTGCTTTAGACGATAGCGGTTTAACGACATCATGCCCGTTTCAGAGCTTGAGAAGTAACCAGAGATAATAATAAGTATAGCTAATAAAGTAAATAGGGCGCCGGTTGATATGTCGTCCAAGTGTCTTGATCCTCGATTTTAAAGGGTAACTAAAGGGTAACTAAAGGGTATTTATCTTATCTGATAATCAGTCTGTCAAGTTTGAATGCCAAAAGTGAGCGATTACCACAATTTAAGTTAAAACTACCTCTTGAACAAAACGACTGCCAAAGTAAGCCAGAGTCAGTAAAAATGCACCAGATAAACTGAACCATAATACTTTTTGACCACGCCAACCTCGTTGATAATGACCCCAAGTTAATACAGCATAAATAACCCAAGCAATGAAGGAAAGGATTGCTTTATGAGCCTTACCTTGAGCGAACATATCTTGAATAAATGTGAAGCCTGTCATTAATGTAAGTGTCAGTAGTAATAAACCCACTAAAATGATCTTGAAAAGCTGACGTTCAACCATCATTAATGGTGGAAGGTTTGGATTTAACATTAATGACTTTTTACTTTTTAGTTTATGATCGAGCCAAGCAAGTTGTAAGGCATAAAGTGTTGCGATCATTAACGTTGAATAGGCAAACAGTGCTAAAGAAATATGAATTAATAAACTTGGATGAGACTCTAAGTGAGTAATAAAAGCCCCTGGTAAAAAAGTCGCTGCGATTAAGTTAATTGCAGAAAAACTATAAACGACGGGCAAAATAAACCACACTCTAAACTTGAGCATAGAAACACTCATTACTAGCGATATAATAAAGCTAATAAGAGAAGCCACATTTAGAATACTTAAATTTTGCCCAAAGCTATTTAGGATCAATTCTTTTAATTGCCAGGCGTGCAGAAGTAAAGCAAGTGAAGCACAAATCAGTACTACATTTGTTTGGATCTTATTTTGGCCAGCTAGGCCTGGGATCACAAATCCTAAAGCAAGAAAGTAAAAAAGTGCAGCACTGATTGCTGTAATCGTATCCATAATTCACTGATCATTTAGTTTATCAACATTTTGATTATACCCTTTAGAGGGCAATCTCGGTAGGTGTGATTCAGTTAGGATAAAAAATTTTCATTATAACGTCTCAGATTTAGGTATAATCGAGAAATGGTCGCAAAGTAGGCGCAGGAATATGTTTGATAATTTAACGGATAGACTATCCAAAACCCTGAAAAATATCAGTGGTAAAGGTCGATTAACAGAAGACAATATAAAAGAAACACTGCGTGAAGTGCGCATGGCTCTATTAGAGGCCGACGTAGCTTTACCTGTAGTTCGTGATTTTATTAAGCGTGTAAAAGAAGGCGCGGTTGGTGTTGAGGTCTCAAAAAGTTTAACACCAGGACAAGAGTTCATAAAGATTGTTCAATCTGAACTTGAAGCCGTGATGGGGGCATCAAATGAAGCCTTAAATTTAGCATGTCAGCCGCCAGCGGTTATTTTAATGGCGGGTTTACAAGGTGCAGGTAAAACAACCAGTACAGGTAAACTTGCTAAATTATTAAAAGAGCGTGATAAGAAAAAAGTACTTGTTGTTTCTGCCGATGTTTACCGTCCTGCGGCGATCAAACAGCTAGAAATGTTAGCAGGAGAGGTTGATGTTGACTTCTTCCCATCAAGTGCAGATCAAAAGCCAATTGATATCGTCGATGCTGCAATTGGGCATGCAAAACTGAAGTTTTTTGATGTTGTTATTGTGGATACAGCCGGTCGTTTAGCTGTTGATACTGAAATGATGGATGAAATCAAACAGCTTCATTCTCATGTAAATCCGATTGAAACCCTGTTTGTTGTTGATGCAATGACAGGTCAAGATGCGGCGAATACCGCTAAAGCCTTTGGTGATGCTTTACCATTAACCGGTGTTATTTTAACTAAAATAGATGGTGATGCTCGTGGTGGTGCCGCTTTATCTGTTCGTCATATCACAGGTAAGCCAGTTAAGTTTTTGGGTGTAGGTGAAAAAACCGATGCACTTGAAGCGTTCCACCCAGAACGAATTGCTTCTCGAATTTTGGGAATGGGTGATGTTCTTTCTTTAATTGAAGATCTTGAAAAGAACGTTGATAAAGAAAAAGCAGAGAAACTAGCTAAAAAATTCAAAGAGAAAAAAGGCTTTGATTTAGAAGATTTCCGCGAACAGCTTGGTCAAATGAAAAACATGGGCGGCATGATGGGAATGATGAATAAGCTCCCAGGCATGTCTCAGCTACCAAGTGATGTAAAAGATAAAGTTGATGACAAGATGTTCAATCAAATGGAAGCGATAATTAATTCCATGACAATGAAAGAACGTGAACGTCCAGAAATCATCAAAGGATCACGTAAAAAGCGTATTGCTGCAGGTTCTGGTGTTCAAGTGCAAGATGTGAACCGTATGCTAAAACAATTTACTCAAATGCAGAAAATGATGAAAAAAATGCAGAAGGGTGGAATGAAAGGCATGATGCGTAATATGCAAGGAATGATGGGTGGAATGGGCGGGATGGGTGGCCTTGGTCGCTAACGCTCATTAAACTGATGATATCCTAAAAGTTATATAATTAAGTGCGACAAGCTAATTTAGTGAAAAACATAACCTAGCGCACTTTTTTTTCCCAATTTTTTCATCAATTACAAAAATAATTGGTGAAAAAGTAACTAAATCCCTTGCATTGAAACTCTATAAGAGTAAAATTCCGGGGCTTTAATTTGGCACGAGGGCTCAAAAATTCATCTTTTTGGGCCAATTTAATTTTTATACAAAGCAAAAGAGGACGATATGGTTACCATTCGTTTGGCACGTCACGGCGCTAAGAAGCGTCCATTTTATCAAATCGTAGTAGCGGACAGCCGTTTTAAATCAACTGGTCGTTACATTGAGAAAGTAGGTTTCTTTAACCCTACAGCACAAGGTCAAGAAGAAGGTCTACGCCTAGATCTTGATCGTGTTGGTCACTGGGTTGAGCAAGGCGCTGGTCTTTCTGATCGTGTAGCTAAGCTAGTTAAAGACGCTAAAAAAGCGGCTTAATATTAGTTGGTTAAAGGTAAAGAATTTATGAGTAAGCAAGACGAAGTTATTGTTATAGGTAAGTTTGGTGCTTCCTATGGTATTCGTGGATGGTTGAAAGTAGTTTCCTTTACAGATCAACCTGAAAGCATTTTCGATTACAAGCCTTGGCTTATCCAAGTTAAAGGTGAGTGGGTCGAGTTTTCAGTCGAAAGCTGGAAACGTCATAAAGGTTTGGTGTGCAAACTGGAAGGGTTAGAGGTTCGAGAAGAAGCTCAAACTTATACTAACCTAGAAATTGCAGTTAAAGCAGATGTACTACCTGAGCTGTCAGAAGATGAGTTCTACTGGCGTGAATTGTTTGGTATGGAAGTGGTTACAACGCAAGGCTACGGTCTTGGTGTTGTTGACGACATTTTTGAAACCGGATCAAACGATGTTCTTGTAGTCAAAGCAAACCTGAAAGATGCTTTTGGTAAAAAGGAACGATTGATTCCTTTTATTGATGAGCAAGTGATCAAATTAATTGATCGTGAAGCTCAACGGATCGAAGTTGACTGGGATCCTGGGTTCTAATCCCTAGGTAAAGCGAGGGCACATGTGGGTTGGGGTTATTAGCCTATTTCCTGAAATGTTCCGTTCGGTTACCGATTTTGGGGTAACTAGCCAAGCAATTAAAAAAGGTCTTTTATCTATTGAGACATGGAATCCTAGAGATTTCACTCATGATAAACATCGCACTGTTGATGACCGACCTTATGGTGGTGGCCCTGGTATGTTAATGATGGTACAGCCTTTGCGCGATGCCATTACCGCAGCCAGACAAGCAGCACCAGGCAAAACGAAAGTGATTTACCTTTCACCTCAAGGCAGAACGCTGAATCAAGCAGGCGTTGAGGAGTTGGCAACAAATGAGAATTTAATTCTGATTTGTGGCCGATACGAAGGAGTAGATGAGCGCATAATACAATCTGAAGTTGACGAAGAATGGTCAATTGGGGATTTTGTGCTTACAGGTGGGGAACTCCCTGCTATGACGTTGATTGACTCTGTATCTCGGTTTGTTCCGGGTGTATTAGGTGATTTCGCGTCCGCTGAAGAAGATTCTTTTGCAGACGGTTTATTAGATTGTCCGCACTATACAAGACCTGAGGTTTTGGATGGTAAGGAAGTACCTCGTGTACTTAAATCTGGAAACCATAAAGATATCGCTCGTTGGCGAATGAAACAATCGTTAGGCCGTACTTGGCTAAGAAGACCAGAGCTCCTGGGAAATCTAGCTCTGACTGACGAACAGGAATTATTACTGGCTGAGTTTGTTCGTGAAGAACGCCAGAACAGTAAGTAATTAAGTAAATTTAGTATCAGTTTATTCTAGGATATACAAAAATGAGCAACATCATTAAAGCTCTTGAAGATGAGCAACTAAAACAAGACCTACCTAAATTCTCTCCAGGTGACACTGTAGTAGTTCAGGTTAAAGTTAAAGAAGGTGACCGTGAGCGTCTACAGGCATTCGAAGGCGTTGTAATCGCTATTCGTAACCGTGGTCTACACTCTGCGTTCACTGTACGTAAGATTTCTAACGGTGAAGGTGTTGAGCGTACGTTCCAAACACACTCTCCAGTTGTAAACAGCATCGAAGTTAAACGTCGCGGTGCAGTACGTCGTGCCAAGTTGTACTACCTACGTGAGCGTTCTGGTAAATCAGCTCGTATCAAAGAGAAGCTGGCTAAAAAGTAACGCACACGAGAACGTTCTCAAATGTGCTATGAAGGTGTGCTGTTATCAGCGCACCTTTTTTTATACCTACACCTATAGTGTAAATAATACCTTACATGTTGTTTTATGTGTATTAATTTAATTACAGTGGTTGATTTTTATTCTATAACTGTTAAATTATTTCTACTTGTCTAAAAAGACTATTAATGGAAATAAAAGTTTACAGGTGTAGAGTATGAAAAAAAGTGAATTAAGCAATATTAATATTAGTGATGAGCAAGTACTTATCACACCACAAGAACTAAAAAATAAAATTCCATTAAGCGATAATGCTCGCCAATTTATTCAACAGTCTCGTCAGACCATTTCTAATATTATTCATAAAAAAGATCACCGTTTATTAATCGTATGTGGTCCTTGCTCTATTCATGATATCGATGCCGCGAAAGAATATGCAAAACGTTTAAAGGTGATCGCGGAAGATCTTAAAGATCAGCTTTATATTGTTATGCGAGTTTACTTTGAAAAACCACGAACAACCGTTGGTTGGAAAGGCTTGATTAATGATCCTCATTTAGATGGTTCTTTTGATATTGATTATGGCTTACATTCAGCAAGACAGCTTCTGGTTGATTTGGCTGAAATGGAAATTCCATTAGCAACAGAGGCGCTTGACCCAATTAGTCCACAATATATTGGCGATACATTTAGTTGGGCTGCGATTGGTGCTCGTACTACTGAATCTCAGACACACCGTGAAATGGCAAGTGGTTTGTCAGTTCCTGTTGGTTTCAAAAATGGCACGGATGGTAGTTTATCAACATCAATTAATGCTATGCAGGCAGCGGCTTCTAGTCATCGTTTTATGGGGATTAATAGTGAAGGTCAAGTTGCATTATTAACAACCCAAGGTAATCCTAATGGCCATGTGATTCTTCGCGGTGGTAAACAAACGAATTATGACTCGGTATCGGTGACAGAGTGTGAAGAAGAGTTAGCTAAGTCAAATCTTGATGCGGCACTAATGATTGACTGCAGCCATGCAAATTCACGTAAGGATTATCGTCGTCAGCCATTGGTTGCTGAAGATGTGATCCATCAAATTAGAGAAGGCAATAAATCAATCATTGGTTTAATGATTGAAAGTCACTTAAACGAAGGAAATCAACCTTCTGATATTCCATTATCAGAGATGAAATATGGGGTGTCTATCACCGATGCTTGTATCAATTGGGATTCAACTGAGGCACTATTACGCCATACTCACAAAGATTTAACTCCAATATTGGAAGAGCGTTTAAAAGGATAGAATGCGATGGCGGTAGAACTGAGTCATTTACGCGATCAAATTGATGCGGTAGATAAACAAATGTTGGATCTTTTATCTCAGCGACTGCACTTGGTTGAACAGGTCGGTGAAGTAAAAAGTGCCCATGGATTGCCTATTTACGATCCAAGTCGAGAAGCCGCTATGTTAGCTTCAAGACGACAAGAAGCTGAAAATAAAGGGGTTCCGCCATCCTTAATTGAAGATATCTTACGCCGCACAATGCGTGAATCTTATAGTAGTGAAAATGACTCAGGTTTCAAATGTTTAAAGCCAGAATTAAGACCTATTGTTATCGTTGGTGGTCATGGTCAACTTGGTGGTTTATTTGCCAAAATGTTTACTTTATCTGGTTACGAGGTTCGTATTCTTGGTAGTAAAGATTGGGATAACTCCGAGCTAATTTTAAAGGATGCTGGAATGGTCGTTGTTACTGTTCCAATTAACTTAACCGTTGATGTTATTCATAAGCTCTCAGGATTGGCTGAAGATTGTATTTTATGTGATTTGACATCAGTAAAGAAAAAACCACTGCAAGCAATGATGGAGATTCATAAAGGCCCTGTTGTTGGTTTACATCCAATGTTTGGACCTGATGTACCTAGTTTAGCCAAACAAGTTATTGTAATGTGCGATGGGCGTAATAAAGAAGATTACAGCTGGCTTAAACAACAGTTTGAAATTTGGGGAGCGGTTGTTCGTGATATATCAGCCTCAGAGCATGATCATGGCATGACATTAATTCAAGCTTTACGCCACTTTACTTCTTTTGCTTATGGGCAGCATCTTGCTAAAGAAAATCCAGACATTGAACAGCTACTTAACCTAAGTTCACCAATTTATCGTTTAGAGTTATTAATGGTAGGCCGCTTGTTTGCTCAAGATCCTAATTTATACGCGGATATTATCCTTTCCTCAGAAGACAATATTGATATGATAAAACGATTCCATCAGCGTTTTGGTGATGCAATCTCATTATTAGAAAATCATAATCGTGAAGGTTTTATTGATAATTTTAAAGAAGTTGAGCATTGGTTTGGTGATTATGCTGAGCAGTTTTTAATTGAAAGTAAAGGCTTACTAAGACAGGCGAATGACTCTATTCATAGAGAGCGAAGTTAATTAACAATAAAAAAGGTGAGCACTTGCTCACCTTTTTTGTTTGATGCTATTAATCTTTTATTGGGTTAACTGTTTTACTGTTTGTAACTCTGTTTTTACGGTATTAATTGCTTCAACTTGCTCAATTGTGGGTTTTTGAGTAAGTTTTAGTTGTAATTTCACAACGTTGTTAATAATTTCGACCAGCGGTGTCCACTTAACGCTGCGCTCTTTTTCAAACAGACTTTCAAATTTTTCAGGTGTCCAATCAATAAATGATTGTGGATTGAGAACTCGCCCAAGGAAGCGCACTTCATAATGCAGGTGAGGGCCGGTTGAGTTACCTGAATTGCCACAAGTTGCAATCAATTCTCCTTTCTTAACAAACTGACCCGAACGAACTTTAAATTTTTGTAAATGAGCATACATGGTCATAAAGCCAAAAGAATGCTGAACTTTTAATAAATTACCGTAGCCTTTTTTGCTTGCTCGAGCCAGTTCAACGACACCATCGGCAGGGGCATAAATTTCCGTGCCGCGCTTGCAAGTTAGATCTAACCCTAAATGACGTTGTCTTTTACCTGATATTGGATTTGTTCTTTTTCCAAAACTAGAAGAGTTACGAATAAAATCAAGTGGTGTGTCATTGGGGATTAAACGGAACATCGTGGCACGAACCGCAGAGTCAATGGCTGCGACATCTAAACGTTGTTCTAATGTTTTTTCGGCTAATAAATTTTCGTCTTCTGACAGCTCTTGAAGACCAAGAACGGATTCTACATCCTCAACTCTTTGACTAATCACTAAGAACTCATTTTCTTTAGCTTCAAGTTGTTGATTTAATTCGTGATTGTTATTGTTGTTTTCAATAATTAACTGATTAAGTTCATTGTTCTGTACTTGAAGTTGAGCGATAGCCAATTCAGAAGTTAGCTGTTTTTGGTAAAAATAGTGAAGACCAAAACCACTCAGAGAGAATGAACCTACCCCAAGTAGCAAAGATAAAATAACAAGATTTTTCCGTTTTTGGGAAATAGCGAAAAAACGCGTTCCTTTGTTATGTGAAACGGAAATTCGAATTTTATCTGGCATAGGAATAAACTTATTTACTTTAGGTTAAGGTGGTTAACTCAGAGAGTTGGCGTAATAATAAATCACTATTTCCAACATTGAGTTCTACTAGACGTTTAAGGTGGCTAATACTATCAATATCTATGTGGCTTATACAGAGTCTTAGCGTGTTATCTGTTTTATTTATTAGTTTGCATTCAGCACTAATATTAATATCACTCTCATTTAGTGTGAATTGTACGTTAATCTCGTTTTTTTCTTTTATCTCTTCGCTATTTGCTAAATTGATAAGTAATCCATGCAAGGATAAATCAACTAAAGTCCCTTTCCATTGTTTATCATCTTGTTGAAGAGTGATGTTTGCTTGGTACACGACACGTGAGAATTTACGTCGTTCAATCATAATATGATCCTTATATTATAAGTTTAATCCCTAAGTATGATATCTGGTTTGCAGTAAGTCTAATAAAAAGGCCGCTTTAATGCGGCCCTTATGATAAGTATCAAATAATCGTTATTACTTATTTAGTCATACGCTTGTATTTAATACGATGAGGTTCAGCCGCTTGCGCGCCTAATGTTTTCTTAATCCAATCACTGTACTCAGTATAGTTACCTTCGAAGAAGTTCACTTGACCTTCATCACGATAATCTAGAATGTGAGTTGCAATACGGTCTAGGAACCAACGGTCATGCGAGATAACCATTGCACAACCAGGGAACTCAAGTAGAGCTTCTTCTAGTGCACGTAGTGTTTCAACATCCAAGTCATTGGTAGGTTCATCGAGTAGTAATACGTTACCGCCTGTTTTAAGCAGCTTCGCTAAGTGAACACGGTTGCGTTCACCACCAGACAGATCGCCAATGATTTTTTGTTGATCATTGCCTTTGAAGTTAAAACGAGAGCAGTATGCACGCGCTGGGATTTCAAAGTTATTGATCTTGATGATATCAGCGCCTTCAGAGATCTCTTGGAAAACCGTTTTAGTGTCGTCCATAGAATCACGGAACTGGTCAACAGATGCGAGTTTAACCGTTTCACCTAACTCAATTGTGCCTGAGTCAGGTGTTTCAGCACCACTTAACATTTTGAACAGTGTTGATTTACCTGCACCATTGGCACCGATAATACCTACGATAGCCCCTTTTGGCATACTGAATGATAAATCATCAATCAGAACACGATCACCAAACGATTTAGTTAGGTTGTTCACTTCAAGAACTTTGTCACCTAAACGCTCACCTGGCGGAATGAACAGTTCGTTTGTTTCATTACGTTTTTGGTGATCTGTATTTTGCAGTTCTTCAAAACGAGCCATACGCGCTTTAGATTTCGCTTGGCGACCTTTAGGGTTTTGACGAACCCATTCAAGTTCTTTCTCAATCGTTTTTTGACGAGCGTTCTCTTTTGATGCTTCTTGTTTTAGACGGTCGTCTTTTTGCTCAAGCCAAGAAGTATAGTTACCTTCCCATGGAATGCCTTCACCACGGTCAAGCTCAAGGATCCAACCTGCTGCATTATCAAGGAAATAACGGTCGTGGGTAATCGCTACAACAGTTCCTGAATAATCAACAAGGAAGTGCTCAAGCCAAGCAACAGATTCAGCATCAAGGTGGTTGGTAGGTTCATCAAGAAGCAACATATCTGGTTTTTCTAAAAGAAGACGACAGATAGCAACACGACGACGCTCACCACCAGATAGGAATTCAATTTTTGCATCCCACTCAGGAAGACGTAATGCATCCGCAGCACGCTCTAATGCATTCTCAAGGTTATGACCATCTTTTGCTTGAATAAGTGCTTCAAGTTCACCTTGCTCTTTCGCGAGTGCATCAAAATCAGCACCTTCTTCAGCGTAAGCCGCATAAACAGCATCTAAACGAGTTAGTGCACCTGCAACATCAGAAACCGCTTCTTCTACGATTTCACGTACTGTTTTTGATTCATCAAGTACAGGCTCTTGTGGTAGGTAGCCGACATTCAATCCAGCTTGTGGACGCGCTTCACCATCAATATCGGTATCTAAACCTGCCATGATGCGAAGTAATGTTGATTTACCTGAACCATTTAGGCCAAGAACACCAATTTTTGCACCAGGGAAGAAGCTAAGAGAAATGTCTTTCAGGATTTGTCTTTTAGGAGGAACAATTTTGCTCACTCGTGACATTGTATATACGTATTCAGCCATAATCACTTATTAGAGTAGGTTAACGGAAATATCATTTTACTATTTATGATACATAGTTTAACACTCATTCTAGCAGTTACTAGGGTAATATAAGTAGTGAAAGGAAGAAATGAGACGCTTATTTACGCTCATATCGGTACGTTTGTAAAAAAAGGTTGGAAGGTTAGGTGCTTAAAAAATCAATTAAATATACACAACATAAATTAGGGATGATGACAGCGTTGTGCATTGGGCTGAGCGTACACACCGTAGAAGCATTATCGATAGATGAATCACGCATTGAATATCAAGAAGCAAAGGAGTTGCTAAAGGATAAAAAGTTTGAGCAGTATGAGGTAGTGAGAGCCAGTTTAAAAGATTACCCACTTGCACCATATTTAGATTATCGTCAATTGCGAATGGATCTTAGCTCAAAGACGCCTGATGATATTCGATTGTTTATACATAATAATCAAACGCTTCCTATTGGAAATTCATTGTCATATCAGTATTTAGTTGTATTAGGTTTGAATGAGCGTTGGTCTGAATTTTTGGATTTTTTTCCTCAAGAGCCAAGCAGCACTAATTTGAAGTGTTATTACTATCAAGCTAAAAATGAGATTGGTGATAAAGCGCTAGCTTGGAAGGGAGCTGAACAGTTATGGCTTACGGGTAATTCTGTTACCTATGAGTGTGATGATTTATTTAAAGCGTGGTCTGATACAGGAAAGTTAACGGATGACTTGATCATTGAACGTATGCTTCTTGTGTATAAGGCTCGTAATAACACGCTATTTTCATACCTAGAAAAAATGTTGAAGTCAGATAAATCTAAAGCACAAGCTAAAGAAATCGTTACGTTATTTAATGATCCTGATTTATTACTGTCTTTTTCTAATAAGAATAAACCGTCTGATTTTACTAAAAAATTAACGCTGATTGCGATGGAAAGAGAAGGGCGTATTAATCCAGAAAAAGCGATTGATATGTTATCTAAAATTGCAAAAAAACAGAAATATTCTAAAGACGAACAAGTAAAGATTACACATCGAATTGTCAGTAGTATTATGTCGACAAATTCAGATGAATTAGCACAATGGCGAGATGTTCAACTTGAAAACCATCCTGAAGATTCGTTTATTGAACGTAGGATCCGCGTTGCTATTCGAGCTGCTGATTGGAATGACGTTGATAAATGGATTGGTTACTTAAGTCCTGAAAGTAAAGCCTCATTACGTTGGCAATTCTGGATAGCTCGCATCGACAGCGAAAACGGTGAGCAGACTAAAGCTGATGAACGATTAAGAAAGCTATTGGGACAACGTAATTTTTATAGTGTCGCTGCTGCTAATATTTTAGGAGAGCCAATTCAGTATCCGATGGACGTAGCGCCTAAAAATATTAAACCAGTAAAGGATAAATATAAGGTTGAACTTGCACGTATTAAAGAACTGATAGCTATTGATGAGATCCCAACAGCGAAAAGCGAGTGGGAATATTTACTTAATAGAGCATCTAAAAAGGAAGTGAAAGAGCTTGCGAGTTATGCGGCTCAGCATCGTTGGCATCACTTCACGGTACTCGCGACCATTAAAGGCAGAATGTGGGGATATTTAAGTTTACGTTTCCCTATTGCGCATCAGTGGTGGTTTGGGCATTACAGTAAAGAACTTGGATTAGACAAAATTACGTTAATGTCTCTTTCTAGACAAGAAAGCGGTTTATATGCAGAAGCACAGTCTCCAGTTGGTGCACGTGGTTTAATGCAAATTATGCCAGCAACGGCAAAGTATACGGCGAAGAAGATTGATTATGACAAATATGAAGGGGTAGATAGCCTTAATGATGTCGATGTAAACATTCATATAGGTTCAAATTACCTGAAAGGATTGTTAGATGATTATGATGGTAACCGTATTTTTGCATTAGCCGGTTATAACGCAGGGCCTCATCGAGTGAAACGATGGAGAGCGGTATCGGATGAAAAATTAGACGCTTATGCTTTTATAGAAGCGATTCCATTTAAAGAAACCCGTGGTTATGTACAAAATATTTTGATGTTTGAAACCTACTATCGCAGTTTGTTAGGCGAAAAAGGCAGTTTCTTATCAGAGAAAGAACTGAATTTAGAGTATTAATTATTTCTGAATGATCATAAAGTAGGGGGCCTAAGTGTCCCCTTTTTTATTAGTGTAATGAGGAATTTATGTCAGGTTCAGCAAAATATTCAGATTGGTCACAGGTGATGACATTGATAGCGAATGCTGCAGAGCAAGATAAGCATCAATCTTTATTAACCATGTTGATGACGCCTGATGAACGTGAAGCATTAATTGCCCGAGTGAATATATGTCATGAGTTGCTACAAGGGGAGTTAAGCCAAAGACAAATTAGCCAGTTATTAGGAGTGGGAGTAGCAACGATCACTCGAGGTTCAAATGAATTAAAAAGCCATACTCAAGATGAAAAAGAATGGCTTATGACGTTACTTCAAAAAAGCGCTCAGGATGAAGAAAAGGAATAAGAGCAAGAATCAGCGCTTGTTGATAGACTGAGCTTCTTGTTAGTAGGTTATTGGTTAATAGACCAATAGCCCCTCCTTTTTGTTTAATATTATCAGTATTAAATTGTTCATCCATTACATCACCAAGTTCCTTTCCTTGATTTACTGCTGTAATCACAGCAGGAGGAAGAGGCAAGCTTGATGAACGAGACTCTCCCACTAGCTTAGTATTATCAATAATCATCCAAGCAAAAGTTGAATTTCCCTCTATACCAGCTTCTAAGCCTACATAATACTCAGCATTAGGATGTTGTATTTTTGCATTATTAACTCTATTTATAGCGCCTTGCTTCGTATCTATGCAACTCATAGGCTGATCTGGTACGCCACTATCAACGGATACACCAATAAAGTTAAATACACTATCTGGAAACGCTTGATTGAACGCTGCTTCTACTGCACTAATCTTTGCTGGATTTAATGAACTAATAATAACATCCATACAATGCCTCATTATTAAGTTAAAGGGATTGTTGTTGGCGTTACATTTTCAATAGGGTAGCAACCAAGAACTTTTAGATATTGGGTGATAGAGGTTAGTTCTTCGATAGCAGCACTCATTGCATCTGATTTTAAGTGTGCTTGTAAATCAATATAGAACATCTCTTCCCAAGGATTTCCCATAATTGGGCGAGATTCTAATTTTGTCATATTAATTCCATATTTACGAAGAACTAATAGCGACTCTACTAACGAACCTGCATCTTGAGAAGTTGACATAATGAGCGTGGTTTTTGCTGGGATCTGTTCTGACACATCAACTGGCTTTCTTGCTACGACAATAAAGCGTGTTTGATTTTCTGTTTGGTTTGATATGTTGGTGATTAAGGATTGAAGGCCATACAGTTTACCACTATCAGAGTTACCTATAGCAGCCACTTCAGGTGAATTTAGCTCTTTCACTGTAATCATTGCATCAGCAGTACTTGCGCATGAAATAAGCTCTACATTATCTAAACGATTTAAAAACTCACTGCACTGTTCGTGCGGTTGTGGATGAGAGTAAAGTGTTTTAATCGATTCAAGAGAAGTTTCTGTGGTGGTTAATAAGCAATGATCTATCTGTTGAGTCAGTTCACCAACAATATATAAGCTAGTATGTTGCAGTAAATCATAAACTTGGTTTATTGAACCTGAGCTTGTGTTTTCAATTGGTAATACGCCGTAATCAGCATGTCCTGATTCGACTGTTTTTATTACTTCTCTAAAATTTTCACAGCCTAATTCAGCAAGCTCAATGTTCTTTTTACTGAAGTAACGACGACTTGCTAAGTTTGAGTAAGAGCCTTTAGAGCCAAGATAGGCAACTCGTGCAATTGGTTTTCTGCTTAATTCAGGGTTTGCTAGATTTTGAAAGTATTCTTGTTGAAGTAGAACGGAGTCTTCAATAATGGTGTGAAACAGCTGAGTAATATAATAAGCATCAAGATCGAATGCCTTACCATTTTCTATTAGCTTAACCAATAATTGTTGTTCACGCTTTGGATCACGAACAGGCTTTGAGGTTTGAACTTTACTTTTAGCGACTTCAAGACTGAGTTTACGGCGCTCAGAAAAAAGAGTTAATAGCTCATTATCAAGCTCATTAAGGCGTAAACGGATCTCATCCAGAGAATAGCGGGTATCAGTCATGAATATGCAAACCTAGTAAATTAAGAGTTAATTCACAATAAGGAATCGATAAGTTTGCGTCAAGAAAAAACAGCGCTCAAATGAGCGCTGTTTCAGAAAACGTTTGAGTTGACGATTTAATTACTGTTCGTATTCCTCTTCTAAGTCAACTTCTGGCTCTTCAATTACAGGAGCTTGAGCGTGTGTTGCTCGACGAGCTTCGCCTTTATGCTGTAGCTTATCTAGTTGGCGTTCTAGTTTTTGGTACATCTCTCTAATTGCACCAAATAGATCTTCTTGTTCGGCTGATGCGGCAACTTTGCCACCAGCGATAGTCGCCTGTGCTTCTACCTTATGTTTACCATTTGCGCGTTTTGTAACGCTAGCGTGACGTCCAATAATGTCTAGGTTTCTTTTGTCTTCTAGTTTTTTAAACTTCCCTTCAATACGTTCACGGATGCCTGGAGTGATGTCGATGTTGTTACCAGTGATTTCTACTTTCATATTGATTTTCCTCTCTCTTGCCCCGTTTGGCATGTACTCAGATTACGGATCCAGAGTGAAAAATAAAGTGATCTAGATCACCATTCTTAATAGTGTTTCCAATTAGATATGTTGATGTGATCTCAAACAAGGCCTGAGAAATTATATTGAAAAAAAACTTGATGAATTGATTAAAGTAGGTAGATTGAAAGGGTTGATTGCTGAAAACATTCGTTTTTAGGGATTAAGTTCAACCTTTTGTTTCTAATGGTTATTTTTTAATCTCATCCGTTTTTTGAACTTGATCATATCCTTTGTTAAATATCAGACATAAAAAAACCGAGCCTTCTTTTAAGGTTCGGTTTTTTGTTTTCTAATTGATAAGTTACTGAGGATTCAAGGCAATAAGCTCTTCTGTACGAGCAATAGCATCTTCTAATTTCAATTCCTTATAAGCCGCTAACATAATGGTTAATGACTTTCTCGCAGCTTCAGTATCAGGGTAGGTTCGTTGCAATTCTTGGCTACGATTAATGGCTGAAATCCATGCCTCACGGCGAAGATAAAAATCAGCGGTTGCTAATTCATAATCAGCTAAGCGATTTTTCAAGGCAAACATGCGAGTCTGAGCATCTTCTGCATATAGACTATCAGGGTAGCGTTCTAATAAGCGTTTAAAATCTTTAAATGCCGCACGCGCAGGTTCTGGATCTCGATCTGAACGATCGACTCTAAATAAATCATGCATAAAGCTACGGTCTTGAGCCATATGCGTTAGACCGCGCATATATAATACCCAATCAGCTTTAGGGTGCGTTGGGTTTAGACGATTAAAGCGTTCTATGGTTGCTAAACCTAATGCAAGATCATCATTTTTATAATATACATAGATAAGGTCGAGCTGAACTTGTTCGGAGTAAGCACCAAAAGGGTAGCGAGAGTCGAGTGCTTCAAGACGTTCTGTTGCGCTTGTCCAATTACCCGCTTGTAGAGACTCTTGGGCTTGAGCGTATAATTCTGATGGTGGGATATCAGGGATAACATCATCACTGCTTGAGCAACCAACCAGTAAAGAGACGGCTAATAATGAAGAAAGTGTTAAGCGTTTCATGCTTGAAAATGATCCTTGACTAAAAAAACTGAAGTTATCCATTACGAAATGCGTCGTTAACAGATACAATGGTCGATAGTTTATTTCACTTACAGTGTTGATGATACCAAATATGATGTATTTGTTTGGTAATTAGTACCACTAATTTAAAAAAAGTTCGATATGGCACAACAAATAGAGTTAACAAGTACAGTAAAAGAAAGTCAATTAGGCCAGCGTTTAGATCAAGCTGCAGCAGAGTTGTTTTCTGATTTTTCTCGTTCACGCATTAAAGAATGGCTACTAGCGGGTAAAATAACCGTTAATGGTGAAGTGATCACTAAAGCTCGTTTAAAAATGATGGGCGGTGAAGAGATCACAGTTAAAGCAGAATTAGAAGATGAAGAGCGTTGGTTAGCTCAAGACATTCCGCTTGATATTGTTTATGAAGATGATGATTTATTAGTTATCAATAAACCTCGCGATTTTGTGGTTCATCCAGGTGCTGGTACACCAGATGGTACAGTATTAAATGCGTTATTATTCCATTATCCAAACATTGCTGAGGTACCTCGTGCAGGTATTGTTCACCGTTTAGATAAAGATACGACTGGATTAATGGTTGTTGCGAAAACAGTTCCAGCTCAAACGCGTTTGGTTCGTGCGCTACAAAAACGTAAGATCACTCGTGAATACGAGGCGGTAGTATTAGGTCGTATGACGGCAGGCGGTATGATTGAAAAACCAATCGGACGTCACCCTCAAAAGCGTACGTTAATGGCAGTTCATGAATTAGGTAAAGATGCTGTAACACATTACCGTGTTGCTGAGCATTTCCGAATTCATACTCGTTTACGTTTACGTCTTGAAACAGGTCGTACTCACCAAATTCGTGTGCACATGTCTTATCTACAGCATCCACTAGTCGGTGATACTGCTTATGGTGGTCGTGCTCGTATCCCTAAAGGTGCGTCACAGGAGTTAATTGACATGATCCGTGGATTTGATCGTCAAGCACTTCATGCGGCAATGCTGCGTTTTGAGCATCCAGTGACCGGTGAGGTTATGGAGTTTCATGCGCCAATCCCTGATGACATGATCGCTTTATCTCAAGCATTACGTGATGATGAGCGTTTATTGCATGAGGACGAGTATTAAATGTCGTTATTGTTACCAAAATGGTCTGCTCCTAAAAATATTAACGTAGTTAGTACGACTCGTTTGAATGGTGTATCTAAAGCCCCATTTTCGAGTTTAAATTTAGGTGACCATGTTGGTGACAATCACAATGATGTTGTGCTCAATCGTGAAAAACTGATTACGTTGGCGCAGTTACCGACTGCACCAACGTGGTTAAATCAAATCCATTCGACAAAAGTCATTACTCTTCCTAATTCAGATTCAGTGAGCCCTCCTTCTGTTGATGCGGCATATACAAATACAGCGAATCAAGTATGTTGTGTCATGACAGCAGATTGTTTGCCTGTTGTAATTTGCAATAAAGAAGGAACAGAAGTAGCGGCAGCTCATGCCGGATGGCGCGGCCTTCTTGATGGTATTTTAGAAAATACAGTAAATCATTTTTCTTCTACTGAACTTGTTGCATGGTGTGGACCAGCCATTGGCCCTACAGCATTTGAAGTTGGTGATGAAGTTAAACAACAATTTTGCGATAAAGATCCTCAAGCGATAAATGCGTTTACACCAAGTCATAACCATAATAAATGGTTAGCTAATTTAGAGCTACTTGCTACTCAGCGTCTACAGAGCGTCGGTGTTCAAGAGGTTTATTACTCAAATCTGTGTACTTATTCAAATACTGAACAATTTTTCTCTTATCGAAAAGAGGGAAAAACTGGTCGTCAAGCAACCTTAATTTGGTTTGAATAATCCTTTTTATTTCCTCTTCCATTAGTTGATTTCTCCAGCATTAAACCCCATTTAAGAAGTAATAGTTACTTACTTTTCTTCTCTAGGAGAGGGTTATGCGTTTAGATCGATTTACCAGTAAATTTCAAATCGCCATTTCAGATGCTCAGTCATTAGCATTGGGTCAAGATCATCAATATATCGAGCCAACTCATCTAATGGTTGCTCTCTTAAATCAAGATGGCAGCACAATTAGGCCACTACTGACATTACTTAATATTGATGTAACCCAACTTCGTTCTAAGCTATCTGAAATTCTAGACAAAGCCCCAAAAGTCACAGGCATTGGTGGTGACGTACAATTGTCATCAAACATGGGCGTTATTTTTAATCTGTGTGACAAAATCGCTCAACAACGAAAAGATGCTTATATTTCATCTGAAATATTCATGCTTGCAGCTATCGAAGATAAAGGACCACTAGGTAATTTATTTAAAGAACTTGGGCTTACTGAAGCGAAGATCTCAAAATCTATTGATGAGATCCGTGGTGGTGAGAAAGTAAATGATCAAAATGCGGAAGAAAAACGCCAAGCATTAGAGAAATTTACTGTAGATCTTACTGAGCGAGCAGAGCAAGGCAAGCTTGATCCTGTTATTGGGCGTGATGATGAAATACGTAGGACAATTCAGGTTCTTCAAAGACGAACTAAAAACAACCCAGTCATTATTGGTCAGCCAGGTGTTGGCAAAACAGCCATTGTTGAAGGTTTAGCTCAACGCATTATTAATGGTGAAGTGCCTGAAGGGCTAAAGCATAAAAGAGTATTGTCTTTAGATATTGGCGCGCTAGTCGCTGGTGCTAAATTTCGCGGTGAATTTGAAGAGCGATTAAAAGCGGTTTTAAATGAGCTTGCAAAAGAAGAAGGTAATATCATCCTCTTTATTGATGAAGTTCATACCATGGTTGGTGCTGGTAAAGGTGAAGGCTCAATGGATGCTGGAAATATGCTTAAACCAGCTTTAGCTCGTGGTGATCTGCATTGCGTCGGTGCGACAACTCTTGATGAATATCGTCAATATATAGAGAAGGATCCAGCATTAGAGCGAAGATTCCAAAAGGTCTTAGTGGATGAGCCTACAGTAGAAGATACCATCGCTATCCTACGTGGATTGAAAGAGCGTTATGAAATTCATCATCACGTTGAAATTACCGATCCTGCAATTGTGGCAGCAGCGACATTGTCTCATCGCTATATATCTGACAGACAATTACCGGATAAGGCAATTGATTTGATCGATGAAGCCGCATCGAGTATTCGAATGGAAATCGATTCTAAGCCTGAATCACTAGATAAACTTGATCGTAAAATTATCCAGCTAAAAATAGAGCAACAAGCCTTAGTTAAAGAGAGTGATGATGCTAGCTTAAAACGTTTAGACTCATTAAATCTTGAATTAAGAGAGAAAGAGCGAGATTACTCTGAACTAGAAGAAGTTTGGAAAGCAGAAAAAGCAGCACTTTCTGGAACTCAACATATAAAAACAGAGTTAGATACAGCAAGAAGCAATATGGACATAGCTCGACGTGCGGGCGATTTGAATCGTATGTCTGAATTGCAATATGGGCGTATTCCAGAGTTAGAAAAGCAATTGGATCTAGCCGCTCAAGCTGAAATGCAAGAGATGAGCTTATTAAAGAATAAAGTAACAGACAGTGAAATCGCAGAGGTTCTTTCTCGTCAAACGGGCATACCTGTTAATAAAATGCTTGAAGGGGAAAGAGATAAGCTATTAAAGATGGAAGGTGAACTACATAAGCGAGTTATAGGACAAGGAGAAGCGGTTGAAGCGGTATCCAATGCCATTCGACGCAGCCGAGCTGGGCTTTCTGATCCTAACCGCCCAATAGGGTCATTTTTATTTTTAGGTCCAACGGGTGTAGGTAAAACTGAACTTTGTAAATCATTAGCTAACTTTATGTTCGATAGTGAAGATGCGATGGTCCGTATTGATATGTCGGAGTTTATGGAAAAACATTCAGTCGCTCGATTAGTTGGCGCTCCTCCAGGATATGTTGGATATGAAGAAGGTGGGTATTTAACTGAAGCGGTTAGACGTAAACCTTACTCGGTCTTATTACTTGATGAAGTAGAGAAAGCACATCCAGATGTATTCAATATACTTTTGCAAGTCTTGGATGATGGTCGACTCACTGATGGTCAAGGTCGAACGGTAGATTTTAAAAATACCGTGATCATTATGACCTCTAATTTAGGCTCAGATAAAATCCAGCAACATTTTGGAGAGCTAGATTATGAGGGAATTAAAGCGTTGGTAATGGAAGTTGTTGGCCAGCACTTTAGACCTGAGTTTTTAAATCGAGTTGATGAAACCGTTGTTTTCCATCCGTTAGGCCAAGAACATATTAAGAATATTGCCTCTATACAACTACAACGTTTGGAAAAACGATTAAATGAAAAAGATTACCAATTAGAGATTTCAAGCGATGCATTGAATTTAATTGCAGAAGCTGGATTTGATCCTGTTTATGGAGCAAGGCCATTAAAAAGAGCAATTCAAACTTATATAGAGAACCCTCTAGCTCAGGATATACTGAGTGGAAAACTAAGAACAGGCGAAGTGATTAAACTTAAAGTAAAGAATGGACAATTGATTACGACTCAAAATGACGACTTTTGATGCGTAAATAAGCAGTTTGAATTAAAAGTGACCACTTGAACGTGTTTTTAATGTTTTTCATCGAAAACAGTTGCATGAAATGAAAGACTCTCTATAATGCCGCCTCACTGACACGGAGTTGTTGAGTTAAATCAACAATAAGTAGTTAGTGAGGTTAGCTTAGTTATTTAGTTTAATTTTGTGCTTGACACATTATTTTAAATCACTATTATAACCGTCCGCTTCAAGAGAAAGTCGAAAGGCTTGAAATCTGA
>NZ_JARACR010000019.1:0-81119 GCF_028765505.1 Aliivibrio sp. A6 | reverse complement strand
CCTGGGACTAAAGTCTGTAATCTATAATCGATTGTTTATTAAATCAGACCAATGTAATTAAGTAGAACCAAAAGACTAAAAGAGCAACCATTTATATGGCTGCTCTTTTTTTTGTCCTCAATCTCACTTAATACCAATCACAGTAAGTATTCAGAAAAGCATCTGAGAAAATGCATTGAAATTAAGAATGAATAAAAAGAATACGAGATGGATTGGATTTTAGAAGAAAAAAAAACTAAATTGATTTAACTCGTTTTACTGTCGCGTTATTTGAGGCTAATAATGAAACTATTTACTATCTTGGCTTGCTCTAGCATTTTATTATTCACTGCTGGGTGCGCTCAGCAAACACAACAAAAACCAGAGATCTCTTCTGACAATATGAATCCACTATGCAATGTCGATAATGGCATGGCAGGAGGATGGAATACCTCTATCGTTACTCCAGACGTAGAACAAGCCACTAATTATGTTCTTGGTATGATGAATACCTCGGCAAAACTTGAAAAGATTTTAGCAGTAAAAACACAAGTAGTTGCTGGAACAAATTACGCCATTGATTTTAAATTAGATGATGGTCAAGTTTGGAACACTCGTGTGTTCAGAAATTTAAATGGTAAATTTACAATGACTCAACCTGCTCAACAAGGCAGCATGAATCAAAATTGCCAATCATGATTAAATAGAGGATTCTTTATGTTAAAAAAAATAGCAATTACCCTTAGTTTACTTCTTTCTCTTGCTGCTTGTAGTTCTTCAGAAAAAGAGCCATCAGCCAAAGCAGATATGGCAAACCCTGCTGCTGAATTTTGTGCAGAGCGCGGCACTTATAATTTAGACTCAGGTAATTGTACTCTGGGAAATGGTGATGTGGTTAATGCATGGGAATACTACCGTAACCATAAACAAGAAATGACAAAACCGGTCGGAAAAGCAAACCCTGCTGCTGTTTATTGTATTGAACAAGAAGGTTCTTACCATCTAGAAAACAGCGATTGCACACTAAAAACCGGTGAGGTTGTTAATGCATGGGACTTTTATAGAAGTAGCCTTTAATCACTTTCCAAGAAGTCACTATAAATAGGTTCAACAAAAAAGCAGCTCCGCACTAAAGTTCAAAAGCCAACATGGTAGTACTATGTGGAATAAAGCTGGGGCTGTTAATACCACGCGTTACGGATCTGCATTGAAGCGTTTATTAGGTATTGTTAGTGCTTAGCTGATCTTCACACCAAGAGCCTGACTCTAAAAATGGTTGCTTTGGTGTTCGTTCGAGGAAGTTAGTTACAGGCACCCAACTTTCATTCTCATCGCGCTTATAAATCCCTGTATACATTTTCTGCTCATCAAATGATATTTTGACTTTTACTTCACCGGATTCAAATGGTACTGAATACATACTACTAGCATATTCAAATCCAGTATTGTTTGGCAGATTGATATATACACTGAAAGTTAAGTGCTCTTTGTAAGAAACATATATAGTTTGATCAACTATAGGCTGAAAGAATGACACACGTTGAATTCCGGTACAAGTGTCACTATCCTCATATAATGCAATTGTAGTATATGCACCTTCTTGAGACATAAAATGAACTTTACCAGGTTTGCCTGCGTCCGGACTCTTACTATAAAAGGTAATTGGGGCTGCGCAACCTACTAAAAATATACTAGTAAATAGTATTAAATTAAAAGTTTTCATTTCGTGTTTCCCTCACAAATTTCTCTCCAGTTAATATTTAACGCTGCGTTAAATAATGAGTAACGCCACCACTTAATCTAAATCATTATTGCGCGAACAGAACTTACTCCATACCTACATATCCTGGTGTTGATTGAATACGATGACACCAATTTTGAATTGCTGGATATTGAGTTAAATCAAACCCACCTTCGTCTGCAACATGGCTATAAGCATAAAGAGATATGTCAGCAATTGTCATTTCATTACCAACAAGAAACTTAGTTTTGCTTAATTGGTTTTCCATTAATTGAAGAGCTTTATGGCCACCTTCTTGAAGTGAAAGATATTCAGCCTCTCTTTCCTTTGGCATACCTAAGTATTTTTGAATAAAGCGAGCTACCGCAATGAATGGTTCATGACTGTATTGTTCGAAGAACAACCACTCATATACTTTTGCTTTTAAGTACGTATCTGTTGGGAGAAATTCTGTATTTTCAGAAAAATAGCCTAAAATTGCATTCGATTCGCACAGATAACGTCCATCATCAAATTCAATCGCAGGTATTTTACCATTCGGGTATTTAGATAGAAATTCAGCTGTTTTGGTTTCACCATCTAAAATATTCACATGAACCCACTCATGCTTAACATCTAAAAACGATAGTAACATCTTAACTTTTAAACAGTTTCCTGATTGTAAATCACCGTATACTTTCATTTACGCCCTCCTTGACGATTACATTTAACGCTGCTTAAGTGATGAACACGCAATACATCCGTATACAAGTAAAATCACAAAAATTAATCACATAAGTAATTTATAGCAATCGTGCTATACACTAATTGTTCATTCTAAATAGGTCTTGTCATAATTACGGGGTTTGGATTTAGAGTTTCGCAATCATTGTACAAATCAGCATTTAGCTGAAGATATCTAGCTTGTATAATATTATTAGTATTAAAGGCTTTTTTTTGCTTGTTCTATTTGGTCTGAATATGTTGGGGAAATAGACACATTATTCCATTCATAATTAACATCAGTCACATATACATCTGCTCCACCATAAGGTAAGCGAAAAACCAATGTTTTATTGCAAGGCGTAAATGTACCTAATGGAGTTCCGCTAGCATCTTGAGCTTTAGTAGAAGTAATACCAATATAACTGCCTGCTTTCGCTGTTCCAACTATATAGCGCTTATCCTTTGTATATTCATATGATAAAGATGAAAACCAGTCTTCTTTAAATGTTTCATTTTCAAAATCAACGTTACCAACAGATAGCTTAATGTTATAAATGCTCGTGACATTACCAATAATAAAATTCACGTCTGGTGACTCTATTGTATTTTTTGATTCAGGTTCAGGATCGGTTGTTGCACAACTAGTTAGCGTAAAAATAAAAGCTAAAAAAAATACCCGGAAAAACATATAAATCACCTAAACCGTTACTAACAATATCTAATTATTTTACAACATAGGTATTTTTTAACCGATATAAAAACGTGAACTCCTTCGAATATACAAGCCAATCTTATTGGGTAAGCAAGCTAAAAATGCCTAGCATTGATAATCCGACTTAAACGCTTTTTATAACGCAGATGTCCACTAAACGTAAACTTTGCCTTTCAGATATAAAACACCTTTACCACAGATAACTACCGTTTCTTCTGAAACGCTGCACTTCAAAACACCACCTCTTTTTGAAGCTTGGTAAGCGACTAAATCTGACTTACCTAGGCTGTCAGCCCAATAAGGTGCTAGTCCTGAGTGGATAGAGCCAGTAACTGGATCTTCGTCACCGCCGTTTGCAGGCCAAAAATAACGAGAGATAAAGTCATAACTTTCAGATGTTGACGTCACCACCACATCCAAAGGCGCAAGTTGCTTCAATTCCTCTGAAACATAAGTAACCTCAAGGACATCTTGTTCACTGTCAAAGACTGCAAAGTAAGCCTGCCGATTTTTGAGAACTTGAATGGGTTCTTTAGATAAGCCATTTAGCAACGGTACTGGAGCAGTTAAAACAACCTCAGGCTTTTGGTTTGGAAAAATCATTTCGATTTCATTCTCTGCATTGAGAATAATGTTTAAGCTGCCAACCTCTCGTGTAATGAATTCAACTTGGCTTTGTACACCAAACTCAGTAAACAATACAAAAGCAGATGCCAAAGTAGCATGGCCGCAAAAATCGATTTCAGTCAAAGGAGAAAACCAGCGGATCTCATATTGACTCACTCCTACCTTTTTTATATAAGCTGTTTCTGACAGATTATTTTCTGCCGCTATATTTTGCATTAGATCGTCAGACAGCCAATCTTCAACAGGAATGACAGCTGCTGAGTTACCTTTAAACTGCTGATCTGTAAAAGCATCAACTATGAATATGTCCATTTCCAATATATAAACTCCATTTGCGCTATAACGCCTTGTAGTGTTGTAACTTAAGGCACCTTCGTTTCTATGTTTAACTGTCCAGCCAACCCAGCCTCACGATGAACGCTTAAAGCCGAAATTGCCAAGCGTTGTAAATCTACCTTAAACGCTTGTTATATTCTCAATCTCATCTTGGGTTAAATGATCACCACAAGTTTTTTTGGGAAGTAAAGAGATAATAGTATCTTGATAATCAATGCTAATAGTTTGATAGATATAATTTTGTGCTTTTACATACTCGAATGAGTTATCTATTGTATCCAAATACTCAGCTTTAATAGAGGGCTCACCCTTCAGCTTCGATTGTAAACGCTTTAAACACAAAACCCAACGATGGAATCAAAAACGCCATGCATTAGTAATCCATCTTAAATGCTTGTTAATTTATTTTTCACACAAATCGCACGATTTAATTAAATTGCACATTTAGAGTGATACTCTATAATAATATCGTATTTGCCGACTTGGAGCTTAACCATGTACACATTAACAGCAAATTATGCCAAACGTAATTTCGGTGAACTGCTTCTAAACGCTCAACGCGAGCCAGTTAAAATTAGTAAAAACAACAAAGATGCTGTGGTTGTGATGTCAATTAGAGACTATGAAGAACTTGAAGCTATGAAAGCCGATTACATAAAACATTGCTTTGAGGCTGCAAAAGCAGACCTAGCCCAAGGCAATATAGTTGACGGTGAGAACTTCTTAAGTGCGTTGTAAGTAAAGTATGCACAAGAGTAAATATAAACTCAGTAAATTAGCACAGGCTCATTTACACAAAATCAAAAATTATACTGTTACAAACTTTTCTCAGATGCAGTGGATCTCATATAAAGACACTCTTCTTACTGGTTTTCAGATGCTCGCTGAAAATCCGGCAGTAGGTAGAAACTGCAATGATATATATAAAAACGGTTTTTACTTCCCGGTCGGCAAGCACACAGCTTACTTTACCAAAGAAGACGGTTTTATTTTGGTCGTTGCTGTTCTTGGACAATCGCAATTGCCGCAAAACCATCTGCGATAATTACCACGCAAAGTATGTTTAGTTAGGCTGCTATTCTGACAGGTAAACTAACGCCCAATCAAGTAGCTGACAACACTACCAATACACTCAAACTTATCACCGAAATCACTAAGCTAAACCGAGTTGAAAACGCCGAGCGTTGGGAATTTGCCTTAAACGCTTGTTATGCCTGTGCCCATTCGCTACGTAAAACTGCTAAAACGATAGTATCCCACCATTTTGTCTTAAAGAAGCGATGATCCTTAAAGTGAGCTTCTTGTCTCATGCCCAATGACTTACACAACCTAATGGCAGGTAGATTCTTACTAATGGTTTCTGCATAAACACGATGAACACCTAACTCTGAAAAACCAAAGTTTAAAAGTGCTTTTGACGCTTCGAAACTTAGACCACTACCCTGAACTTCCCTAGAAAAGGCACAACCTATTGAAGCCTGGTTATTGGACTCCAATCGCAGGCAAACTATACCAATAAATGTTGCTGAGACCTTACTTTCAACAGCTAGTTGATACGATTGACGAGGAATTTCCGATATTTGATCCACAAAAAGGTGAGTTAATTCTCTGTATTTATCAGGGTTGCAGTCACTTTCATCGTAAAAACGCTGATACTTCGGATCTTGAGACATACTAACAAAAGCATTCTCGTCACCTAGCGTCATATCCCTAATTATCAGACGCTTAGTCTCGATTTCAAACATCGAACGTTCCTTGTTCTTCATAAGGCATAACGCCTAAATAACACGTTTACTACCATGTAAACCTAGCTGAATTTTAACGCCTTAATCCCTGAAACTAAAGGCAAACTGACAACGCCAAGTGTAGTAAATCGTGTTGATGCATTTGTATGCAATTCAATTAGTAGTGATAACGACAAGAAATTATCGTCAAATGTGAATCATTTACTGCATAAACTAGTCTATTTGTATCGTCAATCCTACGTGACCAAAAACCAGCTAAGTTCTCTTTCAATGGCTCAGGTTTGCCA
This sequence comes from Aliivibrio sp. A6, assembly GCF_028765505.1. NCBI lineage: Bacteria > Pseudomonadati > Pseudomonadota > Gammaproteobacteria > Vibrionales > Vibrionaceae > Aliivibrio > Aliivibrio sp. A6. Next base: position 74,987 of record NZ_JARACR010000019.1, on the reverse strand, counting down.
ATGCCTTCAAATGGTGAACGCTTTACATCTATGATTAACTTATTAATACGTTTAAGCGTTTTCTTGTCCTGCCCTTGCCAATATAAATAATCATCCCACGCTTCATCAGTCCAAGCTAACATTCGACTCATTCAAGCAAGCCTCTTTCCGTAGTTTGACCTGCATTGTATTGAGCAATTGATTTGTTTAAATGAGCAGCATTCGCAGGAGAACGTGATAAATATATCGTTTCCATTAAACTATTGTAATAGTCCATAGACATTACAACCGCATCTTCAGAATCTCGACGAGTGATAACCGTGCAGTCCGCATCATTAACCACGCCATCAAGAACAGATTTAAGACCATTTCTGGCTTCAGTAAAAGAAACTATACGCATAATTACCTCTTTATTGAGTTGTACCTAATGTTGAACAAGTATAATTCATAAAAACAAAATGTACAATATATTGCACAAGTAACAAAGAAGCAGTTAACGCCCAATTAAGGTGTGAAGCACGCTACTACGACACTCAATCAAAACACCGTAAACACCAAACTAAACCCAAACCAAAATTGCCAAGCGTGCTGAATCAATCTTAAATTGTTTGTTAGCCCTGTGATTGACTAGTACATATAACCTAGCCAATCAAAATGTCCAACACCCCACTGCTTATCTCTGAGTGGTTTCACATACAGTTCATCAATATGCTCTACAGCAACTCCAAAGTTGGTGTGCTCGTGAAGCCTTAACCAAGATTGCATACACTGAACCTTGTTAAAACCATTTGATGAGTAGAAATCATGTAACTCAGATATGAGGATTATGAAATCAACGTCTTTAGTTTCGGCAAATGCCGATACTTCTGACAACATGAAAGAGCCAATACCTTGCCCTCGATAACGTTCATCAACACAGAAGTCGATTACGCCCAGAACCTTATGTATTTCCCCACCGACGCTAACAACGCGATAATCCAGTCCAAGATAGCCAACCAACTGTTCACCTTGAAAATGAAGGGCACGCATATGAGGTAACTGCTTAAAGTAAGAACGACTTACTTGGTGGTCTGGAAAAGCTTGATTTCTTAATGCTTCGATTGCCTTATGATGCAATTCTGAAACATCTATTTCTTGTACGATTTCCATATCATTTCCTGAAAAGGGCTAACGCTTTATCTACGACAAAATGTCGTATAGTACACCTACAACCTTTATCTATAGTTTTTCTATTAATGCTGTAATTCTGTTCTAAAATAATATGTAAATCAATGTAATAGCACATACATATCAGTGAGGTGACTCATGAACTACGGATAAAGCCATTACACTCTGCTTTTCTTATCTTTTTCTTTACTGATAGCAAACCTCATTTAAAATACTACCATTGGTTTTATTAATGGATTACTCATGTCATATTTACTTTCAATTACCCTTCTTTGGGCTTTTTCATTTAGCTTGATCGGGGTTTACCTCGCAGGACAAGTTGACGCTTGGTTCTCTGTATTAATGCGTATTGGGTTAGCGACTTTGGTTTTTCTTCCATTTTTACGCCCTAAACAAGTGCCTTTATCCACAGCTATTAAGCTAATGCTTATTGGTGCTATCCAACTTGGATTGATGTATGTATTTTATTATCAATCCTTTTTGTACCTTACGGTTCCTGAAGTTTTATTATTCACCGTAATGACACCTATTTATATCACGCTATTAAACGATGCTTTTGAAGGAAAGTTTCACCCTCACTTTATGATAAGTGCTGTGATTGCTACTTTAGGCGCGATTGCAATTCGCTATAACGGCATTGATTCTGGTTTCTTGCTTGGATTTGCGATGGTTCAAGGCGCTAATTTATGTTTTGCGACAGGCCAAGTTTGCTATAAGCGATTAATGAAAGATCAAACCATTGAGCAAAAAACCGTGTTTGGGTTCTTTTTCATCGGTGCCTTAATCGTCGCTACTGTTTGCTACGCTATTTTTGGCAACACAGAAAAGCTACCTACAACAACGACACAGTGGGGCGTACTTATTTATTTAGGAACCATAGCTTCTGGCCTTGGCTACTTCATGTGGAATAAAGGGGCTACGTTGGTTAATGTTGGTGTGTTAGCGGTAATGAATAACTTGCTTATTCCTGCGGGGATCTTAGTAAATTTATTGATTTGGAATCGTGATGCCGATATTTTACGCTTAAGCTTAGGAGGTGGATTGATTCTTATTGCTTTATTCGTAAACCAACAGTTAGAAAAGAAACGTCATCAATAATAGCTTCTAACTACCTCAAGATTGATTAAAATGGGTGTCGACAATCAGTCGGTATCCATTAGAATAAGTAATCGTTATTTCTTACCACAACACAAAAGAGTGTTCGAAATACCGCATGACTAAAACTCAAATCCAGAACCTGCCTCCTGCATTTAATAAAAATCCACAAAAACGATGTGCTTCAGTTTGTAGTACAAGATCACCAATCAGTTCCATAGATGTAAATCCTTAAGCTGTATTTACTCCAATGAAAAAAAGAATATAAAATACAATGGCAGGAATAAAAACAGTAGCAACATAAAGTATTATTTTCCCTTACGGAGCAAATAAACGAGAAATACAAATAAAAACAACAAGATAAAAACAATTAATAGATAAAAATACTAATTTAAGTTTATGAAACAGCAATACATTCGTGTCTGATATATAAGACATTTTTAAAAACCAGCCAATGCTAGAACTCGTTTATCATTCCCATTTCAATACATATCATTTATTACATTTTTATATAATCCATTATTTTCTCGCACACCATTTATTGATAAAAATAATTTATCTTTACCAATAAAATTACTCGTTTTACTTGGATACTTATTAGCCTCATAGTCGCTGAAAATCTACTTATTTCTATTACTTTTTTTGAGGCACTGCGGTGAACACAACAACATCAACTCAATCACAACCTGGTCTACTTATTCCTGTGATTGCACTTTCTTTATTTGCTATTGCATCAGGCTATTTAATGAGCCTTATTCCATTGATGCTAAGCCAATATGGAATTGAGGCGAAATACGCCAGTTGGTTAGCCAGTGCTTTCTACGCCGGATTACTTGTAGGTGCAGGATTAATCGAACCCTTTGTTGCTCGTCTTGGGCATAAAAATGCGTTTGTTTTATTCTTAATTTTGCTTGCTGCAACTATTGTTATTCTTCCTTCTATGCCTATTGAATGGGTATGGATGACGGCGCGCTTTATTGCTGGTATCGCTGTAGCTGGTGTATTTGTTGTTGTTGAATCTTGGTTATTAATTGGCGATGCTGAAAGTCGTCCAAAACGCCTTGGTTTATACATGGGTGCGCTTTACGGTGGTTCATCATTAGGACAGCTAGGTATCGGTTTTATCGGTATCGAAGGGTTACTACCTTATTACATGATCATCGGTTTAATCATGATGGCTATCGCTTGTTTACTATTTGGTAAAGGGGCGCAACCACAAGTACAACATCATAATGTATTAAACCTTAAGCAAATTTTAAAACTAAACAAAGCATCAATCATGGGATGCGTAGTCTCTGGTTTATTACTTGGTGCAGTATATGGCTTAATGCCTTTAGAACTAAAACATCGAAACATTAACACTACGCAAATTGGTAGTTTAATGGCGCTGATTGTTCTTGGGGGAATGGCGGTTCAACCACTTGTGTCTTACTTATCTAAACATTTAGGTAAAACATTATTGATGGCGCTATTTTGTATTCTTGGTGTATTCGCTATTGGTTTAACTACGTTAAGTGATAACACTGCGGTACTTGCAACGGCACTGGTTCTTCTTGGTATGGCGGCATTTGCTTTGTACCCTATCGCTATCTCTTTGGGTTGCGATACATTAGATGAGTCATACATTGTATCAGCAACACAGGTGATGCTATTTAGCTACAGTATTGGCTCTGTATGTGGCCCGGTATTAGCAAACACATTGATGAATACTGCTGAAGGCTTAATGAGTTACTTATTTGCAATTTTACTAGCAACCGCTATCTATATGTTACTAGCAAGCATGCGCCAACACCGCCCAATGGTTGCTGGTGAATAAGCGGTAGGATTTACGAAGGGTGCGCGTTACAATGCGCACCACAATTGCGAAAGGTAATAAACAATGGAAGATGCACAATACGTTGTAGAATGGGGCGAAACCATCACCCTTAATTTTGAAGGTGCCCAACTTGTTTCGGCTTATCATACTTGCCCTGAAGAAGGGGACGAAACTGAACTTGAGTTTGGTGAGGGTTGGTTCCAAGGCCCTGATGATGAAGAGTACCGCATTGAAATGCAAATGGCGCCTTTCCATCCTTATGATGAAGATCCTGTCCGTTTAGCAAATATCACCATTAATGGCGAGATCGTAAAAATCTTAGAAATCGCAGAAACAGTCGATGGCGAGTTCTTCATTGAACCAAGCGACAGTGATTACTAAGTAAATCAAACAAATATTGAAAGGCGCATTGTTTAATTACTTTGCGCCTTTTTGTATTTATTTATCGCTATTGATATATTACATACTGATTTCTACTTTAAGAATGTATGCAGGTAATACTTGATGAGAGCGATTGTAAATAAATTTGGTCCACCACTAGAGTCCATTCAATTAGAAAACAGCACTCCTGATATCCTTGCCCATCATCAACTCCAATTAAAAATGAAATACAGCTCTATTAATCCCTCTGATCTTATTACTATTTCTGGCGCATATCGCTCTCGTATTCAATTGCCTTTTATTCCGGGCTTTGAAGGCATGGGGATCATCAATAATTGTTATGATACAAAATCACCATTTTCTATTGGGGATCGTGTATTACCCATTGGCAGTGCTGGATCATGGCAAACCTATCGAAATATTGATGAGAAATGGTGCTTCTCAATTCCTGATTATCTTAGTGACGAGCAAGCAGCAACGTCTTACATAAATCCGATGACAGCTTGGTTAATGTTGACTGAACAATTAAATATCACAAAAGGAATGTCTCTCGTTATTAATGCCGCGACCTCTGCTATTGGTCTAATGATAATACGTATGCTTAATCATTTAGGAGTTGTTCCTATTGCGTTGGTTCGTCGTGATAATACTGAAGCTCTCTTTGAAAATTGCCAACTAAGCGCCATTATAAATACTCAAAACAGTATGGCTTATCAGCAATTTGAGTCTCTCAAAGATCACGGCGGCGTTGATGCGATTCTGGATTGTATTGGAGGAGACCAAGCGTTAGAACAAGCAATGCTATTAAAGAAAAATGGCCAATTTATTAACTATGGGTTGCTCTCTGGTATGCCTATCTCTGCTCGTTTTTGGCAAGAAAGACCTGATATTGATTTCTCATATTTTCATTTAAGACAATGGGTTCATTCTGCCTCAAAAAAGGATATTCAGCATAAACTGAATGAAGTAATGAGATTGGTTCATGAAGGGATTGCAGAATCAAAAATAGATAAAATAGTACCTATCACATCTCTCCACTCTGCTATTGAAGAAATACAAAATAAAACAGTAAATAATAATGGGAAAATACTGATTTCTTTTTAAGATCTCGCTCTTTATAACGGTCGCTATTAAGTCACAAAAGAATGATAGAGTGCAGAATAAAACGCACTCTATTTACCTACACTTTAACTGTATCTCAATTATTTATTAAACAGCTTTTCCATTGATAAATGTGGGATCCCTGCTTCCATAAACTCATCACCATACGGCTGAAAACCCAATTTAGTATAAAAATCGATAGCGTGCTTTTGAGATCCTAAATACACTCGTGGATAGCCTTTATTTGTTGCTTCATCAATCAATGATAAAACAATTTTAGAGCCTAGACCTTGTCCTCTAAATGCTTTCAAAATGGCAATGCGACCAATATGCCCATCGTCTAAAATACGCCCTGTTCCCACTGGCTGAGCATTACTATAAACAATTGCGTGTACTGCTGATTCATCTAATCCATCAAACTCAATATCAGGATCTATGCTCTGCTCTTGAATAAACACGGTATCACGTACTTCACGAATAGCTTGTTCATTCTCACCAATATAATTTACGTTTTTAACCTCAAACATCTTCGTACTCTCAATATTTACTTCGTTTACAAAAGAAATAAAATCTAATAAAAATTACTTAGACATTAACTTCTTTAATCTTGCTAAATCAATCGCACTTGAGCGTACTGTTAACTTAATATGCTCATAGTCATATTCTTCTTTAGTTACACTCATGCTTGAGCGGATCTCACCCATTATGCCTTTTGCATCATAAGGAACAATAATCTCTTCTTCGATCATTCCTTGCTCAGAAGCGTTAACAATGTACTTATGCAACTTAGCGACATCAAGTGGATTACGAGTTGATGTCATCATTGCATCTGGAAACTCTTCCATCAATTCTTGTTGTTGCTCTGGTGTTAGCTGATCTGATTTATTTAACACTAATAATTTATCAATGTCGTCAACACCCACTTCAGCAAGTACTTCATGCACAACATCAAGTTGAGATCTAAACGTTGGATCTGATGCATCCACCACATAAAGTAATAATGAAGCATCGTGCGCTTCTGCTAAGGTTGAATGGAAAGACGCCACTAAATCGTGAGGAAGCTTTTTAATAAATCCAACGGTATCTGATACTAGAATACGAGGCTGAGTCTCTGGATACAGTGCACGTACCGTCGTATCCAGCGTTGCAAACAATTTATTCTCAACCAATACTTCACTGCCTGTTAATGCACGCATCATTGAAGACTTACCAGCATTGGTATAACCCACTAATGCAACACAAAACAACTCTGAACGCTGAGCTCGACGACCTTTAAGTTCATCCTGAACACTTGCTAACTCTCGGCGCAACTCAGCTAACTGGTCACGCACTTTACGGCGATCAAGTTCTAGCGTTGTTTCACCCGCACCTTTACCCATTTGGCGTTCATTATCACCAATAGAAGATTCTCTCAATCGTGGGGCTACATAGTTTAGGCGAGCCATTTCAACTTGAAGACGAGCGGTACGAGTACGAGCATGACGACTGAAGATCTCGATGATAATGCCAGTACGGTCATAGACTTGAACACCAAGCTGGTTCTCAACATTTCGCAATTGTGACGGTGTTAAATCGCAATCGAATACCACCACATCCGCACAACCAAAAGGCAGATTATCTGATGGAATATCATCTAAATCCATTTCATCAAAGAAATCTTCAGTATCAGAATCATATTCCTCACCTTCACCTTGGTTACCCGTGATGTGCGCTATTTCTGCCAATTTACCAGCACCTAAAACACTCATTTTTTGTGTGGAACTTTGATTTTGAGACTGAGTTCCCACTACTTTAAAGCCTAGCGTTGTTACCAAGCGAGCAAGTTCAGCTAAAGAGGCTTTTGCTTCTTCACCTTTAAACTGTGGAGTACAAATAGAAATGAGCAAAGCATTATTAAGTAACGGTTTTTCAGTTAATTTCATGATTTTATCTTAGAGCACCTAAGTGCAAGCCTGATTTTAGCTAAAGTTAGTCTAATCCTACGCTGTTATGAAGAAGCTTGATAGGTAAATAGAAATTAAATAAAAAATAATCTTTTGGTTAGTGAGCGGCCGCTGACATAACACCAAAAACTTTACGCTTACCAAGGTAGGCGATCTCCACTGTAAGCTAAAAATGAGCCACTTTGTTGTGGTGTGCTTGAAGCAATCAACCCAATAAGATCACAAGCAACTCTTTCTGGTGTAAATAATTTACCTTGAGGGACATTAGCTTGAAATGGTTCAGATAAAGGGGTGTCTGTTGTCCCCGGATGAAGAGCTAATACCACACCATTTTTTAGTATTCTCTGCCATTCAATTGACATGGTTTTTATAAACATGTTTAAAGCGGCTTTGGATGCTCTATAGCTATACCATCCACCCAATTGATTATCTGAGATACTGCCCACTTTGGCAGAAATGACAGCAAACTTAGGTGTGTCTGTCTTTTTGAGCTTTGGCGTAAAATATTTAGCGAGTAGTAATGTGGGTAGTGTATTAGTGGTCATCACTTGTTGAAAAAACACACTATCTAATGCGGTTAAGTTTTTCTCAGGTCCTTTATCTCGTGTATGCAATATACCAACACAATTAATAATCCAATTTATATCATCAAAGAGTTCGCTGAATACTTTCACTTCATCATCATGGCTAACATTGACTTGATACCACCTCACTCTTTCATGTTGAAATTGCGGTTTGGTTCGGCGATAAGTGGCATGAATTTGAGCATCTGAATACTGGGTAAGGCACTCTTTTATCATCGCAAAGCCTATACCACCATTTCCTCCGACAATAAGTATGTTCATAATGACTCCTTAGCAAGATTCTGTCGCATCACAACCTATTTTGAGCAACTGGTTTTACTGCAACGAGAAGATCCCGTTAGCCAATAGGAGACTCGATAACGATTTTTAGCAAAATGCAAATAGCACCAATCGGCAAGTACTTTAATTCCCGGCCATCGAAGCGGAGCATAAAGCCAACCTTTACCCACGAGTTTCCAGGCAAGATACGTTACATCTAACCCGAGGATCAGCTCACCGTTTTGGTTTAATGCATGTAAAACCGTATTTGCAGCCTTTGGGTCAATACTTGGATAGTCAGAAAAGTCTTCACTATAAATATCAATGGTTTTTATCGCATTATTTTTATCTTGTTGCTTAAGCGCATTCATCTCTTTTGCACACAATGGACAAGTTCCATCATAAAAAATGGTCAACTGGTACATATGAACCTCTAATTTTGGATTTACATACCTTATACGTTAGAAATGACTTTTTAGATCAAGAAAGGGATTTATACCAATCACAGTAAGTAAGTGTTCAGAAATAGCGCAGGAAAAATGAATTAGAATAAAGTGCAAGCTACAGATACGAAAAAGCCCCAGCATTTCTGCTAGGGCTTAGAATGTGGCGGTGAGTGAGAGATTCGAACTCTCGGTACGTTGCCGTACACACACTTTCCAGGCGTGCTCCTTCAGCCACTCGGACAACTCACCGAATCATTGCTCTTTTCGAGACAACGAGCGCTAATTTAATGATTTACGTCTACATGGTCAAGGAGTTTCTTTCATAATCTCAATTGTTTGCTTTATTTTTACACGGCTTGGTTAGCTTGTAATCACAAAGTCTTATTCTTTATGCTTTAAATACTGAATCCAATCTTTTACTTCTTCTGATGGATAAGCTTCATTGAGCCGTTTTGCTTGCGCTAAAGCATCATTATAACGAGATAGCTTATAATATAGACGAACCTTCATTAAGCGATATTCTGGCACACTAATGACTGACTTTGCTTTCTCGGTGCTTATTAATGCTCGTTTATACGCTTTTTGATGTGCTTGCAGTTTTGCTAAAGACCAATAATGTTCTGCATTGTGTTGCGCAGCTTGTTGCCATGCTTTTTCTGCGTTAGCCCACTCTTTTGCCATTTGCCAGTAAGTCGCTTGCCTTACTAGCTCTGGTTCAGTTTTGGTTTTGGGATACTGGATAAACATTTCATCCATTATCTGAGCTGCTCGCTCTGGTAATCTATTTTGGCTATAAAGTTGAGATAAGGTTTTAAAATCTTGAGCTTCAAATTGAATTCCTTGCTGCTTTGCCAAGGCATAGTTTACTAAGGCTTTATCTGTTTTTTGTTGCTGCAATTGAGCCGCTATTAATTGTTGCCACCACATTTTATGATTAGGTTCTAGCTCAATTAATCTTTGAGCCGTTTTTTCTGCTGGGCGCCAAAACGATAACTGCAATTCACTGACTAATTGGATCTTGTATTTTTGTATTTTCTCATTGCTATTATTAGGAACAAATTGTCGTATATACGTTAAACAGTTTTTCCATGATTGCTTTTGATAATAAGCATTCGCAACCCTTAGATAGATTTCATTTTTATTTGATGCTAACTCTGTACGTTGCTTATCTGATGATGTTGAATACTCAGATACCAACAAATGCTGATAATGCGATATGGCTTTTGAAAATTGATATTCGGAATAATAAATATCTGCCCGCATTTTCTCGGTTTGCCATTGTGACTGTTTATCAAGAGATGCTAGAGATACAGATTTATCTAACTCTGATATCGCTTTTTTCGCTTGCTCATTTTGCCAATAAAAAACACCCAATACCCTCGCTATATAAGCTTGGTCATATTTAGCATTTGGGTTTAATAAAGATAATACATCAATGGCTTCCCCTAGCTTTCCTTCTTGTTGAAGTTGGCTAGCATATTGAATTTTCTTAGCATTATAATGGCTCAGTTCTGCTGCATGTAACTGCCCAACAATAAGCAACACACTTATAACCATTCCATAATTGGCATAACGAATACATAACTGAATAAAACGCTTCATTGGCTTAATCGATACTCTAACCGTACCGTTTGGCCTGGTTGAGTTATCGCCTTTCCTTTGACTAATTTAGGCTGATATTTCCATTGCTTTAATGCTTGAATTGCAGGTCGAACAAACATACGACTAGGCTCTGCTTCAATGCTTTCGATGTCCGTTGGCCTACCTTGTTCATCAATGGTAAAACGTAAAATAACATACCCTTCCATTTTGCGTTTTAGTGCTCGTGATGGGTATTTTGGCTCAACTCGGTAGAGTGGCATCGCTTGCTGATTTTGTCCTAAGCCCTCAAATGAAGGTAAAGAAACCGCAACATTCAATCCAACCTCGCCCAACTCTATTGATGGCATTGATGTCTCTTCTGGTGCATTCACTTTTGCAACCTGAGATGACAAACTTGATTGCAACTCGGGCACATTAGGAGTTTTAGGAGGCTCTGGCAATTGACGAATACGACGTTGACTGTGCGATTCAGGCTCAGCCATCACAACATCAAACTGTAAACGCTCACTTTCTGCAATGGTGTTTTTAGGTTGAATGGTCATCCAAGCCATAAAGCTAAACAAAGCAAGTGTAAGAACTATCGCCAACATAAATGCAAACAGGCTACGAAGCATTATTGTGCTTCCGTCGCTAATGCAATGCCTTCAATTCCCGCCCCTTTCGCGGCATCCATCACTGAGACGACAGTGCCATTATAGGCGTGTTTATCTGCTTGGATCACAAGGTTCGCTTGAGGATTATCCAGATGAAGAGAGGCCAAAACCGCCTCTACTCTTTCCATATCTACACGACGTTTATCGATAAAAACTTGATTATTAGCAGTAATAGCGACAAAGATCCCTACTTCTTTTTGAGCAACAGAGTGAGAGGCTTGAGGACGGTTAACTTCTACTCCTGATTCTCTGACAAACGAACTAGTAACAATGAAAAAAATCAGCATAATAAAGACGATATCTAACATTGAAGTGAGATCTATATTCGCATCTTCTCTGGCTTTTGTTCGACGAATTATGCGCATTCGTCACTCCTTAATGCTTGTTCTAAGCGATATTCATGTCGTGTCATGACTTTTAATAATCTTGCGTGTGCAAATAAACCAACGAGGGCTGCCACCATTCCAGCCATTGTAGGTAAGGTTGCCATAGATATGCCTGATGCCATCAGCTTAGGATCACTGCTGCCCTGTTGAGCCATAATATCAAATACGGAGATCATTCCTGTTACCGTACCTAATAAACCTATCATAGGACATAAACTCACAAATACTTTGATTAAGCTCAGGTGTTGATACAGCTGACTATTGGCTAATTGTAATAACCCTTCTTTATTGGCAAGTGCATACCAAGACGTCCGTTCATTACGGCTTTTCCATTGCATCAACCACTGCTTTTTACGTTTTGGAAAGACAAAAAATAAAAATGAAATCCGTTCAATTACCAGAAAAAACACCATCAAAACCACTAGCATCAACCACCATAGAACAACCCCACCTTGTGACATAAAATCACTGATGGTTGGAAAATAGCGGTTAAATAACTCAAGCATTATTCAGCTCTGCTTTTGCAGCAACCAAACTAACTCCCTGCTTTTCTAAAACGGCATTAATACTGTCAGCACGGCTAGACAGTAAATTATGAGCCAACAACAATGGCATTGCCGCCACTAACCCTAATACAGTTGTTGTTAACGCCATAGAGATCCCACCCGCCATTACCTTTGGATCACCATTACCAAATTGCGTAATCACTTGGAAAGTTTCGATCATCCCAGTAACCGTTCCAAGCAAGCCCAACATAGGCGCTAAAGCCGCTAACAGTTTTAGCATAGATAACCCTTTTTCTAACCCTTGCTGTTCATCCATGATCGTCTCAAGTAAACGCAACTCTAAAGACTCTACTGTTTGCGACTTTTCTTTATCATATACCGATAAAATACGCCCTAATGGGTTATCACTTAGCTTATCTGGGTGTTGCAATTGCTTGGTAATTTGTAACTGTAAACGAAGTAATACCACACCTCGATATATCGCAATAATGAGCCCAATACCTAGTAAACCTAGAATAATTTGCCCAACAATACCTGCTTGTTCAATACGCTGAGTCAGCGTAGGTTGTTCAGCATATTGAGTAAGCAGCGCCCCTCTAGTCACATCGATGAGCATTGAGTTCACTGTAAAATTAGCGGCTGTTGGTGATCCTTCAGGATAACGAAGATACGACTCAGCTTGAGCGTTTGAACGATCCCACTTCATGTAACCTTCATCAGAAAGTAGCCCCATATCACCGATACGAAGTATAGATTCTTCAACAACAGTACCGTCACCTTGAAGCGCTTGTGCATTTACTGGGGCAATACGTTTACTTTGCTCAATGTAAGCCACCATTGTATTGATGTACTGAGATAACACCATTATTGAGGGTAATGCATCAGTATTTATTACCGCTTTTATTGGCTCTATGCTGACCCCTTCACTCGGTTGAATAAAAGAGGTCATTACCGTACTTTGGGTCGTTGCTGCTCCCTGACGAACCACACCAAAGACTTCGCCAAGGCTACCTGTTTCAATCTGCAATTGTTTTTCTAAATCAACTAAGGCTTTTTCATTACGGCTGAACGTAGTGCTTAATCTCTCAGTCTCTTTTTCTATCTCTTGAATCGAGCGTTTTAAGACAGATAATTGTTGCTCTAACTCAACACGAGTCTGTTTTATATTTTGAGTACGCAGCTTATCTTGTTTTTGCTGCTCTATTTGATTTGCTTTGGCTTTATTGTCTAGTTGAGAAAGTGCATCAGCATGAATAGGTAATGCAATCACAAACATAAAACATGCAACAAGTAATGAAGAAATACGCATCAGATATTCTCCTTAACTTGCGATTGATTGAGATCAGATACTGAAAGTGGTAAACGTAATAATTGAGGTATTTTGTGCTTATTAGCGATATCGAAAGCCACATTCACTTCATCGAATACCTCAGTTTCTACTGCATGCCACTTCTGCTTTTCTTGTAACCAAAGCCAAACGTGCTTTTTATCCGCACTGCGAGCAAGTAAGGTAATTCGGCCAATATGCAGCTGTTCAACCACTCTTTTGCTGCCATCTTCTAGGGTAATTTCTTGCTGGTAGGCAGAGATTTTATACCCATAATCCATCTCTATCTGAAACGCTTCTAATAACCGACGAAATTTTTCAGCATCACTAATGTCTGCTCGTCCCATTAAAAGCTGAAGTTGGTTAAGCCGCTCTGTTCTAGCCGTAAAACGAATAGGCAAATCTGAATGTAGAATGCGATCTAATTCATTAAGCATCTGGTACATCAAAGGAACAATACCCTGACGCGTCTCTTCTATTTGAGTGATTTGAATATGGAGTTGCTGCTTCTCATCTTCTTGAGAACGAACAAGTTGAGTCAAATGATCACGATAAACGGTTTGATTAGATAACCTAATGCTGGCTTGTTCAATCTGATTTTGCAGATCTAATATGCGCTGAGCTTCTTTATCTATACCTTGCTGAGCCTTCTGAGAGGATTGATTGGTTTTCGCTTCTATGTCTTGAGCGTGTGACAATGAATTTGCAGACACTGTCGACATCCCCATAAAACCAATTGCGCTATAGGCAAGCATTACTAAAAAATATGTTTTCATTAGTCCGTTAATCTTTATAAATACGCAACTTCAAGAATAACATCTTTAAATCAATATTTTGAATATTCAGAATAAAAAAAAGCCAGCAATCAATGCTGGCTCTAAGTGTTAGTTTAAAATCAAAATATTAATGCGCATGAGGCGTATAACCTGGAACTTTAAATGCTTTACGGCATGCATCCAAAAAGTAGCCGTAAAACACGCCCATTACACATGAAACAACAACATTACTTGAAACTGCAGTAATGATTTGTTCTGGTGTTGCTCCCACAGCCAATAAAATCATTGCATAAGCTGGTGATTGAAATGTCACATACGCCACTAAATCTGCAATATTCTTCATAAATTTACTCGGCGATATACGAGCACCTTGACGCAACATAAAGTCACGAAATACTCCGTAAGGCCAAGCAATTGCTATGTTAACTGGTATTGAGAGAGTCCTTGATGCTAATGACTGCTCAAATGTCATCCCTGAAACTAAAATTTCAATAAACATGCCCGTAATAAAACAAAAAACCACCATTGCAAATGTATCCGCCGCTGCATTTCGGATACAAAATGGTCCTTTCTTAGACATTAACTTTCTCTCTCCAACTATAATAAACCAGATTAATAAACTGCCCGACCAATGCGGTAGCAGTCGATAGAACTAGCTGAGCATGCCTAGCTAGTAATTATCGCTATTTAATCACAATGTTATTAGAATTAGATCTCGAAGTTGAGTCAATGTAGTAAACTTACAACTACTTTTTGATTTGAAATCAGTTTAATTCGCTACTCGTTACATTCCGTAAGTTATTTTCACAAAAAGGCAACTTATCAATACAAGAAGATAAGCATTAATTTCTATTCAGACAATATTAAAAGTTCTTGATACAATAATGAAAACTTGAATGGAATGAGAACATTATGTCTTTATCACTTACGGCAATTCTTTCAAACCCTGAATTAGAAAATAAACTGCTAACTGAAGCACAAACACAAGGTTTTATTGCGGCGATGGCTGCGGCTCCAAACCTTATCAATCCTAATGAGTGGTTAGCTTTTTTATGGGGTGGTGAAGAAATATCTCCTTTTACCACAGCAGAAGATTTAGAAGCGTACGCTAATGCTGTAGTTAACCTATGGAATGAGTATCGCGAAGCATTTTTATCTGGTCAGTGGCAATGGCCTAAAGCATGTCAACTTGATGATGAAGAGATTGTAACAGCACAAACTCGTCAATTCTCTGAAGGTTTATTACAAGGTTGGCAGTTAACGCGTGACGATTGGGAAACACTAATGCCAGAAGAGAGCGAAAATAATGCGCTACTTGGTGGTGTATTGCTTTCTATTAGTATGCTATTTGATCCTGAAACCGCATTAGCAACATTAGAAGAGCAAGGCATTGAAGGTTTAGATGAGTTCAAAGAAATCTATAACGCAGTTCCTATGATGCTATCAGGCTTAACCATGCGTGGTTTTGAACTTGCAGAAGCTGAAGCAAGCCGCGACGAATAAAAGAAAACCCAATAACAAAAATGGCGACCAACTTGGTCGCCATTTTTATTTAACTACTTAAAGCATTACTTATTTGCGTTTAATTGCTCGGCAAAATCTAACATACGATTTAGTGGGATAAGTGATTTTAGACGTGTTTCTTCATCAACAAAGATCTCATGCTCGGCACCACCTTTATTAAGCGCCTTCTCAATCGCTACAAGACCGTTCATTGCCATCCACGGGCAGTGAGCACAGCTACGGCATGTTGCACCAGCACCGGCTGTTGGTGCTTCTAATAGCTCTTTTTCTGGCACCATTTGCTGCATCTTGAAGAAGATACCTTTATCGGTTGCCACAATCATTTTCTGCTGTGGTAACTCTTTCGCGGCTTTAATTAACTGGCTTGTAGAGCCTACCGCATCTGCCAATTCAACCACACTTGCTGGTGATTCTGGGTGGACTAAAACTGCAGCATCTGGGTGAAGTGCTTTTGCATCTTTTAGTGCTTTTGCTGAGAACTCATCATGAACAATACATTCACCCTGCCATAACAGCATGTCTGCACCTGTTTTGTTCGCAATGTATGAACCTAAATGACGATCTGGCCCCCAAATGATCTTCTTATCTTCATCATCAAGGTGCTCAACAATTTCTAGTGCGATACTTGATGTTACGACCCAATCAGCACGTGCTTTTACTGCTGCTGAGGTATTCGCATAAACAACAACGGTGTGATCAGGATGAGCATCACAGAACTCTGTAAATTTATCAGCAGGACAACCAAGATCAAGCGAACATTCAGCTTCTAGCGTTGGCATTAAGATTGTTTTTTCAGGCGTTAAGATCTTTGCAGATTCACCCATAAAACGAACACCAGCAATGACTAATGTCTTCGCATCATGACGATTACCAAATTTAGCCATTTCAAGTGAATCACCAACAAAGCCGCCAGTCTCTTCTGCTAATGCTTGGATCTCAGGGTCTGTATAATAATGAGCAATTAATACCGCATTTTTATCGCTAAGCAACTGCTTAATTTTCGCGATGTACTGCGTTTTCTCATCGGCGCTTAATTTGATAGGTTTTGGAGGAAAAGGATATACCGTATCGACGTGGTCTAAAATGTGGCCCATTGCTCAGCTCATTAATATCTTAAAATAATCTCGATATTATACGCCTTATGCTATTGGCAGCAAGTTAGAGGCAATAAAAAAGGAGCACTTCAGCTCCTTTTTAATTTCTATTTATAACGATTTTAACTGATTATCAGCTGTTTTCGCTGTTGTGCTATCTGGATATTCAGAAATCACTTTTTGATAATATTTTTGAGCCGCAGCTTTATTGTTATTTCGTTTAGCAAGTTCACCTAATTTTAATAAAGCATCTGCGCGTTTATTTGAATCAGCATAACTTACTACTTTTGCAAAACTTTTTGCAGCTTCTATGTCATTTTTCTGAGCAAAATAAAGCTGTCCTAACCAATAATGTGCGTTTGAGCTATATACAGAATCAGGATAGGCTGCAACAAAATCTTGGAATGCTTTGGTTGCGCCAGCATAATCTTTTTTCTTTAAGATTAAATCAACTGCATTTTGATATGCTTCGTTTTCATTGGTATCAGCAGCATAAGCACCAGAAGAACTATCAATCGCTTCTGCTGGAGTTGTTACTGGTACTGGCTTTGCTGTTCTCAGTGTATCGATTTCAATATATAGCTGACGTTGACGTTCTAGCATTTGATCAAGCTCATAGCTATTACGTTCAACCATTCCACGCATTTCTGACAATTCTTCTGATAAACCATCAAGCTGCTGCTGAAGCTGAAGTTGAATTTGGTTACGGCTTTTTATCAGGCGCTCTAAACGCTCAATGCTCGCTGAAGATGCTGGAGCAGAAGAAGTAGAATTGGAAGTCGCATTTAAATCTGTGACTGGAGCAGGTGCGGCGACCACAAGGGTCGCCGCACTAGCCAGCAACGTAAGCGGAATAATTCGCTTAAGGTTACTGTATTTCATATAAGTCAGCCTTATAAACTATCGATTAGTATACTAATACTGCGCGACGGTTTTTAGCGTAATCTTCAGCAGTTTGACCAAGAACTAGTGGCTTCTCTTCACCGTAGCTTACGATAGAGATTTGGTCAGCAGAAACACCTAGAGCTTGTAGGTATTTAGATACAGCTTTAGCACGACGCTCGCCTAGTGCGATGTTATACTCAGGAGTACCACGCTCATCAGCATGACCTTCAACAGTTACTTTGATTGCTGGATCAGCGCTTAGGAAAGCAGCATGTGCAGCAAGCATATCTTCGTACTCAGAAGAAATTGTTGAATTATCAAACGCGAAGTAAACTGTTTGTACTTTACGAAGCTCTTGTTCTGCTTGAGCGCGAACTTCAGCTTCAGTCATAACTTCATCTACTTCGATAGAAGTAATAACAGCAGTGTCTGTTTGACCTTCAGCACCTGTTGTTTGAGTTTCTGCAGCATTTGTTGATTCTTGGCCAGCAGTACTGTCAGTTGCGCTGTCGCTAGAACTACAAGCAGAAAGAGCAACCACAGGCAAAGCGATTAAAAGACTCTTAAGAAGATTATTTAGTTGCATTATATTTTCCTTATTACCTAAATATTTAGTAGCTATAAAAATGGCGACCACGCTGGTGCCCTTACACGTCCGTTAGTCGCTGGTAAGCGAGCTTTAAAACGGCCATCGATAGAAACCATCGAAAGTACATTCTGTTTTCTATAAATGGAACTGTAAATCACCATGCCGCCATTTGGCGCAATACTAGGTGACTCATCCAGTAGTGTCTTGGTTAAGACCTGGACGGCACCAGTTTCTAAATCTTGTTTTGCTAGATTGAATCCAGTCTCTGAGCGATTCACCATGACAATAAACTTACCGTCTGGAGTAATCTGCCCACCAAGATTTTGACTGCCTTGCCAGGTTAAACGTTTTGTTGAACCGTCTTGTAAATTTACTCTATATATCTGAGGTTTACCACCCCGATCTGAAGTAAATATTAAAGACTTGTTATCAGGAGCCCAAAAAGGTTCCGTATTATTCGATCTTCCGCGAGTTATTTGACGCATTTTCTTCGTCTCTAAATTCACGATATAAATATTCAAGCTTCCTGTTTTCGACAATACAATGGCTAATTCTTTACCATCATGTGAAAAACGTGGCGCTCCATTATGACGCGGATAAGAAGCAATTAATTCTCTCTTACCTGTATAAATATTCATAATAAAAACTTGTGATTTTCTGTTTTCAAAACTCACATACGCTAATTTTTTACCATCAGGTGACCAAGCTGGTGACATGATTGGTTGTTTTGATTTTAGTACCAGGCGTTCGTTGTAACCATCATAATCAGCAATGCGTAATTGATATGGATATTGTGCTTTATCATTAACCACAACATAAGCAATACGAGTCAAGAATGCCCCTCTCTCACCTGTCAATTTTTCATAAACGACATCAGAGATTCGGTGTGCGTACTTACGCAGCTGTTTTTTCGATAGTGTTGCAACTTTATTTACAAGAATATGATCTTGAGTCAGTACCAATTCACCAGTGCTGTTAAGAGCCTTCGATTGACCTTTCGTTAATTGACCACGAACGACATCAATTAATTTATAGGTAACTTCGTATTTACCTTGAGCATTAAGTTTCACTTCACCGGTAACAATCGCATCCACACCCATTTTAGTCCAAGCTTCGTAATTGATATCCGAATCTTTATAGGGTGTTTGAGGCATTTTATTAGTTGCTACAGGGCTAAATTTGCCACTGCGCTGTAAATCAGACGAGATAATAGCAGAAATATCTTGTGGTAATTTACCTTCACCATGCCACTTAAACGGCACGATTCCGATTGGCCTTGCAGAATCAATACCTTCTGTTATAACCAACTCTAATTCAGCTCTTGCTACTTGGCTAAATGTTAAACAAGCAACAAAGAGAGTTAATATCCATCGTTTTAGCACTTGAGCTTCCTTATTCTGGTTGAACCGTAAGGTTAATATTCGTTAATTTAGCAACAACATCTGAATCTTTTGGCATTGGGAATACATTTACTTTAGTTACCGCCGTTTTTGCTGCACGGCAAACTTGAGCATCTCCCCCTAATGTTGTCACAGATAAAAGTAACCCTGATGACGCTAACTTAATTTTTACTCTACAACTTTTACCTACATAGGTTTCATCAACCAATAGGTTCTGTTGAATCATTTGAGTGTAAATAGCGGCATGGCGATTCACTTCATCATCAATATGTTGCTGCTTAGCTGATGAGTTTTGAACTGTCTCATCTTCTAATCCTGCAAAAATATCATTTAGCGCTGCTTCTTTTTGCTTTCGCTCAGCTTCTGCTTTCGCTGCACGTTCTTTTTCTTTACGCGCTTTTTCAGCAGCTGCTGCTTTTTCTTTTGCGACTCTTTCTGCTTCTACTTTCGCCGCTTTTTCTTTTGCTTTACGATCCGCTTCAGCTTTCGCTGCGCGTTCTTTTTCTAATTGCGCTTTTTTTGCAGCCTCTTTTGCGGCTTTTTCTTTATCAGCCTTAATTTTAGCCTGTTTGGCAACTTCAGCTTTTGCAGCGGCATCCGCTCTACGTTTTCGTTCAACTTCTTCAGCAACAGCACGCTCTTTTTGTTTCTTCGCTTCTGCTACTGCTTTTTTACGCTCTTCTTCAGCTTCTCGAGCCGCTTTTTTCTCTTTAACTTGTTGTTCTTTTAGTTTTCGAATTCGATCTTCTTCCGCTTTTCGATTTTTTTCTAACTGAGCAGCTTGTTGTTTTAATCGCTTTAAACGCTCTTGCTCAGCCCGCTCCGCTCGTTCTCGCTCTTGACGGATCTGAGACGCTTGTTTTGCAATCGTATTTGGATCGATCACAACAGCTTGGATAGTATTAGGCTTTGCTTTGTCATCCAGAGAAAAATCGCTGCCAAAGATAAGCGCTGCCACGAGCAACAAGTGCAACACGACAGATACAATAATAGCAAAAGTGTAATTATTATCCGATTTCATTAATGATTATTCACTTCTATTCCTTGAGATCGGTAAGTAATCCAACTTTACTCACCCCAGCACGGCTTAATTCATCAAGAACTAAAACAATCTCTGCATAAGGCGTGCTAGCGTCCCCACCTACCGCAACGGGTGAATTAGGCTTAATGCTCAGCTCTGCTTTCACATTAGTGATCATCTCTTGCATTGACATAGGACGACGAACTTCTTGATTATCAACACTTAAGCCAAGGTTTCCATCTTTATCAATTTCAACAATGATAAATGTTGCATTAGGATCTTCACCCGCCATCGCTTGCGCCGATTTTGTGTTACTCATCTCTGGTAATTCAACATCTACCCCTTGAGTGACAAACGGAGCCGTTACCATAAAGATAATTAATAACACCAACATGACATCAATGTAGGGAACCACATTAATTTCAGCCGTTAATTTTCTTTTCTTTGGTTGATAGCCAGACATTACTTCTCCTGACTTGCCATTGCTTGACGATGTAAAATGCTTGAGAACTCATCCATAAAAGCAGCGTAGTTATGCTCTAACTTGCCCACTTTAACACTAAGTCTGTTGTAGGCAATAACCGCTGGAATCGCAGCGAATAGCCCCATAGCTGTTGCAACCAATGCTTCAGCGATACCTGGAGCAACCATTGCTAGTGTCGCTTGCTTTACTGCACCTAACGCAATAAACGCATGCATGATACCCCATACGGTACCAAATAAACCTATGTATGGCGTTATAGAACCAACAGTTGCAAGAAAAGGTAGGTTGGTTTCAAGACCGTCTACTTCTCGCGAAACCGTAACGCGCATAGCTCTAGATGTTCCATCCATTACTGCTTCAGATGAAGAGCTCACTCGAGATAAGCGTGCAAATTCATTAAAACCAGAATAGAAGATTTTTTCAGTACCACTGATTCGATCTTTACGAACTTTCACTTCATTAAACAGCTGTGACAAATCCATTCCTGACCAGAATTTATCTTCGAAGCGTTCTGCATCAATACGAGCAACGGCTAAAATTTTTGAGCGCTTGAAGATCATGGCCCATGATGTTACCGACAAGCCTAATAAAATAAGCATCACGATCTTAACTAATAAACTAGCTTGTAGAAATAGATCAAGAATTGATAGTTCACCTGTCACAAGTTATCTCCGATAGTATAAATGATGGAATCGCTGTTGGTTTCATCTTTGAGTTTTCAATACAGGCTACCTTAACCGTAGCTTTGCACAATACCTTCCCTTCAGAATTAACCAATAACTGACAAAAGGTTAGCGATACTTTTTTAAATTCTGTTATGGATGTTTCAACTTTGAGTTGTTCGTCTAATCGTGCAGCTTGAATGAAATCAATATTAATACTTTTTACAACAAACCCTATCGATTGCTTTAACAGTACTTGTTGAGAGACACCATGATGGCGCAATAATTCCGTTCGTGCTCGTTCAAAAAACTTTAAATAGTTAGAATGATATACAACTCCGCCAGCGTCTGTGTCTTCATAATAAATAGTGATCGGCCATTCAAACGTGTTGTTATCCATTACATTTTTCTCTTTTCTTATTGAAAAATCCGTTGCTAACTATAACCGATTTTTTATTAGCATCACTATAGCAAATAAGAATTTTAGGCTATATCGTCAAAAAAAAAGCAGTTTGATACTTAAATAAGTAACAAACTGCTTAGTATGCTGTTCCAATAGACAAACTTTTATCGGCTTATCACTTTAGAAAAAATACAAATAACTAAAGTAGCCTAAGATTACTATTGAAAAATACGGACTAAATATCAGCTTCCAAATCCATTTATGAGGAATAAAACCCACAGCAAAAATGAATGCAGTACACACTGAATAAATTAAGCTTGGGGCTAATAAGCCACTAAATCCACCAATTTGATCAGAGTACACCCTTGGTTCCCACATCAGCATTGCCATGTGAAATACCGCAGCTGCAACCAACAATAATCGTACTACGATATTGTTGATTGGACTGTGGACGCTGTCTATTTTGTCAGCGAGATTACTCACTGTCTTTGTCCATCATTTCTGAATGCTCTAACCAAAGTGCATTAATGATTGCAAATGAACATGCTAGTAGCACGCCTAGGATCCATGCGAAATACCACATAATAAATACTCCTTAGTAAAGAGACGTTTTGTTCTCTTCAATGAATTTAGAATCAAGACGACCAAACATTTTGTAGTACGTCCAAATGGTATAAGCAAGAATAATTGGCACCATTACGATAGCAACATAAGTCATTAATCGTAGCGTCAATTCACTTGATGTCGCATCCCACATAGTTAGACCATGATCAGGATTAAAGCTCGATGGCATTACGAATGGGAACAATGCGAAACCAGACGTTAAAATAACACCCGCATTCGTCAAGCTAGAACTTAAGAATGCTAAACCACCAATATTTGCACGAGAAGCTATAATAGTAACGATAGGCATAATCACAGCGAGTGCTGGAGCAATCCAAAGTAGTGGGTATTCATTATAATTATTAAATAGCGCACCGACTTCACGAACCACTTCTTTATTTAGTGGATCAGAGGCTGCATTGTGGTCAAGAACCGTAGTAATTACATAACCTTCGATGCTTTGAGCCCAGAAACCAGCGATAACAAACAGAACAATAACAGCAACACTACAAATCATCGCGACATTACGAGAACGGGTATGAAGCTCTTCTGTTGTTTTCATCTGTAGCCATGTTGCACCTTGAGTGATGAACATTGCTGAACTCACTAAACCACAAAGCAATGCAAATGGGTTTAACAACTCAAAGAAACCACCATGATAACTCAGCATCATTAGGTTGTTTAACTCAAATGGTACGCCTTGAAGTAAATTACCAAATGCAACACCAAAGATCACTGGTGGAACAAAGCTACCGATAAAGATCGCAGCATCCCACGCTGAACGCCAACGTTTATCTTCGATTTTAGAACGGTAATCAAACCCTACTGGACGAAACCATAATGCTGCTAATGTTAGGATCATTGCTAGGTAAAAACCTGAGAATGACGCAGCATATACTAATGGCCATGCAGCAAATAATGCACCACCGGCAGTGATTAACCATACTTGGTTACCATCCCAGTGTGGGGCAATTGAGTTAATCATAACTCGACGTTCTGAATCTGTTTTTCCGATAACAGGTACTAGTGCACCAACACCCATATCGAAACCATCTGTTACAGCGAAGCCAATCAATAATACACCGATTAATGCCCACCAAACAAATCGCAATACTTCATAATCAAACATTGCTCAAATCTCCGTTTTTATGCTTCTACTTGGCGAGTTAATTTCGCTTCTGAATCTTGACCGTCTTGCTCAAAGTGGTAGCGACCTGTTTTTAGGCTGCTTGGACCTTTGCGTGCGAATTTCACCATTAGGTAAACTTCAGCAATCAAGAATATCGTGTATAAGCCAATGATTGCAGCCATTGAGATTAAGATCTCTGTTGCTGTCAATGCTGATGCTGCTACGTGAACTGGTAAGATTTCACCAACAGCCCATGGTTGACGACCATATTCTGCAACGAACCAACCTGCTTCAATCGCAATCCATGGTAGTGGCATACCAAATAGCGCTGCTTTAAGTAGCCATTGTTTTTGACCAATCTTTTGACGACAAGTCTGAACAAAAGCAAAACCAAAGATAAGTAGCATAGCTACACCACACGCAACCATGATACGGAATGAGAAGAACAACGGCCATACTGTTGGAATTGAATCATCCGCAGCGGCTTTAATTTGCTCTTCAGACGCATCAACTACTTTGTCAGTATAACGTTTCAGCAATAGGCCATAGCCTAAGTCATGCTTAACGTCATCAAACGCAGCGATGTTTTCTGGTGTTTTCTCACCATTACGTAGTTTTTCAAGTAAACCGTATGCAACCATACCGTTACGAATACGAAGTTCGTGTTGGTCTTTAAGATCGCGTAAACCAGTTACCTGCTTATCTAATGAACGTGTCGCAATAATACCCATAACATATGGGATCTTAATTGCGTAATCCGTTTCCATTGTTTCTTGATTTGGTAAACCAATAACAGTAAATGCTGCAGGTGCTTCTTCTGTGTGCCATTCTGCTTCAATCGCTGCAAGTTTCACTTGTTGAACTTCACCTAGCTCATAGCCAGATTCATCACCAAGTACCATTACAGATAAAATTGATGCCATACCAAAAGAAGCTGCAATAGCAAATGAACGACGTGCAAATGCAATATCACGACCTTTAAGTAGGTAGTAAGAACTCACACCAAGAACAAACATTGCACCACAGGTATAACCCGAAGCTACCGTATGTACGAATTTAACTTGTGCTACCGGATTTAGTACAACTTCAGCGAAGCTCACCATTTCCATACGCATTGTTTCAAAGTTAAATTCCGCACCTACTGGGTTTTGCATCCAACCATTAGCCACTAGAATCCAAAGCGCTGAGAAGTTAGAACCTAAAGCAACTAACCACGTTACTGTAAGGTGCTGACGTTTTGATAAACGATCCCAACCAAAGAAGAATAAACCCACAAAAGTAGATTCTAAGAAAAAGGCCATTAACGCTTCGATGGCAAGAGGTGCACCGAAGATATCACCAACATAGTGAGAATAATAAGCCCAGTTAGTACCAAACTGGAACTCCATGGTTAGGCCTGTAGCGACACCTAACGCAAAGTTAATACCAAACAATTTACCCCAGAACTTTGTCATGTCCTTATAGATTTGTTTGTCTGTCATTACATATAAAGACTCCATGATAGCCAGTAAGAAGGCCATACCTAAAGTCAGGGGAACGAATAGGAAGTGATACATCGCTGTCATTGCAAACTGCAATCGCGATAACTCCACTACATCAGTGATCATGAGAACTCCTTTGTGTCAGGCTGAATGACACAGTGCTTCCACACTTTTGGGTGAGCGTAATACTTTTATATGGCTTTAATATTTGTAACCGTATTAATAACCATAAAGTGTTACGTGATTGTGTAAAAAACGTTAGCTTAATGTTAAGCTTAACCTAATATAGAACCTGCTAATATTAATAGTAAAAATGATTTCTTTCAAAAGGTTTGTCCATTTTTTGTAAGTTAATTACATCAAAATTTACATAACTGACTATTTTTCACACTTTCCACATTTCTTATACGAAAAAGCGGATGATTTTGATCACCCGCTTCCATCATACTGAGTTTTGTATTAATAGAGTATTACAACATATGAATAGTCAAAGCCAGTCTATTTATCTGGCTTATCAATTCCAAAATGGAGGTATGCACGATCAGAGACGATTCTCCCTCTTGGTGTTCTTTGCAGATATCCTTGTTGAATTAGGTAAGGTTCAATGACATCTTCAATCGTATCTCTCTCTTCGCCAATAGCTGCCGCAATATTATCAAGACCAACAGGACCACCATCAAATTTTTCCATAATGGCTAAAAGTAACTTTCTGTCCATATAGTCAAAACCTCGAACATCTACATCAAGCATATTCAATGCTTTGTCTGCAATATCTGAAGAGATATGGCTATCACTCATTACATCTGCATAATCTCGTACTCGACGTAACAATCGATTGGCAATACGTGGTGTACCACGAGCACGACGGGCAACTTCAAGAGCACCTTCAGATTCCATAGATAAATTCAAGCAATCAGCACTACGCTGAACAATATATTGAAGATCGTCGACTTTGTAATACTCTAAACGTTGAACAATACCAAAACGATCACGTAATGGTGACGTTAATGATCCCGCTCTGGTGGTTGCACCAATTAAAGTAAAAGGGGGTAAGTCAATTTTAATAGAACGTGCTGCAGGACCTTCACCAATCATAATATCTAATTGGTAATCTTCCATTGCCGGATAGAGTATTTCTTCAACCACAGGGCTTAACCGGTGGATCTCATCAATAAATAAAATATCATTTTCTTCTAGATTTGTTAGAAGCGCAGCTAAGTCTCCTGCTTTTTCAAGAACAGGGCCTGAAGTCGTACGAATATTCACTTCCATTTCATTAGCAACGATATTCGCTAATGTTGTCTTACCTAAGCCTGGAGGACCAAAAATAAGTAAATGATCGAGTGGTTCATTACGCATTTGTGCTGCTTTAATGAAAATTTCCATCTGGCTACGAACATGGTCTTGACCTCGATAGTCTTCTAATTTCTTCGGACGTATCGCTCGATCGATGACTTCTTCTTCACGAAAAACAGGGTTATCAGCAGCAATAAGGCGATCAGCTTCAATCATAAAATGGCACTCAGCGATTCAATAAATAAATAGTAGTAAAGAATAATGAAAATAATTAGATCATCGACTTCAATGATTCACGAATTAATGCTTCGCTTGTCATATCAGGTTTAGCTATTTGAGAAACAATTTTAGATGCTTGTACTGGCTTATAACCAAGAGATATCAATGCACTTACGGCTTCATCTTGTGCACTTTGAGGAGAAGAAATTAGATTAGAACCATCGTCCATTGGCGCAGCATCAGTTGCTGGATTAAATAAATCACCAGCACCCCACCCTTTCAAACGGTCTTTCATTTCAACCACTAAACGCTCTGCTGTTTTCTTTCCAACACCAGGTAATTTCACTAATGTCGAAATATCTTCACGCTCGACACTTTGTACAAATTGGGATGCTGTCATTCCAGATAGAATAGCAAGGCCAAGTTTAGGACCAACGCCATTCGCTTTAATAACTTCTCTAAATAAAGCTCGTTCTTTTTTTGTATTAAAACCATATAACAATTGAGCATCTTCACGGACTACATAGTGAATATAGATGATCGCTTCGGTGCCAATCTCAGGTAACTCATAAAAACAACTCATTGGCATTTGGACTTCATAGCCAATACCACTTACTTCAATTAATAATTCTGGTGGTTGTTTTTCTAATAAATTTCCACGAAGGCGTCCGATCACAATAGATACTCTTTAAAATAAATTAACTACATTGAATAGTAATAAAGAACTGGATAGATATCCAGTAAAA
The DNA here is from genome assembly GCF_028765505.1 of Aliivibrio sp. A6. NCBI lineage: Bacteria > Pseudomonadati > Pseudomonadota > Gammaproteobacteria > Vibrionales > Vibrionaceae > Aliivibrio > Aliivibrio sp. A6. The sequence continues at coordinate 47,431 of NZ_JARACR010000019.1, read as the reverse complement.
GAAATGAGAATTTGACAGACTCTAGCGATATCTCCCACGTCGAGCACTCGTTGCTTTGCCTGCCAAGGCTATTAAGGTTTTATTAGTATTCGCATGACAAATAGCAACCCCTAGCCCATCGGCGGCATCAGCTTGTGGTTTTGCTGGCAGTTTTAGCATGCTCATTACCATATGTTGAACTTGTGCTTTATCTGCACCACCCGTTCCTGTTACTGCTTGCTTAATTAATCTTGCTGCATATTCATAAACCGGTAAATCTGCATTTACTGCGGCAACAATTGCACTGCCTCTCGCTTGGCCTAACTTTAAGGCTGAGTCGGCATTTTTAGACATAAAAACTTGTTCGATAGCGAATACATCAGGCTGAAACTGGGTAATAATTTCAGAAACACCTGCGTATATTTGTTTTAAACGACCAGGAAGTTCTTTTTCTGACATACGGATACAACCGCTACCTAAATATTGCAGGTGTCGGCCATTTTGACGAATAACACCGTAGCCAGTAATGCGAGAGCCTGGATCGATCCCTAAAATGATAGACATAGTAAAACCACTGATTATTTATACATGTATATTAGCGAGGTATGCCCATAAACTCAAGGTATTACTAGCACTTGCTTGTCTCGTTTTAAATAGAGCAGATACAAAAATGCCCGCATAATACGGGCATTTTTAAGAATAAAGAAAACTTAATTAAGCGTCTTTTTTCTCAGCAAGTTTTACTGCAATCGATAGCTCAGTAAGAGACTCAGGATTTGCAAGACTTGGTGCGTTCGTTAGTAGACACGCTGCTGCTGTTGTTTTCGGGAATGCGATAACATCACGGATGTTTTCAGTTCCACAAAGAAGCATAGCTAAACGGTCAAGACCGAATGCAAGACCTGCATGTGGCGGCGTACCGTATTTAAGCGCTTCAAGTAAGAAACCAAATTTCTCTTGTTGCTCTTTCTCTTCAATACCTAGAATGCCAAATACTGCAGTTTGCATTTCAGCATTGTGGATACGAACAGAACCACCACCCACTTCATAGCCATTGATAACCATGTCGTACGCATCAGAATTAGCGGCTGCTGGGTTTGCTTTAAGCTCTTCAGCGGTAACACCTAAAGGAGAGGTGAATGGGTGATGCATTGCGTGCAAGTTACCTTCGCCATCTTCTTCAAACATTGGGAAATCGATAACCCAAAGTGGAGCCCAAGCTTTCTTATCTGTAAGCTCAAGATCATCACCTAATTTAATACGTAAAGCGCCCATTGCTTCTGCAACGATGCCTGCTTTATCAGCACCAAATAGAATGATGTCGCCAGTTTCAGCTTCAGTACGCTCTAAAATACTATTTACGATATCTTCGCTTAGGAACTTAGCAACAGGTGATTGAACACCTTCAAAGCCAGCAGCACGATCGTTCACTTTCATCCAAGCTAGACCTTTCGCACCGTAGATGCCTACGAACTTACCGTATTCATCAATTTGCTTACGAGAAAGCGATGCGCCACCAGGAACACGAATAACCGCTACACGGCCTTTTTCATCGTTAGCAGGGCCAGAGAATACTTGGAATTCAACTTCTTTAAGAAGATCAGCAACGTCCACTAACTCTAATGGGTTACGTAGATCTGGCTTATCAGAACCAAAACGACGGATCGCTTCAGAGAATGGCATGATTGGGAATTGACCAAGCTCAACATCTAATAGCTCTTTCCACATATCATGAACTAGACGCTCTGTGATTTCACGAACTTGAGTCGATGATAAGAAAGACGTTTCGATATCGATTTGGGTAAATTCAGGTTGACGGTCAGCACGTAAATCTTCATCACGGAAACATTTAACGATTTGGTAATAACGGTCAAAACCAGACATCATCAGAAGTTGCTTAAACAACTGTGGTGATTGTGGAAGTGCGTAGAAGCTGCCTTTATGAACACGGCTTGGTACTAGGTAATCACGAGCACCTTCTGGTGTTGCTTTTGTTAGTACTGGTGTTTCGATATCTAAGAACAAGTTCTCATCTAAGAAACGACGAACGAAGCTAGATGCACGTGCACGTAACTTGATGCGGTCACTCATTTCTGGACGACGTAGATCAATGTAACGGTACTTCAGGCGTTGTTCTTCTGAGTTCGTTTGGTTGAAATCCAGTGGAAGCGCTTCTGAACGGTTGATGATCTCAAGACCTGTCGCGTAAAGTTCAACTTCACCCGTAGCCATGTCTTTATTTACTTGGCTGTCTGGACGAACACGTACTTCACCAGTAAATTTGATACAGAACTCATTACGCAGTTGGTTAGCGATTGAAAAGATATCTTTCATATCTGGGTCAACAACTACCTGAACGATACCTTCACGATCTCGCATATCAATAAAGATAAGACCGCCTAAATCACGGCGACGGTTTACCCAGCCGCAAAGTTCTACAGTTTGCCCTGCAAGGGACTTGTTCAGGTTACCACAGTAATGGGTGCGCATGATGATTTTCCCAATCTAATATATATATCAATAGTAAATGCAGTAAAAAGACTCACTGCATTTTTCATAAACCGATTTACGCTTGCTAAAATGACGAATAAAACAGCTACCTTGCTGAATTAATAAGCGAAACGCAAAAATATAGCAGCATTATAAAGGAAAATCCCTTTAACGACATAGCAAGGTGAAAAAAAAGTTCACTTTCAATGTTCACAGCCCTAAAGACATTAAGATAAGAATTAACTACAATAGCGACCTAAATGCGCAGGAGCGCGCAGAAAATGCCATTCTAGGTAAGTAGTACACCAATATTTACCTAGAATTATATGATGTAAGTATGGATGTAAAAACTGCCTTTGTGAGAACCCCATGGCTAATCCTGATACAATATTTTCCGCCCCAATTGATAAAATTGGTGACTTCACGTTTGATGAACGTGTTGCTGAAGTTTTTCCAGATATGATCCAACGTTCAATCCCGGGCTATAGTAACATTATTTCCGCGATTGGAATGCTTGCTGAACGTTATGCGAAACCTCATTCAAATGTGTACGATTTAGGGTGTTCATTAGGGGCGGCAACACTTTCTATGCGCCGTCATATTAATCAAGAAGGCTGCCAAATTATTGGAGTTGATAACTCTTCAGCCATGGTTGAACGTTGTCGTTTACTTATTAATGCCTATCGCTCTGACACACCAGTGACTATTATTGAAGCAGATATTCGAGATGTTGATATTCAAGATGCATCTGTTGTCGTTCTTAACTTCACCTTACAGTTTTTAGCGCCAATCGATCGCCGTGCTTTACTTGAAAAAATTTATGCAGGTTTACGTCCTGGCGGTATTCTTATCTTATCTGAGAAATACATATTTGAAGATGAAAGCGCGAACGAGTTACTTATCGACTTGCACCATGATTTCAAACGTGCAAATGGCTACAGTGAACTAGAGATCAGCCAAAAACGCAGTGCTATCGAACATGTCATGCTGCCAGATACCATTGAAACTCATAAACAGCGCTTTAATGATATTGGCTTTAAGAGTGCGGAAGTTTGGTTCCAATGCTTCAATTTCGGCTCTATGTTTGCCATAAAATAATCAAAATATTGCCTTTATTTTTTTACTTATTTATTAATTTAAGATACTTCAATGATTAATTTTGCTAATTTTTATACTCTTATATCTCAAGATACTATCCTTCAACCGTGGTTGAATACACTTCCTCAGCAATTAACTGATTGGCAAAATGCAGAGCATGGTGATATTGAGCGCTGGACAAAAGCACTTAAAAAAATCCCTGAAGGATGTGCGGATAACATTGATTTAAAAACGTCAGTAACGTTATCAAATAACACGCCTTTAGCTGATGGACAGCGTAAAAAATTAGAAAACTTATTACAAGCTTTTCACCCTTGGCGTAAAGGGCCTTTTACAGTTCACGATATCCACATTGATACCGAGTGGCACTCAGACTGGAAGTGGGATCGTTTACTGCCTCACATTACACCACTAAAAAATCGCTCAGTGTTAGATGTTGGTTGTGGTAACGGATATCATATGTGGCGTATGCTTGGTGAAGAAGCTCGCCTATGCGTAGGTATCGATCCATCGCATCTATTTTTAATTCAATTTGAAGCTATCCGTAAGTTAATGGGTAATGACCAACGTGCTCACCTATTACCATTAGGGATTGAACAACTTCCTGAATTAAATGCGTTTGATACTGTATTTAGTATGGGCGTTCTTTATCACCGTCGTTCTCCATTAGATCATCTAATTCAATTAAAAAACCAATTAGTTGCTGGTGGTGAATTAGTATTAGAAACACTGGTTATTGATGGTGATGAAAACGCGGTATTAATGCCAGTCGATCGTTATGCGCAAATGCGTAATGTTTATTTCTTCCCATCGGCTCGGGCATTAAAAGTCTGGCTTGAAAGCGTTGGCTTTGTTGATGTGAAAATTGTAGATGAATGTGTCACAACTACTGGCGAGCAGCGTTCAACAGAATGGATGAAACACAATTCATTACCTGAATATCTAGACCCAAATGACTCAACAAAAACAATTGAAGGCCACCCTGCTCCTAAGCGTGCGATCTTAATTGCAAAAAAACCTGACTAAACGCTAACATTTAGGGGCTATTCGCCTCTATTTATTATCGTTATTATCTCTATGTTAATTTAACTCAACGGAACATCAAATGATCCAACGAATTTTACCACTGGTTGCTATTTTAAGCCTTTCAGGCTGTGCTCTAACCCAACAAGCAGCACCAGTTGCTTCAGATAATACAGAAACAGTTGCAGCCATTAAGTCTATGGAAACCAATCTAAACACTCGTTTAGATGGTATGGAAACAAAGATTGAGACGCAAAATGACTACATTTCGACATTAGAGAAAGAACTGTCGAACGTATCAGAAGAGCTATCAATAGTTCGTTCTGAACAAACCAAAATACAAGCAAGCATCAAGCAAGCTACCTCTAAAAAAGCTCGCCTAGCGCCTGTACCTATTTCTATGCAAACTCAATCATTGAAAGACACCTTAATTTTAGGTGCAATTGAAAATGTTGAAATTGCTGATATTAAGCAGCAATTTACTGCTCGTATTGATACAGGGGCGACAACCTCTTCTCTTAATGCCGTTGATCTTCAAGAATTTGAACGAAATGGTACTCAATGGGTACGATTCCATCTAATCAACCAAGATGCGCAAGCAGATGGAAAACTAGAGTGGATCACTGCACCGGTGATTCGTAACGTTAAAATTCGCCAATCAACCACAGAAGAAATGGAACGCCGTCCGGTTGTTGAGCTTTGGATCAAACTTGGGGCAATCCATGAAAAAGTTCAGTTTACGCTTGCCGACCGCTCTCACATGACTCATTCTGTTTTACTTGGTCGTGAGTTTATTCAAGATATTGCTGTTATTGACGTCAGTAAAGAGTTTGTTCAAAGCAAAAAATAGCTCCTACCTCAAATAAGCGGTAATTTATTCAATATGTTAGTAGCATAATTTGCCGCTTGAATTACAATTATAATTATCTTTTCGATATGCTATTACAACGAGGACGTTATGCCATCAAGAGTGCCTTTTTATTTTCTTATTTCGCTATTAATTATCGCGGGGCTTACATTAAGTTGGTTACGCCATGACTCATACGGAGTACCTTGGACACCCGGTGAAAGAAGCCAAGTTTGGGATGTAGAAGCCCGAATTCAATTTGATGCAGTCAATAAACCAGTAAAAGTATCTATGGCTGCCCCGCAAAACCAAGCCGGCTTTACTATTGTCGATGAGAGTGCATCTTCTCCAGGCTATGGTATTGCTTATTTAACAACAGAGCATGGACGCCGTGCCGAATGGACTATTCGCCAAGCCGACGGGCCACAAACCCTTTATTATAAGACTCAAATTTTAGTTGACCCATTCGCAGAAGCGACCATTGAGCCACCGAAATCAGAAAAACCAGAAGCGGTTACTTTTGAGGGTCCACACGAAGCTGCAGCTATCTCATTATTAGATCAAGCAAGAGCTCGTTCTTCTGATGACATTACACTAACTCGTGAACTAATTAAGCAATTTAATGATCCTGATAATCAAAATGCCTCTTTACTTCTAAATGACTTAACCAAAGTCCAAGCCGTTTCTAAATTATTAAGCTATGAAGCGATTCATAATAAAATCGTAGGCGCTCTTTGGTTAGAAGATGGGCGTCGTCGCCAATCTGTACAACACATGGTTGAAGTATGGAATGGTGAAAAGTGGCAACTATTCAATCCTGAGACGGGTGAGCAAGGCCAACCTACGAACTTACTGCTTTGGGATGAAACCAATGTCTCTCTATTAGATGTTGTTGGCGGTAAAAACAGCCAAATTAACTTCTCAATGATTGCACAAGAAATATCACCAACAGCGGCAACCGAGAAAAAAGTAGAAGCAGATAACTTATTAAACTTCTCTATCCATAGCTTACCTCTTGAAGAGCAATCGATGTTTAAAACCATCATGCTTATTCCTATTGGTGCGTTAATGGTTGTTTTCTTACGAGTTATTGTCGGCTTAAAAACCTCTGGTACTTTCATGCCAGTACTTATTGCTGTTGCTTTTGTACAAACTCAACTAGTCACTGGTATTGTCGGTTTCTTACTGATTGTTGGTACTGGTTTGGTTATTCGTAGTTACTTATCTAAACTCAACCTACTTCTGGTAGCAAGGATCTCCGCGGTGATAATCACCGTCATTATGATCATCTCAATCTTCACGATTGTTGCCTTTAAGATTGGTTTAACCGCTGGGTTAAGTATTACTTTCTTCCCTATGATTATTCTATCTTGGACGGTTGAACGTATGTCTATCCTTTGGGAAGAAGAAGGTTGGAAAGAAGTGGCGACACAAGGTGGTGGTTCATTATTAACTGCAATCTTGATTTATATCGCAATGACAAACCCATTTGTACAGCATTTAACGTTTAACTTTATTGGTGTTCAGCTAATTATCCTAGCGGTTATCCTAATGCTTGGTAACTACACGGGCTACCGTTTAAGTGAGCTTCGCCGCTTTAAGCCTTTAGCGGAGGACTAACTTATGTTTAGTAGATTTACGTCTCCGTCAAAACTAAAAGCGAAAGGGATAATGGGAATGAATCAGCGTAACGGCAGCTACATTGGCCGTTACAATGACCGCAGTAAATACCCATTAGTTGATGATAAATTAAAAACTAAGATTATTGCCGAAAAAGCTGGGGCTACGGTACCTAAGCTTATTGGGGTGATAGACAGCCAAGCTGAAGTAAAAAACATTCACGATATCGTTAAAGATTGGCCTGGGTTTGTTATCAAACCAGCCCAAGGCAGTGGCGGTAAAGGTATTTTAGTTATTACTTCTCATAAAGATGGTGTGTATTACAAACCTTCTGGCGCAGAAGCAAATAAACAAGATGTGGAACGTCACATTACCAATACATTGGCAGGTCTTTTCTCCCTTGGTGGAAAAAATGATGTGGCAATGATTGAAAACTTGATCCAATTTGATGATGTGTTTGATGGCTTCAGTTACGAAGGCGTGCCCGATGTACGAATTATTGTATTTAAAGGCTACCCTGTCATGGCGATGATGCGTTTATCAACCACTGACTCTGATGGTAAAGCTAACTTGCACCAAGGTGCGGTTGGTGTAGGGATTGATATTGGTACAGGTAAAGCTGTACGTGCTGTACAGTTTGACTTACCTGTTGAAAAGCACCCTGATACTGGCAAGCTATTAAGTACCTTAGAGGTTCCACATTGGCATAAACTGCTAACTCTTGCATCAAGTGCATGGGAAATGACAGGCTTAGGCTATATGGGAACGGATATGGTTTTAGATAAAGTGTATGGACCAATGGTGCTTGAACTTAATGCTCGTCCAGGTTTAGCGATTCAAATAGCGAATGGTACAGGGCTACTGCCTCGCTTAAAACATATTGAGAGCTTGGAAGAAACCGTCCCTTACCCAACCCCAGAAGCACGTGTTGCTTATGCGATGGAGCAATTTGGTATTTATAATAAATAACAAACTGTCACTCGCTCAATCTAAATAGAAAAAGGGAAGAAAGCATATGCTCTCTTCCCTTTTTTATTCTTTATTCTTTATTCTTTATTCTTTTACTATTAAGGAATTACTTTTCCCAGCGTTGCGCCGCTGATTTATCTGTATCTCTTGATTCAACCCAACGCACCTCTTTAGTTGTTCGTTCTTTTTTCCAGAACGGTGCATTGGTTTTTAAGTAATCCATAATGAATTCACACGAATCAAACGCAGCACCACGATGGGCACTTGATACACCAACAAAGACGATTTGATCACCAAGTTCTAAGTCCCCTACTCGGTGAATCACTTTCACTTTAAGTAATGGCCAACGTGCTTTGGCTTGTGCAACAATATCGTTAAGAGACTTTTCGGTCATTCCTGGGTAATGCTCTAGAGACAGCCCTGTCACATCATCGCCAAGGTTCATGTCTCGAACTTTACCAATAAAAGTAACCACTGCACCCGCAGCGGTTCCTTCTGCTAATAATTGATATTCATCTCCAACATTAAAATCATGCTCTTGAACTGAAATCATATTAACCACCTGTCACTGGTGGGAAGAAAGCAACCTCATCACCGTCAGCAACTGCTGAATCTAAACTTGAAATCGTTTGATTAATAGCAACCAGTAATTTGCCTTTCTCTAGTGCTAAATCCCATTTGCCTTCTTTTTTACTTAACTCTTCACGGATCTCTTCGGCAGTTGCGTAATCGCCTGTTAACTCAAGTTTGTCAGTACCTACTAACTCTTTTGTTTGTGCGAAAAATAATACTGTAATCATGCGTCTGCCTTAAAATGTCCAGATTTACCGCCCGTCTTTTCTAATAAACGAACCTGACCAATAACCATGTCTTTTTGAACCGCTTTACACATATCATAGATGGTTAATGCCGCAACCGATGCCGCTGTTAATGCTTCCATCTCAACGCCTGTTTTACCCGCTAATTTACACACAGATTCAATACGAACCATGTTTTCTGCTTCAATCGCTTCAAGCTGAACTTCAACTTTAGTTAGCAGTAATGGGTGGCACAGTGGAATAAGATCCCACGTTTTTTTAGCTGCTTGAATACCAGCAATACGAGCTGTCGCAAACACATCACCTTTATGGTGAGAGCCTGAAACAATCAGTTTTAACGTTTCTGGAGCCATATGAACAAATGCTTCGGCGCGCGCTTCTCGTACTGTTTCTTGCTTAGCTGAAACATCAACCATGTTCGCCTCACCAGAGGCATTAATATGAGTAAAATTTGACATAATTCTTCTTTATTATCCGCCAATAGAGGCTAAGTGTGGGGTCATTCCAGCGTGGCCATCATGTAAAAAGTGGCCTTCCGCCTTATTATCTAGCTGAGTTTGAATACGTTGGATCAACTCATCTTGTTGTGTATCTTCTTGCAGTAATTCACGTAAATCGACGCCATAATCACCAAACAAGCACATATGTAATTTGCCTTTTGCTGATACACGTAGTCGGTTACAGCTTTGGCAAAAATCTTTTTCATACGGCATGATCAAACCAATCTCGCCCATATAATCAGGATGAGTAAAGACTTGAGCTGGGCCATCACTTTCACCGCGTGGCTTCAATATCCAATTATTAGCAATTAAATGATTACGAATAGACACACCAGACTGATGATGATTTTTAAATAGATCGTTCATTTCACCCGTTTGCATCAATTCAATAAAACGTAATTGAATTGGGCGAGTTTGAATCCACTTTAAAAATAGAGGTAATTCGGTGCTATTAAGATCTTTAAGTAGAACAGTATTCACTTTTACCTGCTTAAAGCCCACTTCGATTGCCTTATCAATACCAGCCATAACGTCGGCAAATTTATTTTCACCTGTGATCTGATAAAACATATTGGGATTTAAACTATCAACACTAACATTAATATCCGTAAGGCCTGCTTCTCGCCATTCAGCAACATGCTTTTCCATACGGTAACCATTAGTCGTAGTGGCGACTTTGGTTATGCCTGGCTGTGACGCTACGGTACGAATGATTTCAGTAAAATCTTTACGCAGGCTTGGTTCTCCGCCTGTAATACGTACTTTTGACGTACCACAACGGGCAAACGCACTCACCGTACGTTTGATTTCATCAAGCTCAAGGAAGGACTCTCGCTTGCCATTTTCTGGTCGATAACCATCAGGTAAGCAATAAGTACATTTAAAATTACAGACGTCTGTAATCGACAACCGTAAGTAATAAAACTTACGATTAAAATTATCTTCGAATTGTTTCGCCACGGAACACCTTTCCAAACACGGGAGGCTTGTTCATTTCCAAACAAACCCTTGTGACCGAATTGTCACTGGCTCACGCTACATATTGAGTGCTTCTTAAAAACAACTTAGCAGCTTGAGCTCGGAGTTATGGCAACCAAACCTAATCGACAATAGATTACCCCATCGCTAATGATTAAGTTGGCGCTCTTATTAAAATACTCAATATTTCTGTGGTTTTCCAATTTTTTTCATATTTCTTCGAAATTTCTCTATTTTGTTTGATTAATGTTATTTTTATGCGCTTATTCAGTCTTCAAACTGTGATTAATTCAGCATTTACATAATGATTGCTTGTTCTCACTTTCTAGATCCACGACACTGAAAGTAATACTAATTCGAATAAAGTAAATGTTATGAATGAACATCAAATTGTTGCTATCGGAGGCGGACATGGCTTAGGCCGTGTACTTGCTGCATTAAGTGATTTTGGTAAAAATGCTACGGGAATCGTTGCCACCACTGATAATGGTGGCTCAACAGGCCGAATTAGAGAGTGCCAAGGGGGTATTGCATGGGGAGATACCCGTAACTGTATAAATCAGCTAATTACTGACCCATCTATCAGCTCAATGATGTTTGAATACCGCTTTAAAGGACAAGGTGAATTACACGGTCATAATCTTGGAAATTTAATGCTCACCGCATTAGATAACCTTAGCGTTCGCCCTTTAGATGCCATCAATCTTATTCGTGACATGCTAAAAGTAGAAACACAAATAATCCCAATGTCTGAACACCCGTCTGATTTAGGCGCATTAACGGCTGATTTACGTAAAATATCTGGTGAAACCAATATTGATGAGATGAGTGAACTTCCTTTACGTCTTTTTTTAGACCCAGAAGTTCCTGCTACATTCGAAGCCATTGAGGCGGTGAAAAAAGCTGATTTAATTTTATTAGGTCCTGGAAGTTTCTTAACCAGTATCATGCCACCACTGCTGTTGACTGGATTAGGCAAAGCTATTGGAGAAAATAATACCGCGAAGGTCGTCTTTATTGACAACTTATCAAAAGAGTTTGGTCCAGCAGGAAAAATGGATCACAAGATGATGCTTGAATGGTGTGAGCGTGCTTGTTTAGGAAGAAAAGTGGACGTCATCTTAACCGATAAAGAACTAGTGGAATTACAACAAGAATACGATTGTAAAACCACAGATTTAGCGTCGCTGAATCATGACTGGCGACACGATAGAGATAAACTAAAACAAGCCATAATCAACTTATTGGATTAATACGCTTGTTTCATTAATAATTCACGATAAGCCAATTCAGTTCCACGCGCAATATTGACAAATTCGGAGATATTGCGCTCGATCCACTCTTTTTGCTCTGTCTTTGCTTTCTCTTCAATATGAATAGCCATCATTGCCAGCTTATCAGCACCAAAGCTACCTGCGCTGCTTTTTAAGCAGTGACTTATCTCTCTTACCTTCTCAATTTCAGGCTGAGTAGTAAGCGTATCAATAAACTCATCTAATTCGTCGCAAAAAATACCAAAAAGAAAAGGAACATTCTCACCTCCAACTTCTTGGACTAATTGATTCACCGCTATTTGATTTATATACTGACTCACAGTAGCGTCCTCTGTTATTTTTTATTCCATGATTGTAATTTTCTATATAACGTTGATGGGCTGACCTCTAAGCATTTAGCTGCCTGCGGTATATTTCCATCACATAGAACAATTGCAGATTCAATGATCTTCTTTTCTGATTGCCACAATGGAACAATGCCATCACGACTATCCCCACTAAGACTATAAAACACACTTTCCGTATTATTATGCGCAGCCAGATCACTACTTATGTCTTCTACTGATGCAATATTTGAACCAATCTTAGGCTCAATGGACAATGGTGGTGGAAGCATCGATAGTTCGACTTCTTTACCTCTATTTAATACCACTACGTTTCTAATGACATTTTGTAACTGACGGACATTACCAGGCCAATCATAATGCAAAAACCTTTCAGTGACTTCTGGACTAAAAGTAATAAATTCACGTCCTTCTTCATTTGAAAAATGGCCAAGAATAGAGTGGGCAATCTCTATAATATCATTGCCACGATCACGCAACGGTGGCAAAGTCAGTGGGATAACATGAAGTCGATAATAAAGGTCTTCACGAAACCGCCCTTCTTGGACTTCAAGCCACGGATCTCTATTCGTCGCACAAACAAAACGAACATCTACTCGGCTCATTTTAGAAGAGCCTACTTTTTGAAATGTACCTGTTTGAATAAAACGTAATAGTTTGGTCTGTAAATCCAAATCCATTTCACACAATTCGTCTAAAAAAAGTGTACCCCCATCGGCCTGTTCTGCTGCACCTTTTCGATCAACGGAAGCACCAGTAAATGCACCTTTAACATGACCAAACAGCTCACTTTCTATTAAGTCTTTTGGTATTGCCGCGCAGTTTATCGCAATAAAAGGGCCTTCATAGCGCTTACTTGCAGCATGAACGGCCTCTGCACACACTTCTTTACCTGTACCGGATTCACCAGTAATAAAAATAGTCGCTTTACTCGAAGCTGCAGAATCAATCGTTCGATACACTTTATTCATTTGAGAGCTACTCCCAATAAAACCTTGGTATTGTTTATTGGTTTTATTTGAACTCCCTTTTGCTTCATCTTGGTATTTTTGAGCTTGTCGAAGTGCGTTATTTACGGTAACCCTTAATCGGTCAGCCTCACAGGGTTTAATTAAAAAATCCTGAGCGCCCAATTGCATTGCTTCAACTGCAGCATCAATAGAACCATGAGCCGTCATTAAAACCACAGGAATATCTTTACTGTTTTTTCTAATCTCTGTTAATACTTCAAAGCCAGTCATATCAGGCAAACGCAAATCAAGTAAAACTAGATCAGGGGTTCTTTCTTCAATTTTTACAATAGCATCCCCCCCTTTAGCAACAACATCAATATCGAAACCTAAGGGATTAAGGTAAGAGCGATATAAAGCTGCTACTGAAGCGGTATCCTCAACCATTAATAAATATTTCTTTAGCATGAGCCACCATTAAGTAACAAAAAACACAATATTCGCATTATGCAATTTCAAAATGCGAATATCAAATTGCAAAATGCGAAAATTTAGTTATTTTGTTTATTTTTTAGACCTGAGAGTCCACTTTTTGCTGTTGAAAAAGTTGGCACGCTACCTGCTATATGTATAGTGACCCTTTAAGCCAAAGGGTCACCTAGCCAACTGACGTTGTTAGTGAAATTTACTTTCACATGAACAATAAAGCCAACCGGGACATTGCGGTTGGCTTCTTTTTTGCCCAAAATTCCTATTTACAAAACTATCACTAACTATTTGAGATAAATTGTTTTTTTAATACATCTATTTCATCTCTTACTTGTGCGGCCAATTCAAACTCCAGATCTTTTGCGTGTTGATACATCTTAGTTTCTAGTTTTTGCACTTCTTTTTCTAGTTGCTGTGGTGTCATTGACAGGTAATTCGCTCCTTCTTCAGCCACCTCAGATAACTTCATTTTCGGTGCCACCACCTTACGCTTATTCTTAGTCATATCCCCAAGTTCAAGAATATCCGCTACGTCTTTTTTCAGTGCTGTTGGTACAATACCTAACGCCTTGTTATGTAGAATTTGTTTTTCCCGTCTTCTTTCTGTTTCTCCAATGGCTTTTTCCATTGAACCTGTGATTCTATCCGCATATAAAATCGCCTTGCCCTCTAAGTTACGAGCAGCACGGCCAATCGTTTGGATCAACGAACGCTCTGAACGTAAAAAGCCTTCTTTATCTGCATCTAGAATCGCAACAAGAGACACTTCTGGCATATCTAAGCCTTCACGTAACAAGTTAATACCAACCAGCACATCAAACTTACCTAAACGCAAATCACGAATGATCTCGACGCGCTCGACAGTATCTATATCAGAGTGTAAATATCGTACCTTCACGCCATGCTCATCTAGATACTCAGTTAAATCTTCCGCCATACGCTTAGTCAGAGTAGTCACTAATACTCGCTCACCCACTTTTGTTCGAAGTCGTATTTCGGATAATAAATCATCTACCTGTGTTGCTACTGGGCGAACTTCAATGAGTGGATCAAGAAGTCCTGTTGGGCGAACTACTTGTTCCGCAATTTCACCGCCAGATTTTTCAATTTCATAATTGCCCGGCGTTGCTGATACATAGATTGTTTGTGGTGCCAATGCTTCAAACTCATCAAAACGCATAGGTCGATTGTCTAATGCAGAAGGAAGCCTGAACCCGTACTCGACTAAGTTTTCTTTTCGCGAGCGGTCGCCTTTATACATGGCTCCAATTTGCGAAACCGTAATATGCGATTCATCGATAATTAATAATCCATCATCTGGAAGATAATCAAATAAGGTCGGAGGTGCTTCTCCTTCTGGACGGCCGCTTAAATAACGTGAATAGTTTTCAATACCAGAGCAGAAACCCAACTCGTTCATCATTTCAATATCAAACTGAGTTCGCTGTGTAATACGCTGCTCTTCTACTAATTTATTATTCGCTAATAATTCTTTTTGACGCGCAGCAAGATCTATCTTTATTTGTTCTATGGCCTCTAATACTTTTTCTCTTGGTGTTACATAATGCGTTTTAGGATAGATAGTACAACGAGGCATATCTTTAGTAATGATAGAACCGGTTAATGGATCAAACTTACTAATACGCTCGACTTCATCATCAAATAATTCAATGCGAATAGCTTCATGTTCAGATTCGGCAGGAAAAACATCAAGAACTTCACCACGAACACGAAAAGTACCGCGCTCAAAGGCCATGTCGTTACGTTTATATTGCAGTTCAGCCAAACGACGTAGGATGTCTCTCTGGTTAACGACATCGCCACGTCGCAAATGAAGCATCATACTTAAATACGCTTGAGGATCACCAAGACCATAAATAGCGGAAACCGAAGCGATAATAATGGCGTCTTTACGCTCTAAAAGAGCTTTAGTTGCAGAAAGACGCATTTGCTCAATATGCTCATTTACTGAAGAATCTTTTTCAATAAAGGTATCTGTTGTTGGTACATAAGCTTCTGGCTGATAATAATCAAAATAAGAGACAAAGTACTCAACCGCATTATTTGGAAAAAATGCCTTCATTTCACCATACAGTTGAGCGGCTAATGTTTTATTATGAGCCATAATTACTGTTGGTCGCCCTGATTGAGCAATCACATTTGCTAACGTAAATGTTTTACCGGAACCTGTTACCCCTAATAAGGTTTGATGGGCTAAACCATTCTCTAACCCTTCACTTAAGGTTTTAATGGCTTCAGGCTGATCTCCTGCAGGCTGATAATTGGAAATTAATTCATACGCATTAGCCATGATGAGCACTCCAGATTGACTCAATGATATTAAGAAGAACATACCCTACCAAATCCATCTACGGATTTATATAAACTCTTTAATGAGAAAAGTTTTCCCCAATAGCGGTCAAAATACACACAAAATAATATCTAAACCCATCTCTCGGTTAAATATCAACCAAATTGTATAATCAAAAAACAATCAGCATTTAAGTTATTGATTTAATATATGCAAAACAACCATTTTAATCTGAGGACTCCCCTGAAAGCCCCGATATATCTGACTTTGCTAGAGTTAATATAGTTTCATTAACACACTTATCCACAGTTTTAGTGGATAACTACCCACAAGCATTGATAGATATAGTCTGGCGTTGATGTCAATAATTTTTTATGCAAAATAATCTTTCTGTCGATAAAATAATCAAATGATTTTTTCTTTTATATCACTATTGACAGTTTATTTTTGAGTAGCTAATATCACTGCCGTACAACGATTCCCTTTTAGTTCAGTTGGTAGAACGCCGGACTGTTAATCCGTATGTCGCTGGTTCAAGTCCAGCAAAGGGAGCCAAATTCTAAAGCCTTGTCTAAATGACGAGGTTTTTTTTTGTCTATTTTTTACCTAAAATTTAAAAACCTATTCTTTCTAAGGTTGTTATCACGCGCTTAAAGGCCGATAATAACCAGATCATCTATTATCATAAAAATCATTGGCATGACTGAGTATCTGTTACTACTTGTTGGTACTGTTTTAGTGAACAACTTTGTACTGGTTAAGTTTTTAGGTCTTTGTCCATTTATGGGCGTATCTAAAAAACTGGAAAGTGCAATTGGAATGGGGCTTGCGACAACTTTTGTCCTAACGCTCGCTTCAGTATGTTCGTATCTTGTTGAAACCTACATTTTAGCGCCTCTTGGCATCGAATATTTGCGAACCATGAGTTTCATACTTGTGATCGCCGTTGTTGTTCAATTCACCGAAATGGTCGTGCATAAAACCAGTCCTACTTTATATCGTGTTCTTGGTATTTTTCTTCCGTTAATCACGACTAACTGTGCCGTTCTTGGTGTTGCATTACTTAATGTCACTGAAAATCATAATTTCATTGAGTCTATTATTTATGGTTTTGGTGCAGCCGTTGGTTTTTCATTAGTACTCATTCTCTTTTCTGCTATGCGTGAACGAATTGCAGCAGCCGATGTGCCCCTTCCTTTTAAAGGCGCTTCTATTGCTATGATCACTGCAGGCTTAATGTCTTTGGCCTTTATGGGCTTTACTGGTTTAGTGAAATTATAAACATGAGTTCAATTCTTATTGCTGTTATTGCTATTGCCGCACTCGCCTTAGTATTTGGTTTAATACTAGGCTTTGCGTCAATCAAATTTAAAGTTGAATCCGATCCAATTGTTGAACAGATTGATGCCATTCTTCCCCAAACCCAATGTGGTCAATGTGGTTACCCTGGATGTAAGCCTTATGCTGAAGCCATTGCTAATGGAGACATCATCAATAAATGTCCTCCCGGAGGTCAAGCAACGATCGAAAAGCTTGCCGATCTCATGGGAGTTGATGTTCCAACCTCAGACGATGATGTTGTGAATGTAAAAAAAATAGCCTTCATTCATGAAGACATGTGTATTGGTTGTACTAAGTGTATTCAAGCCTGCCCAGTTGACGCCATCGTGGGAGGAACAAAAGCATTACACACCGTTATTGAAGCCGAATGTACCGGCTGTGATTTGTGTGTTGCTCCATGTCCAACCGACTGTATTGAAATGATACCTGTCAGCACAACGCCTGATAACTGGAAATGGGACTTACAAAGTATCCCTGTTGTTAATCTTCCGGCAGATAAGCCTTCTCAAGCATCGGAGCAGTAACCCATGTTGTCCATTATCGAGAAAATTAAACAGGGTCAACTTTGGGATTTTCATGGTGGTATCCATCCCGCTGAAAATAAAGTTATCTCTACACGTAACGCCATTCAGCAAGCAGGACTCCCTTCTGAGTTAGTCTTGCCACTAAAGCAACATATTGGTGGTAAAGGTGACATTCTTGTTACTGTTGGTCAAAGCGTATTAAAAGGCCAACCGCTCACACAAGGTAATATTGCTATGTGTGTGCCCATTCATGCCCCAACCTCTGGTAAAATTGTCGCGATAGAACCACGAACAGTCGCGCATCCATCAGGCTTAACCGATCTTTGTATTGTTATAGAAACCGATGGCAATGATCAATGGCTTGATAATCGTGAACCAATTACTGATTTTTTAAATGAAGATCCTATCGATCTTATTGAGCGTATTCGTCAATCAGGTATTTCAGGTATGGGAGGCGCAGGCTTCCCTACTAGCCGTAAATTACAGAGTGGTGTCGGCAAAGCTGATATTTTAATCATCAATGCGGCGGAATGTGAACCATACATCACGGCCGATGATCGTTTAATGCAAGATTATGCGAGTGAAATCGTTACTGGTATTAAAATCTTACAGCACATCTTAACGCCTAAATTAGTCATTATTGCTATTGAGGACAATAAGCCTGATGCAATAAAAGCACTCAATGCTGAAGTGTCAGAACACGATAATATTCTCATTCGTGTTATTCCGACAAAGTACCCATCAGGCAGTTCACGTCAACTGGTTAAGATTCTAACTGGTAAAGAAGTTCCCGCTAACGGACGCTCAACTGATATTGGCGTTATTATGCAAAACGTGGGCACTATTTTTGCGGTTAAACGTGCTATTTGTAATGCAGAGCCTCTGATTGAGCGTGTTGTTACTCTTACTGGTAATAGTATTGATAACCCTGGTAATTATTGGGTTCGCTTAGGAACCAATGTTCAGTATCTAATGGATATTGTCGGTTATAAAGCAGATAAAAAGCACCCTCGTATTATTATGGGGGGCTCGCTGATGGGCTTTACTCTGCCTCATCAACAGATCCCAATCACTAAAATCACCAACTGCATTATTACCCCAGATAGAAAAGAGCTCCCTCTTTATAATCATGAAATGGCCTGTATTCGATGCAGTAGCTGTGCTGATGCTTGTCCTTCTTCATTACTGCCTCAACAGCTGTACTGGTATGCCAAATCAGAAGAGTTTGATAAATGTGAAGAATATAATTTATCTGATTGTATTGAGTGTGGTGCCTGTGCGTATGTCTGTCCAAGTGAAATTCCATTAGTACAATATTATCGCCAAGCAAAGTCTGAAATATACGCTCGCAAGCAAGATGCATTGTCAGCAGATCGTGCAAAAGTTCGATTTGAAGAAAAAAATGCTCGAATGGAGCGTGATAAATTAGAGCGTGAAAACAAATTTAAGCTTGCTGCAGAAAATCGCCGTAAAGAGATGAAAGCAGAAAAGCCTGATGGTTCTGGAAACGATGCTATCGCAGCGGCTATCGCAAGAGTAAAAGCGCAAAAAGCAGCCGAAAAATCAGGCGTAGCAACACCAAAACCAGCAGTTGCCGCTGCCATTGCTCGCGCTAAAGCCAAACAAGCAGAAGCCGCAAAAGCTAATTCTGACGAGCCAGATAACTCTGAGATGATGAAATTACGTGAAGAGCGTAAACAGCAAGCACGAGAGAGAAAAGCCAAACTTGCCGCTGAAACTAATGATTCAGAAGCAACACCTGCAGGTTCTACGGATAAGAAAGACGCCGTTGCTGCAGCGATTGCTCGAGCTAAAGCACGTAAAGCGACTCAAGCAGAAGAAACAACAGAAACATCTACTGAACCGAATATTGAAACTCAAGGATCTGAAGAAAAAGTAGACCCGAAAAAAGCGGCTGTCGCTGCTGCCATTGCACGTGCTAAAGCTCGTAAAACGGCACAAGCAGAGGAAACAACAGAAGCATCTACTGAAGCAGATATTGAAATTCAAGAACCTGAAGAAAAAGTAGACCCGAAAAAAGCGGCTGTCGCTGCTGCCATTGCACGAGCTAAAGCTCGTAAAGCGGCACAAGCAGAGGAAACAACAGAAGCATCTACTGAAGCAAATATTGAAATTCAAGAACCTGAAGAAAAAGTAGACCTGAAAAAAGCGGCTGTCGCTGCTGCCATTGCACGAGCTAAAGCTCGTAAAGCGGCACAAGCAGAGGAAACAACAGAAGCATCTACTGAAGCAGATATTGAAACTCAAGAACCTGAAGAAAAAGTAGACCCGAAAAAAGCAGCCGTCGCTGCTGCCATTGCACGCGCTAAAGCTCGCAAAGCAGCACAAGAAAATAACAATAAGGAAGAGTAAAAGTGGCCTTTTTTATCACTAGCTCACCACATGCCCACAGTAAAAAGAGCACAAAAACCATCATGAGAATGGTGGCGTTAGCAACAATTCCTGGATTACTTGCTCAAACCTACTTTTTTGGTTGGGGCACCTTCTTACAGGTATTTATTGCGATTATCACAGCAATTTCGGCAGAAGCTTTCATCTTAAAGTGTCGAAAGCGCCCACTAAAACCGTACCTTAGTGATAATAGTGCACTACTAACAGGTCTATTACTGGCACTTGCCATTCCACCACTGGCACCTTGGTGGGTAACTGTTATTGGTGTTGTTTTTGCTATTGTTATTGCTAAGCACCTATATGGTGGGTTAGGACAAAACCTATTTAATCCAGCAATGGCTGCCTATGTTGTTTTGTTGATCTCTTTCCCTGTACAAATGACAACTTGGCTACCCGTCAAGGAATTGCTCACAGAGACGATTAGCTTTTCAGATTCAGTATGGCTGATCCTGAGTGGGTTAAATCAAGATGGTTTTTCTGTCCATCAATTAACAATGAATGTCGATGGTATGACAATGGCTACCCCATTAGATACCTTAAAAACGGGATTAAAATCAGGACTGACGACTTCTGAAGTTTTATCTTCACCTATCTTCAATGGTTTTGCTGGATTAGGGTGGTTGTGGGTTAATATAGGCTTCTTATTGGGTGGCCTTTTCCTTCTACAACAACGGGTCATTCATTGGCACATTCCTGTCAGCTTTTTAGCTAGCCTCTTTGTGATCAGTAGTTTATTTGCTCTATTTTCACCAGATACAGCAACATCGCCACTGTTTAACCTGTTTTCTGGCGCCACTATGTTTGGGGCTTTCTTTATTGCTACCGATCCCGTATCGGCAGCAACAACACCAAAAGGCCGCTTATATTATGGTGCACTTATTGGGGCATTAGTTTATATCATCCGTACTTGGGGCGGTTTCCCTGATGGCGTGGCTTTCGCTGTCCTCTTAACCAACATGTGTGTTCCTTTGATTGATTACTACACCAAACCAAGAACATACGGCCATAAAAAAGGATAAGACAATGCTTAATACTATGAAAAAAAGCAGCCTTGTTCTGGCGCTTTTTGCAATTGCTTCTACAGCATTAGTAACCATTACTTTTGCATTAACAAAAGATCAAATTGCCTATCAGCAGCAACAACAACTGCTGTCTACACTTAATCAAGTAGTACCAAAGGCACAACATGACAACCAGCTTTATAAAGCCTGTGTTTTAGTTAAAAATCCAGAAGCTTTAGGTACTGAACAACCAATGCCTATTTATTTAGCGTCACTAAATGGTAAGCACTCAGGTGCAGCTATAGAAGCTATTGCACCAGATTGTTATAGCGGTGCAATTAAGATTATTGTTGGTGTCGACTCTGATGCGATGGTAACAGGGGTTCGTGTACTGTCCCATCAAGAAACACCGGGCTTAGGCGATAAAATAGATATTCGTATCACTCGATGGGTTGATGCGTTTTTAGGAAAAACTGTTGATAATTTTCAAGATAAAAGCTGGGCTGTTCAAAAAGATGGGGGCCAATTTGATCAATTTACAGGGGCAACCATCACACCTCGCGCAGTTGTAAAAGCAGTTAAAAAAGCGGTATGGTTCTATAAAACACATCAAGATGAGTTGCAGACTCTTCCTCTAAATTGTGAGGCTAACTAATGGCAATTAACAAAGAACTAATCAAAAATGGTTTATGGGATAACAACCCTGCCCTAGTTCAGCTGCTGGGACTTTGTCCTTTACTTGCGGTTTCGGCAACGGTAACCAATGCGCTAGGATTAGGTATTGCTACCACCTTAGTTCTTATTGGATCTAACTTAATTGTTTCATTAGTTCGCCAATGGATCCCACAAGAAGTCCGTATCCCTGTTTTTGTGATGATTATTGCCTCACTAGTAACCTGTGTTCAATTATTAATGAATGCATATGCTTATGGTCTATATCTATCACTGGGCATCTTTATTCCTCTTATCGTAACTAACTGTATTATCATCGGTCGTGCAGAAGCTTTCGCCTCTAAAAATGATCCTGTACCTGCAGCTCTTGATGGGTTATGGATGGGGTTAGGTATGACAGCAGTGCTTGTCCTATTAGGTGCAATGCGTGAAGTACTTGGTAACGGCACGCTATTTGATGGTGCGGATCTATTATTGGGTGATTGGGCGACAGTATTACGTATTGAACTATTTCATGTCGATAGCCATTTCCTATTAGCCATGCTTCCTCCAGGCGCTTTCTTAGGTGTCGGTTTTCTTATTGCGATAAAGAATGTTATCGATAAAAAATTAGCGGATCGTCAACCAAAACAAGAAAAAGAAAAAATTGAACGCGCACGAGTATCATAAATAAGGACATTGAGCGGTATGAATAATGTAAAACGCCGAGAAATATTAGAACGCTTACAAGCCGATAACCCACATCCTCAAACTGAGCTTGAATGGTCTACGCCGTTTGAATTATTGATCGCTGTTTTGCTATCAGCACAAGCTACCGATGTCAGCGTAAACAAAGCGACGCGTAAATTATACCCTGTTGCAAATACGCCTCAAGCAATCTTAGACTTAGGCGTTGACGGATTAAAAACTTACATTAAAACCATTGGTTTATTTAATACCAAAGCCGTTAATGTTATCAAGACTTGCCAGATGTTGATTGACCTTCATGACAGTGAGATCCCAGAAGATCAAGACGCGCTAGAAGCTCTACCTGGTGTTGGGCACAAAACGGCAAATGTCGTTCTAAATACAGCCTTTGGTTGGCCAACCATTGCGGTAGATACTCATATTTATCGTGTCTCTAACCGTACAAAGCTGGCAATGGGAAAAACCGTTAACGACGTAGAAAAGAAATTACTTAAAGTGGTACCTAAAGAGTTCAAACTTGATGTACACCACTGGCTTATTCTGCACGGTCGCTATACCTGTATTGCACGTAAACCTCGCTGTGGCAGTTGCATGATAGAAGATCTCTGTGAGTTCAAAGAAAAAACAGATATTTAAATACTACCTACCTATCAATTATTTAGGTTTGAATAAAAGCAAAAAACTGGAGCAAAACAATGGCTAATGGACGCATTTTACACACGATGATCCGTGTGGGTAATTTAGATAAATCAATCGAGTTTTACACCAAAGTAATGGGTATGGATCTTCTTCGTCAAAACACGAATGAAGAGTACAAATATACGTTAGCTTTTCTTGGCTACGGTGATGAATCTCAAGGTGCAGTGATCGAATTAACGTATAACTGGGGCACTGAAGAATACGATATGGGTACGGCTTTTGGTCATATTGCCATTGGTGTTGATGATGTATACCAAACCTGTGATGCAATCAAAGCGGCTGGTGGTAACGTCACTCGTGAGGCTGGCCCTGTAAAAGGTGGTTCAACACACATTGCGTTTGTGAAAGACCCTGATGGCTACATGATTGAACTTATCCAGAATAAAAGTGCTTCAGCTGGTTTAGAAGGATAACTCCTTACTTTAATTAAGATACTAAATACTCTATTGAATAAAACCTGCGATCTAAGCAGGTTTTTTTATACCTCACACTTTTAATGATAACAATTCTCAATTAGAGTGCTTGCATAATAATTGAAAGAACACCAATTGAGGGAATATCATGATAGAACTATGGGAAAAACACACTATATTAGCTGAACAGTCTTTTAAGAATAAAGACTTCTGGCGTACCATTCTTCATTATCAACAGGCCTTTGCCATTTCAGAGGAACTCACAAAGCGCAATGAAGCTAGTCTCGTTGATCAAGTAACCATCACGGTTATCTCTTGTCATAATTTAGCTCAATTCTGGCGAAGCCAAAATGACAATAATTTTGAGCTAAAGTATTTAGAAATTGCTGCAGAAAAAATTCTCACTCTTGTACCACAATGCCCCAAAAATGATTGTGAATCTTTCGTTTCTAACTTAGGTTGCTGTAAAAGTGCCCTTTTAGAATTTATGAAACGTCACCCTAATCCAGAAATTGCAAAACATATTCAACACATTGATACTACAGTTCAATGTGAGTTAATTGCGAGTTTTAAACTACAATAAAAAAGGTGCCTATTGTAATAGACACCTTAAATGAGTTACTCGATAAAATTACACCGATTAAATTATTGTTCGACCTAAAGAAATAACAACTCGACGGTTTTTATTCTTACCGATTGGTGTTGCATTATCAGCAATAGGACGACGCTCACCATAAGATTGAACACGAATGCGATCAGTAGGTAAACCAATCGATTCAAAATAGTTTTGTAGCTTTAATGCGCGTCGTTCAGACACTTGTTGGTTAACATTTTTTCCACCACTAGAATCAGTGTAAGTCGCTACTAATACTAAATCGACATCTTTAGTATATTTAATAAAGTCTGCTATTTGAGATAAACGTTTTTTTGATGCTTTATTTAATTCATCACTGTTTTTATCAAAGTGTAGAATAGTAAATGAAATATCTTCAAAACTATAAGGCAACAAATTAGCAATACACATGCTAAAAACGTTGTATGTGTTTTGAAATACAACTGGAGAAAGTGCAACCTCAATCAACTGCTTAGGACTCTGCCAATCGGCATAAGTAAAGGTAGGAAAACGTCCATTCTCTAATTCAGCCAACATTGACCATGCAGTCGTACCGCCGACATAACCATCAAATTGTTTGAAAAATTTCAAATTTGTCATTGAATCGGCGCTTTCGCCAGGAGTCCAACGCGGTGGCATAGAGACCAAATTAACTGAGCGAGTCTCTCCCATTGGACGGTTCATTTTTAGTTCAAAATCCAGATTCATCTTTTTATTAGCGAACGATGAAAATTCTGCATTTCCATAATTTGGAATATTGTGAGATAAACGGCATTCTAATGGCGAATTCTCTAGCATTACCCATTTTGATTGCTCAGGCTTAGCAACATAGTTCTTATTGGCTAATGCAGATGTTGCAGTCAATGAGCTTACTAGCAGGGCTAAAGTAAAAAGTGTTTTTTTCATAATACCTAAATCTATTGGAGTCATGCCGTTGACGATAAGCTTAATTAAGCAAAATTTAGACCAATAATACTCATTTTTGCTCTGTATTTTATTTATCATCACTTATCTTCAATAAATATATCCTCATCACACCTTATTTACAGTTTTTATGCTAACGATAATCTGCAATAATAGCGGCAACATTTTCTTACGTACCGAATGATGACTGAAGTAGAGCAACATAATTTATTAAAAAACCGATTTCGTGGTTATTTCCCTGTCGTTATTGATGTTGAGACCGCTGGCTTCAATTCAAAAACTGATGCTTTACTTGAGATTTGTGCTGTCACCCTTGCAATGGATGAAGAAGGTTACTTAAAGCCAGCCAGTACAATTCATTATCATGTTTCGCCATTTGAAGGTGCTAATCTTGAGAAAGAAGCACTAGAATTTAATGGTATCCGAGACCCATTCAGTCCATTACGTGGCGCGGTTACAGAAGATATCGCTTTAAAAGAAATCTACAAACAAATCCGAAAAGAGCAGAAACAGCATGATTGCCGCCGAGCAATTATGGTCGCTCATAATGCTAATTTTGATCACAGCTTTGTGATGGAAGCTTCTGAACGAGCAAAATTAAAACGTATTCCTTTTCATCCTTTCTGCACATTTGATACAGCGGCGATCAGTGGAT
Organism: Aliivibrio sp. A6; assembly: GCF_028765505.1. Lineage (NCBI taxonomy): Bacteria > Pseudomonadati > Pseudomonadota > Gammaproteobacteria > Vibrionales > Vibrionaceae > Aliivibrio > Aliivibrio sp. A6. The sequence goes on along the minus strand of NZ_JARACR010000019.1, from coordinate 21,800 downwards.
TAGCACTGGGGCAAACCGTATTAGCTAAAGCATGTAAAGCTGCAAACATTGATTTTGATGGAAAAGAAGCCCATTCAGCACTTTACGATACAGAAAAGACCGCTGAATTATTCTGTCATATCGTAAATAAATGGAAAGATCTTGGTGGATGGCCACTAGTGCCTGAAACCGAAGAAGAAAATACTAATAATAATTAATTGGCTATCTGCTAGTACCAATCAGAAAGTAGACATACATTTTATGCTTATTTATCTATTGGTATAACTACACAACATTTACAGGGAAACTAAACAAAATGAATCCAATCATTCTTTCTGTTTCAGTAATGCTTATTCTCGCTTTGCTTAGAGTTAACGTTGTCGTTGCCTTAACGTTCAGTGCATTAATCGGTGGATTAGTGGGTGGTTTATCATTATCTGAGACTATTTCAGCATTTGAAGGTGGTTTAGGTGGCGGTGCAACAATTGCATTAAGCTACGCTATGCTTGGTGCGTTTGCTGTTGCTATTTCAAAATCTGGCGTGACTGATTTATTAGCTCACAGTGTTATAAAACGTATTAACGCAAAAGATAATCTTCATGCTGCTACTGGCGTGAAATACCTTTTACTTTGCTTAATATTATTAATTACGATTTCATCGCAAAACGTTGTGCCTGTGCATATTGCGTTTATCCCAATCTTAATCCCGCCACTGATCCAAGTATTTAATAAACTAAAGCTTGATCGACGTTTAATTGCTTGTGTACTAACCTTTGGTTTAGTTACACCATACATGATCCTGCCTGTTGGTTTTGGTGGCATCTTTTTAAACAATATTTTATTAAAAAATCTGCATGACAATAATCTCGATGTTGTTGCTAGCCAAGTTCCTTTAGCAATGGCTCTGCCTGCTTTAGGTATGGTAACTGGGCTTCTAATTGCTGTATTTATCTCTTACCGTAAGCCTCGAACTTATGCTGATGTTGATAATACAACAATGAAGGCAACCAATGCGGCACCTACGTTTAATAAGCGACATATCCAAATATCAATTGTCGCTATTATTGCTGCGTTATCCGTTCAATTAGCAACTGGTTCAATGATTGTTGGGGCACTTGCCGGATTTATGGTGTTTACGTTTGGCGGTGTTATCGCTTGGAAAGAAACTCAAGATGTCTTTACTCGCGGTGTTCACATGATGGCTATGATTGGCTTCATTATGATCTCAGCTGCAGGTTTTGCTGCGGTAATGAAAGCAACAGGTGGCGTTGAAATCCTAGTAGAATCATTATCAACTTCAATCGGTGACAATAAACCATTAGCGGCATTATTAATGCTGATTGTTGGCTTATTAGTAACCATGGGGATTGGTTCATCGTTCTCAACTATTCCGATCATTGCAACCATCTATGTACCTCTTGCCGTAGCATTTGGCTTTTCGCCAATGGCAACCATTGCATTGGTTGGTACTGCTGCTGCTCTAGGTGATGCTGGCTCCCCTGCATCAGATTCTACATTAGGTCCAACGTCAGGGCTAAATGCAGATGGCCAACATGAGCACGTATGGGAAACCGTAGTACCTACATTCTTACACTACAACCTGCCATTAATCGTATTTGGTTGGATTGCAGCAATGGTGCTTTAATTGATTAATACTGCCTAGTAGTTATATTATTGTTGCAGAATTAATGTTAATCGATATAAAACGACAGTTAACCCTGTCGTTTTTTGCATTAATATCAAATATTTTTACTCAGCTATTCGTTCTTTTTTCTATATTTAAGTAAGACTGTTGCTATACTCTTGCACTGTCTAGTTACGACCTGTCTATTTTCTATGAAACTAATTAAGCTCTCTTCTTTTCTCATCATTGACGACAGTACTGTTATCCAAAATGCAATCCGTGCATTACTCAGTCGTATTGGTGTCCCGACGAATAACATTGCTTGCTGCCCAACAGCAGGTGCAGCTGTAGGTAACTGTAAACAAAAAAAATTCGATGTCCTTTTTGTTGATCATAACCTTGGCCATGGCAGTACTGGTCTTCAAATGTTAGAGCAATTACGTCTACTACGATTGATTACCGACAATACTCTGGTCTATGTCGTAACTGGTAATGAAGATCCACAAATTGAATTAGCATATACCGATTATGTCCCTGAAAAGTATATCCAAAAGCCAATTCGCCCAGAAGAAATTATCAAGGTTATTAACCATGATTTAGTAAAACGTCAATTCGCGATGGGGATGATTGCCGCTTATACAAAAGATGGGCTCGCTGGTGTTAAACCTCTTATATTCAAAGCACCAAATAAAATCATTCTTAAAGACTCAATGCTTAAACTGACATCTCGCCTCATCAAAGTGAACCGACTGTCAGAAGCGTTGAGCGTGAATAAAGCTTTACTATCAATAATTAAAGAGTCGATTGAAGCTGAAATCCAACAAGCAGAAATCTATATCGCACAAAATGATTTTGATAACGCTAACCAGTTAGTCGATTCATTATTACCAAAAAATGAAACCAGTAGCTTACGTTTGCTTGATTTAAAAGCTCAAATAGCGTTTAACCGAGATAACTTATCTATTGCTGCTCGTTACTGGAAAAAAGGATTTGAACTTGCACCCTACTCGTATTTAAGATTCAGTCACCTCATTTGGTCTCTTCTTGCAAAAGGAGAACGATACGATGCATTCGACTTACTCACTAAATACGCTTATTTATTGCCAAATTCTGCATTTGACTCTGCAGGAAAAAGAGCAATGGCCGCATGGGGTGATCTTTTTCTTGCATCAGAAGAAACGTTACAAGACTGGTCACCTGAAAGTTCATGGCAACGAGTCAGTGCAAAATTAAAAGGGCGCTTACGTGGCATACCTTGCATTGCTGCGCAACGAGCATTATCCGCTTTATGGCAATTAAAAATGAACCGATACGGTGAAGCAAACCGCTTAATCTCTGATATTCAACTTTCAGATATTACCGATTACGAAACCGCTTATATTGTTTACTTAGTTTATTGCGAAATGCGTTTAGATGACGAAAAAGAAATCATTGAAGAAAAATGGCTACGTAAACTGAAGGAAGGGAAATCCCCCTTAGCTAAGTTACAAGCTCTTGCTTTTGAAAAGGCAAAAATATAAAAAAAACCACGTAGCAATACGTGGTTTTTTTATATCAATCTAACGAATTAGATGATCTTATTCCGCAGCAGGAGCATTACGCTCAGCAGCTTCTTTAACTAATGGCTGAAGCTCACCTTTTTGGAACATTTCCAAAATGATGTCACAACCGCCAATTAATTCACCTTCAATCCATAACTGTGGGAAAGTAGGCCATTGTGCATATGCTGGCAGCTCAGCACGAATGTCTGGGTTTTGTAAAATATCTACATAAGCAAATTTCTCGCCGCAGTTCATTAGTGCTTGAGAAGCTTGAGATGAAAAACCACAGCTTGGAAGCTTAGGTGAGCCTTTCATGTATAGAATGATGTGATTTTCAGCAATTTGTTGTTTGATCTTATCGATAGTTTCCATTGTATCCTCTAATGGGTCGACACTAAGTTGTATTCATTCTACTTCTTATGCACTCAGAAAAAAATACCTAATATTTGTGGTGGTATTATTTATTGAAAATTATCCACTTTTTCTTTTAATAAAATCAAAACTTGCTAGAATCAGAGCGAAGTCAGAATAAATTCTACATTCAGTTGAGTGTATATTTTTTGGAATATTAGTGAGGCGTAGACCTCTTACAACATGGAGACATGAGCAATGTCATTTGAATTACCAGCTCTACCGTTCGCAAAAGACGCATTAGAACCACATATCTCTGCTGAGACTTTAGATTACCACCACTGTAAGCACCACAACACTTATGTTGTTAAGCTTAATGGCCTTATCCCAGGTACTGAATTTGAAGGCAAAACACTAGAAGAGATCGTTAAGACTTCTACTGGTGGTGTTTTCAATAACGCAGCACAAATCTGGAACCACACGTTCTACTGGAACTGCCTAGCTCCAAACGCTGGTGGTCAACCAACAGGCGCTGTAGCTGCTGCTATCGATGCTGCATTTGGTTCTTTTGAAGAATTCAAAGCACAATTCACAGATTCTGCGATCAACAACTTTGGTTCTTCTTGGACTTGGCTTGTTAAGAACGCTGACGGCTCTCTAGCTATCGTTAATACATCAAATGCAGGTACTCCACTAACAGAAGAAGGCGTTACACCGCTTCTAACTGTTGATCTATGGGAACACGCTTACTACATCGATTTCCGTAACGTTCGTCCTGATTACATGGGTGCGTTCTGGGCTCTAGTAAACTGGTCTTTCGTAGAAGAAAACCTAGCAAAATAATTCATTTGAAGTTGCCGTATCATTTCGGCTAACTTTCAACCAAAAAGGTCGGTATTTATACTGACCTTTTTTTTATCCTTCATTATTAACGGTAACTCTTTGCCACTTAACGCTATTAATTAAAAAAACGGCAATTTTTTTCCTAAAAAGACTAAAGTTTTTGAATTCTTTTCCGATAAGTATTTATCATCAAGAGGAATTGATTCATGAAAGTACATACTTTAGATAAAGCCGAGTTAATCAGTGAAATTCAATACGGTTCAAACCTAAACCATGCTATGGAAGCAGGTCGCCGTGCAGATTTCGCCTTAATGATGTCTTTACTGTCTAATGACTTACGTGAAAATACACCTGTTGAAAAAATAGATGAGAAAAAAGTTACAGAAGATCTGCTTCGTCAACGCTTTCAATTAGCTGACGCTCAGATTTTACGTAGTAATGAAGAAAGCTACTCTCGCGCCGCTTCACAAGCAAACCAATTTCATAATGGTGGTTTAGCAAGTGCAAAACTATTACATGGACTAGCCCCTGATGCCATGGCTTATATGCCACAAGATACCCACGACCTACCAGAAGACGTGTATCACAACCTATCTGGTCATCAACGTCGCCAACTAGAATCAGGTAATGAAATCTTCAATGCTATCCCTCAAGATCTTTATAATGAGTTGGTAACTGCTAAGCGTCATTCAGAAATGAATTTATACGTTTAATCTGCCGCTCTCTGTTCTTGTTCAGACATCATTATTTATTATCTCCAGCAAGGCATTATTCACATGATTTATGTGAGTTAGTGCATAAATTAGATAATTGAATACAATTTAATCTCCATTTCTAGCCAAGCTCACAGCAGATGTAATATTTCTATCCCATTATTAAAGCACTTTTATTTAACAACAATGTGAAATGCTTTGAGGGAGGAATGCTATGCAAATTGAACATTCTACTATTCTGATCACATCTGCTGGTAATTTTATGGGCCGAGCTATTGCATGTCATTTTTCCTCACTTGGTGCGTCCCTTATTATTGCCGATTCAGATCACTATCAGTTACACGAAACACATAGACTCTGTGATCAATTAAACCCAAATGTTATTAGTTACGAATTAAAAGACCAATCAACGCAAAGTATTCATGATTTATTCCATTCCATTGATGAAACATTTACCAATGGAATCGATGTATTGATCAACAACTATACTGATATTGCCCTACCAAGCTTGTTTTCACATCAACAACATGATGCTCCTTCTCAGCTAATTGAATTAACTGAAAGCTTATTTTCTTATGGCCAATATGCCGCGAACCATATGAGAGACCATAATAAAGAAGGCGTGATCATTAATTTAGGGTATCAGAAATTTTCACCACAAGTTCAGCAACTAGGTCATTCAGCTTCATTGCTCGCAGGTCTAACAAAGAGTTGGGCTAAAGAATTAAATCCTTTTAATATTAGAGTTGGTGGAGTCACTCCTTGTCTTTCTAGCTTACTATCAGACTCTAACGTAAATTTAATCAATCAAGAGTTGATAAAAAACACTGAATACATATTAGAGAATGACTATTTCAATGGCCGTATTATTGAGGCCACTGCGTAATACCAATCAAACACAACCTATTGATATCTAATTCCTTTCATTGGGCTTATACCAATCACAGTAAGTAAAATATCCTAGGCATAAAAAAACCACCTTAAGTAAGGTGGTTTTTATTGTTCTCATATTTTCAAAATACTAGTGAAAATACTTTAGCCTGTTAGCTTCGAATTATTTCTTTGCTTTTTTCGCTTTTGCTTCTGCTTTCACTTCTGGTGCGTCGATTACGTCAGCGTAAGCCGTACCGTAGTAAGAAGCGATTAATACTTCTTTAAGCTCTTTGATCAATGGGTAACGTGGGTTAGCACCTGTACATTGGTCATCAAACGCATCTTCAGCAATTGAATCCACTTTTGCCATGAATTCAGCTTCGTTAACGCCAGCCGCTTGAATTGACATTGGGATATCCAGTGCAATTTTAAGCTCTTCTAACCAACCAAGTAATGCATTAACTTTCGTTTCAGTATTACCTTCACGGTAACCTAAATGCTCTGCAATTTCAGCGTAACGAGCACGTGCTTTAGGACGGTCGTACTGAGAGAAAGCAGCTTGTTTAGTTGGGTTGTTAGTCGCATTAAAACGTACTGTGTTAGCAATTAATAACGCGTTAGCAAGACCGTGTGGAATGTGGAATTCTGCACCTAATTTATGCGCCATTGAGTGACACACACCTAGGAAAGACTGCGCAAAAGACATACCAGCGATTGTTGCTGCATTGTGTACTTTCTCACGAGCGATTGGATCTTTCTTACCGTTAGCGTAAGAGCTTGGTAAGTACTCTTTAAGCATCTTAAGTGATTGCAGAGCGTGACCGTCTGAGTATTCGTTTGCAAGAACAGAAACGTAAGCTTCTAATGCGTGAGTTACTGCATCGTAACCACCGAATGCACATAAAGACTTAGGCATATCCATTACAAGGTTAGCATCAACAACAGCCATGTTTGGCGTTAGTTCGTAATCTGCTAATGGGTATTTTTGACCCGTTTTTTCATCAGTTACAACAGCAAATGGTGTAACTTCAGAACCTGTACCAGAAGTCGTTGTGATACATACTAGTTCAGCTTTTTGACCCATTTTAGGGAACTTGTAAATACGTTTACGGATATCCATAAATCGCATAGATAGGTCTTCGAAATCAGTTTCTGGGTGCTCGTACATTACCCACATGATTTTCGCAGCATCCATTGGTGAACCACCACCAACCGCTAAGATAACATCAGGTTGGTAGCTTGCACATGCTTCAGCACCGGCTTTAACTACTGCTAATGTTGGATCTGCTTCTACTTCATGGAACACTTCAACTTCCATGCCTTTCTCTTTTAAGATTGAGCGTAGGTCATCGATGTAACCGTTGTTGAATAAGAAACGGTCAGTAACGATTAATGCACGTTTTTTACCTTCAAGGTCAGTCATTGCAATTGGTAAACAACCGCGACGGAAGTAGATAGATTTTGGTAGTTTATGCCACAACATATTTTCTGCTCGCTTAGCTACAATTTTCTTGTTGATAAGGTGCTTAGGACCTACGTTTTCAGAGATAGCGTTACCACCCCAAGAACCACAACCTAACGTTAGTGAAGGTGCTAATTCAAAGTTGTAAAGGTCACCGATACCACCTTGAGATGCTGGTGTATTCACAAGAATACGAGCAGTTTTCATTTTGTCACCGAAGTACGCGATACGCTCTTCGTTGTTATCTTGGTCAGTGTAAAGTACTGAAGTATGACCAACACCGCCTATGTCTAATACGATGCCCGCTTGACGTACTGCATCTTCAAAGTCTTTCGCTTTGAATAGACCTAATGTTGGAGATAGTTTCTCATGAGCAAATTCGTCATCCCATGAAGCTTCTAAGCCTTCACCGATAAGAATTTTAGTAGATGTAGGTACTTTAACATTTGCTAACTCAGCGATTTTGTATGCTGGTTGGCCAACGATGTTAGCGTTAAGTGCGCCATCAATAAGCAGTACTTTACGTACTTTATTTGCGTCTTCTTTGTTTAGAACAACCGCGCCGTATTTAGCGAAACGAGCTTTAACTTCATCGTAAATAGATTCAACAACGATTGCCGCTTGCTCAGAAGCACAAATAACACCGTTATCGAATGTTTTAGACATTAGGATAGAAGAAACAGCACGTTTGATATCAGCAGTTTCGTCGATAACTACAGGTGTATTACCCGCGCCAACACCGATTGCAGGTTTACCTGAAGAGTAAGCCGCTTTAACCATGCCTGGACCGCCAGTAGCAAGGATCATGTTGATGTCGTCATGTTTCATTAATGTATTTGACAATTCAACAGATGGTTGGTCAATCCAACCAATGATGTCTTTTGGTGCACCCGCTTTAATTGCTGCATCTAATACTACTTTAGCAGCGTAGTTAGTTGCATTTTTAGCGCGTGGGTGTGGAGAGAAGATACAACCGTTACGAGTTTTAAGACAGATTAACGCTTTAAAGATTGCTGTTGAAGTAGGGTTTGTCGTTGGAACGATTGCACAAACAATACCTAGAGGTTCAGCAATAGTGATTGTGCCGCCTTCATCGTTACGGTCGATGATGCCACACGTTAGCTCGTCTTTGTATTTATTATAAATAAACTCAGAAGCAAAGTGGTTTTTGATAACTTTATCTTCCATGATACCCATGCCAGATTCAGTTGCTGCCATTTTTGCTAGTTCAATACGAGCTGTTGAAGCTGCTAGAGACGCTGCACGGAAGATTTCATCAACTTTCTCTTGTGGAAAGTTCGCAAATTCTTTTTGCGCCGCTTTAACGCGTGCTACTAGAGCATCAAGTTCAGCTAAATTAGTTACAGGCATATTGTTTCTCCTAAAAATAAAAACTATAAAATTCATTAAAAACTATTTAGTAAGGATTCTGCTTTTTCATCCTTTTTTGCAGTTAAGCTCAACCAATTTTCGGGTAATCCTGCTTTAACTTCTTAGTAAATTGCTTTCAAAACTGATTATATTCTTTCACAATTTGAAAAGTATTGATTCAGATCAGTTATGAGAATTTATTTACCACTTTCGTCTTACTCCTAACGGATAGCACAGTATAAATACGATTTAGATCACATAGTTAACTCCATTTATGACCAACTTCAAAATGATAGCTAATGACAAAACTCTCATTACGAAAAATGTAAGTTGTAATAAAGTTACATAATCAAGGCCAAAAATGACAAATTATGGCGAAATCTTCGTGCCACTAAAGAGTAGTATATCTCCGCTCAGATTCACATCGTTTATGCATTAAATAAGTTGCTCTAGATCACTTAATTGTAAATATTACGACTCTTTTACCTTCTATAAAATAAATACGATTTAAACTTGTACTAGAGAGTAGACTGTTTTTTTATTATTCTTAATAAAAGAGAGCCCATCATTAAGTACAAAAATTAATCATGAATACAAAACGCCTTAAACATTATTTATATGCAACGATATTTGGCACACATACTAAAGGTGGGAAGCGATTTGACATCGCATTGATCGTACTAATCCTTACCTCTCAAGCAACATTAATCTTAGATTCGATAAGTTCAGTCAATGCCATATATGGTGAGTGGTTATGGCGATTAGAGTATATTTTTACTGCTATATTCACTATCGAATACATTTTACGATTGTATTGCTCACCAAAACCTAGCTCTTATGCGAAAAGTTTTTATGGTGTTATTGACCTTCTCGCAATACTACCAACTTATCTAGCATTGTTTTTTCCAAGCGCAAGCTACATCGCTATCATTCGTCTCTTACGTGTAATGAGAATATTTAGAATTTTGAAGTTAGTTCGCTACTTACAAGATTCCAACATTCTTTTACGCTCACTGTTGATGGCAAAAAGAAAAATCTTCATCTTTTTTAGTACTGTGGCTATTTTAGTTTCTGTATTTGGATCGCTAATGTTCGTTATTGAAGGGCCTGAAAATGGGTTTACTAGCATTCCCCAAAGCATCTATTGGGCAATTGTAACCATTACGACAGTGGGCTATGGTGATTTGGTTCCGCATACAGCACTGGGTAAAGCTGTAGCTTCATTGACAATGTTATTAGGTTATTCGATTCTTGCCGTACCAACTGGGATTATTACTGCAGAATTGAACCAAGAAATGAACGCGCACAGAGATCTAGTACGTTGTCCAAATTGTGTAAAAGGAGGGCATGAATCTGATGCAATGCATTGTAAACACTGTGGAAGTGAATTACCTGCACCTCATGATAGAGTGACGAGCGTAAAATAGAGGAAAAGCTTACAGCGTTCAAGACTCTGTAAGCATTGCGATAGTTTTATTCTGAATATAAGGTTAGAGAACCTTGTGATGTATTGTTTACAGAACCACTATTAAGAAACTTAGGTGCCGCAATAACGGCAAGTAGTATGAATACAGCAGCAAATGCTGCAAACTTAGTTAAAACTTGTCCTTTTGTTTTTTTCATCATACCACTTATCTAATTTACGAAATTGTCGATAATGTACTTGAGTTGCTGCTTATCGACAATTTTATAGATTTTTTTTGGGACCAATGTGGCATTAATATTCTCACCACTAAGATATTACTCTCAAAAAGGAGACGACGGGAAGTGTTGTCACTTATTCTGATGATACGTTAACTCGGACGATATCTTCTTGCCCTTTTGAAAATTGCTTTTTAAGTTCTGCTTTTGATTTAAAACTAATTTCACCACCTTCCGCAACCGTCATATGTTGAGCTTCTTTATTATGCATTGATTGGTACAACATCATTGCTTGCATACAGGTACTTCTTTGCTCTTGAGATAACGGCGTACCATTATGCCACTTTCCTGTTTCGACAGCATATTGCAAATTTTGAAATACTTCTGGTGTCATCGATTCTAGTAATTTATTAATATCCATTGTTTATTCCCTATATTAGCAACTCAGAAACCATATCTTTTGATTAATGTTAGTCAACATACTGCCGATAAATTGGTGTAATAGATCACGTTTCCTCTTTTTCTTTCTATAGGATCATCATGCTTTTAACGACTCAACGATTTACCTTAGTGGCGCTTGCTACTCTTTTAGTATCAGGCTGTTTTGATTCAAAACCGACAACAGAACAATTATGTGAAGAGCATGCAAACTTACAGTGCCAACAATTAAATATGCGTGATGGCCAATGCTTGAACCAAAGAGAAGCTCTTATATTGAGTCGTTTTGAAGTATTAAAGAGTCAAAGTGATCTTGATAAATTAAATACAGTTAAAGCAACGTATGAATATCAGAAATGCTTAACCTCCGCAGCACAAATTGAACCGATTACCGCTAAAGAGATTAAAACCAAACGCTCTGAAGCTCTACTTCATACTTATGATGCTATTGATGCTTTATCTTTAGAGCTTCAAACTTCTACAGAACCAAAGGTTCTTTTTTATCGCTGGACAACTGGAGATAAAAAAGCACTGCGTGAATTTTTACAATTAGAAGGAACGAAAGCATTAGAATCTGCCGAGTTACAATACGCACTTGCCACTTTTTATACGCAACGTGATGGGAATAAAACCATCCTAATTCTTAATCATTCATTAGAGTTACTAACAGAGAAAGATTATGAAAATGAATTACACTCAATAATCATTAAATCGCTTGCGAGTATTAACCATAAAGAAGGTAATAAAAAGCATGCGTATATTTGGGCTTTAGTAGGTAAAGAATTTCAACTACAAGTGGCTTCAGAAAAACAATTGGAGTTACTGTATCAATTTACAGCGGAAGAAAAAGAAACATTACTAAAAAGCAGTGAAACAATAACAAAAAGTATTGAAGCGCAAAACTTCCACCCCTCTTTACTACCAGTTCAAGTTAAAAAGTAATTCAGAAATAAAAAAGGAGCTCAGTGCTCCTTTTATTATATTAAAGCTAGCCTATAATTTTTTCTGCTAGCTTTTATCATTAAAACGCAGTGATACAGAATTAACACAAAAACGCTCACCTGTTGTTTTAGGACCATCGTTAAATACATGACCTAAATGACTATCGCATTGACGGCAACGGATCTCTGTTCTTTTCATACCATGGCTACTATCTTCAATATAGCGAATCACTTGCTCATTCACAGGAGCATCAAAGCTTGGCCAACCACATCCAGAATCGTATTTATTCTCAGAAACAAATAAAATAGTTTGGCAACAGGTACAGTTATAATCCCCTGTTGATTTATTATGTAACAGCTTTCCTGAAAAAGGTGCTTCAGTACCTTGTTTTCTACAAATATCAAACTCTTCTTGGGTCAAACTCTCTTGCCAATCTGCTTCTGTAAATTCTGAAAACTGTTTTGATTTGTCCATTTGAAATTCTACCCCCTAAGACTTATTTAAATTAAACCTTGCTTCTACTCACCTTTGTAGCACATAATTTGCTAAAGTAATTTTACAGCAACCTAGTAAAATGGCGTTAATAGTTATGTCACTATTTTTCATAACATGTCATCAAGGTTATTAAATGACCAGATTTTCTATAAATTACGTAAGAATTTTTCTTTATGTTAACAGAATATGGTCTATTTTTTGATTTTAAACAATATAAATGGCATTTTTACTTGCAGGTTGGCTCAGGATTTTGTAATTTTACTACCAGTTAATTTAAACCTGAAATTCAAATTTAAGTTGTGGAGCAACTATAATGACTATCAAAGTAGGTATTAACGGTTTTGGCCGTATTGGACGTTTTGTTTTCCGTGCATCTGTAGAGCGCAACGACATCGAAGTTGTTGGTATTAACGATCTTATCGACGTTGAATACATGGCTTACATGCTTAAGTACGATTCAACTCACGGCCGTTTCAACGGTACAGTTGAAGTTGTAGACGGTAACCTAGTAGTAAACGGCAAAACTGTACGTGTAACTGCTGAGCGTAACCCTGAAGATCTTAAGTGGGATGCAATCAACGTTGACGTTGTAGCTGAAGCTACTGGTCTTTTCCTAGACGACGAAACTGCTCGTAAGCACATCACTGCTGGCGCGAAAAAAGTAGTTTTAACTGGTCCTTCTAAAGACGCTACTCCAATGTTCGTAATGGGCGTTAACCACGCTTCTTACGCTGGTCAAGATATCGTTTCTAACGCTTCTTGTACTACTAACTGTCTAGCACCTGTTGCTAAAGTTCTTAACGACAAGTTCGGTATCGAATCTGGTCTTATGACTACAGTTCACGCTACTACAGCAACTCAAAAAACTGTAGATGGTCCTTCTGCTAAAGACTGGCGTGGTGGCCGTGGTGCTTCTCAAAACATCATCCCATCTTCAACTGGTGCTGCTAAAGCTGTAGGCGTTGTTCTTCCTGAACTAAACGGCCTTCTAACTGGTATGGCTTTCCGTGTACCAACTGCTAACGTTTCTGTAGTTGACCTAACAGTTAACCTAAAAACTGCTGCATCTTACGAAGCTATCTGTGCTGCTATGAAAGAAGCATCTGAAGGCGAGCTTGCTGGCGTTCTAGGTTACACAGACGAAGCTGTTGTTTCTCAAGACTTCATCGGCGAAACACAAACTTCAGTATTTGATGCTGCAGCTGGTGTTGCTCTAACTGACAAATTCGTTAAAGTTGTATCTTGGTACGACAACGAAATCGGTTACTCAAACAAAGTTCTTGACCTAATCGCTCACATCTCTAAGTAAGCATTAGTATAGACTTTCTTTGAAAGCTAACTTAAAAGGTTTTGTATCTTTTAAGAATGAAAGGCGACTTAATTGTCGCCTTTTTTGTACCTGTTATTTAAACAAAAGTACCTATTCCTTTTCTCGAACATTATTCCGCTATTCCTACCTGAAAAAGAATATGTATTTATTATTTTAGGAGTTATCCATGAACATTACTCACCTTCCAACCATCAGTGTGTTATCTGATAGCGTTACTATTGCTCAACTTGATGATGTTAAGATCGTACGCATTATTCATGACAAAGCAGAAGCGGCTATTTCATTACATGGTGCACATGTACTGTCTTTCACTCCAAAAGGCCAAGATGACCTTATCTGGATGAGTAAAGAAGCTATCTTTAACCCTGAAAAAGCCATTCGCGGTGGTGTACCTGTTTGCTGGCCTTGGTTTGGCCGTATCGCTAACCCTGCCCACGGCTTTGCTCGCAATAGTACTTGGACATTAATAGAACACCGTGAAAACGAAAATGGGGTGATGGTGGTTCTTGGTTTAGAAGCTTCAGAAGAAACCAAAACTATTTGGCCATTTGAATTTGAAGCTCGCTTAACAGTAGAAATTGGCGATCAGCTAACGATTACTCTTGATGCAAAAAATACAGATGATAAAGCGTGGAACTGCTCAGGAGCATTACACACGTACCTAAATGTTGCTGATATTAACACCACAACAATTACCGGTATGGGATCAAGCTATATTGATGGCTTACTGGAAGGGAAAGTATGTTCGGGCGGTGATACATTATCAATTAATGCGGCGGTTGACCGTGTTTACACTCAGCCAGAAAATACCGTCCTAATCTCTGATACACAACGTACATTGTCTGTTACTAATTCAGGGCACAATGCCGCGGTTATCTGGAATCCGTGGGCTGAAGGCGCTGAATCTATGGGTGACATGAACAATGATGGTTATCAAACGATGGTGTGTGTTGAATCAACCTATCATGCTGCAAGTCTAGAAACAGCTAAAGTAATTCAACCTAATGAATCATTTGTGTTAAGTACAACAATTAACGCTTAATCTTAAAGCCAGAAACAAAAACGGAAGCACTAAGGCTTCCGTTTTTTATATCATCTATTTTAATAGTAAGCAGATGCTGAAATTATCTTTCCCAGTACGACTCTTCTAACGAATCTTCACGTTCTGGTAAACCACGAGATAAACGTGGTGAATGTTGCGCTAATACTTCAAAGCTTACACGGTTTGAGTACTTACATACTTGAGAAAACGAAGAGTATGTTAGGTATGAGTGCTGATGCTTACTTGAATTAGGCACATTATTACGGTGATAATGGTTTGCTGCCATATCATGTAATAAAGCCGACAATGCACCATCGCCTGCCCCATTGGTATTCTTGATTTTTTCAGGGCCGCCCATGTATGGTGAGATATGGGAATACACCTTCATTGGATTTTCACAGCTGTCTTTAATTGCAGGACGGCTAAACTCAAATTGGTTAAATTCTGGAATAGTACCTGGAAGTAATGGTAATGAAGTCTCACGCTTCGCTTCATCCTCTGTATAACCTGCCATATAAAGCCCTACAGGGCCCGCAGTACATAATACAAGATCAACCCACTCAAGTGCTTTATCTGCTGCTTCTAGAGGATCTGATGCGCCTGTAAGGGCTTCACCTTCTTCTTCATTCATAGCAACAACGGTTACATGATCGTTTAAGAAATCACGCCAGTATTGTGGATCATCTTGAACCACAAATTTAGTACCCATGGTCAACACCACTGGTACATCATATTTTTTAGCGTACTCAATCGCTTTCATTGTTGCTTCTGGCATTGGATCACCATCTTTACAACGAACTAAATAAGCTGTCAGTACTAACGCAGATGCGTTTTTAAAGATTTTCTCTGGAATACTTTCTGAACGAAGCTGGTTCATATCGCCTTCGCTGATCGCAAACGTGCGTTCACCGTCTTGACTAATAAGTGCAAAACAGCGTCCAATCGCACCCGGAACAGGTTGAAGGTAGTTCAAATCCATTCGGCTAGACGTATTACATAAGTAGCGATATGAATAGCTACCAATATGAATGTCTTCACTCATCACACCTAACAGAGTTGATTTATCATCAGCGAGTACTGAATAGTTGTGAAGTGTATTACCAATCGTACCACCAGCGAATTCGTTGGTGATCATGTTGTTATCTTTAAGCTCATTATAAAGCATTTCCGCTTTATCATTATCGATAACCAGTGAGTGTCCTTTACTCAAGCCATACTTCTCAATAAAAGCATCGTCAATTCGAGCTTCAATATCCACTAACGTTTGATCAATACCGATAATGTGCGTACGCGACATTTTTTTGGTTTCTTGAGCTTGGCTAACTAATGGATCACGAGCGTGAACTGGAAAATAATGCTTGGATTTACGCTGACCTGGAAATTTCATAAAATAATCATTCAACTGGCTAATGGAAGAAGTGCGAAGTTTAGCCGCTCAATAACTCTGCCGCAACTACTGATATTAGCCTCAATGAAAGGCAAACGTTTGCCCTTTCTATTTGTTTATACTTCTAGCCTTACTAAGACCATTCATGATAATTTATCTGTGTATTTTTTAAAGGTAACCACCATGACAACTGAACTAATTAGCTATGATGACGTAATCGAAGTCGCTTACGATATTTTCCTTGAAATGGCTCAAGACAACCTTGAACCAGCTGATGTTGCATTATTTACTCTACAATTTGATGATCGCGGCGCTGCTGAAGTTGTTGATACTCGTGATGATTGGGCTGGACACGTTGGCTTTGAAGTTGATGGCGAAGTATACGCGGAAGTTCTCATTGGCTTAGTCAATGAAGAATCAGACGTATTGGATGATGTATTTGCTCGTATGCTAGTCAGTCGTGATCCTGAACACAAATTCTGCCACATGTTATGGAAACGTGATTAATTTTATCGTTCGTCTTTAACGACTAAGGAGCATTCATTTGCTCCTTTTTTATTATCCTCTCTCATTGAATCTCTTACTTTACACCCCCATTATTTCTTTATGCTCACAAACTGCTTATTGCAGAAAATAATAAAGGAATACCATGTCTCAATTTCAATCTAGATGCCCATCATGCAATGGACTCAACCGCCTTCCTATTGAACGCATTAATGACACGGCTACGTGTGGTCGCTGTAAAGAACACCTATTAGATGGAAAGCCGCTAGAAGGTACCACTGATAATCTTGCTGCTTTAATGAATAGTGATAAACCTGTTGTTATCGACTTCTGGGCCCCGTGGTGTAATCCATGCGTTGGATTCTCTCCGGTATTTGAAGACGTTGCTGCCGAACGCAATGGCCAAATTCGCTGTGTAAAAGTAAATACGGAAGCCCAACAACAAATTGCCGCACAATATCAGATCCGCTCTATCCCTACGATCATGGTCTTTAAGAATGGCCAACGTGTAGATATGATTAATGGTGCATTACCAAAAGGTCAATTTGATCAGTGGCTAAATCAAGCACTGCTTAAATAATGTAAATAGCAGACAAACAAAAGCCGCTGTATGACTTAACATACAGCGGCTTTTTAATGTTTATCTAGTCTATGTTATAGAACAGATTAACCGATGAATTCTACACCGTTCATGTACTTACGTAGTACTTCAGGGATAGCAATCTTACCATCAGCTTGTTGGAAGTTCTCTAGGATAGCAACCATTGTACGACCTACTGCAAGACCTGAACCGTTCAGTGTGTGAACTAATTCTGGTTTCTTCTCGCCTTGACGACGGAAACGCGCTTGCATACGACGAGCTTGGAAATCCCACATGTTTGAACAAGAAGAGATCTCACGGTACGTTTCTTGTGCTGGAACCCATACTTCTAAATCGTAAGTTTTACGAGAACCGAAGCCCATATCACCTGTACAAAGCACTACTTTACGGTATGGAAGCTCTAGAAGTTGAAGTACTTTCTCAGCATGACCTGTTAGCTCTTCAAGCGCTGCCATTGAATCTTCTGGTTTCGTAATTTGAACTAATTCAACTTTGTCGAATTGGTGCATACGGATAAGGCCACGAGTATCACGACCGTAAGAACCCGCTTCAGAACGGAAACATGGTGTGTGAGCCGTCATTTTCAGAGGTAAATCAGCTTCTTCAGTAATTGTGTCACGAACCATATTTGTTACTGGAACTTCAGCTGTTGGGATAAGTGATAGCATCTTAAGAGGAACATCACTCACTTGCTCTGTTAATGGGCTTGTGTGGAATAGATCTTCACCAAACTTAGGTAATTGACCCGTACCATATAGGCTATCGTGGTTTACTAAGTAAGGTACGTACATTTCCATGTAACCGTGTTCTTCTGTATGAAGATCAAGCATGAATTGTGAAAGCGCACGGTGAAGACGCGCAAATTGACCTTTCATTACGATAAAACGAGAACCAGAGATTTTAACTGCGCTCGCAAAATCAAGGCCATCAGCCATTTCACCAAGCTCAACATGATCTTTTACTTCAAAGTCATACGCTAGAGGGTTACCCCAACGCAATACTTCTACATTCTCTTCTTCATCTTTACCAAACGGTACTGAATCATCAGGAATGTTTGGAACAGACAAAGCGATAGTTTCGATTTGTTGTTGAAGATCTGCAAGTGCTACTTTTGCTTCATCTAATTCAGAGCCTAGGTTTGCAACGTCAGCCATAATGCGATCTGCTTCTTCGTGATCGCCCTTCGCTTTTGCTTGACCAATGGACTTCGAACGGGAATTACGCTGCGCTTGAAGCTCTTCAGTTTTAACTTGAAGGGACTTACGTTGTTCTTCAAGATTGCGAAGTGTCTCTACGTCTAGCTTAAAGCCACGACGTGCCAGTTTCTCTGCTGTTTCATCCAGCTCTGTACGAAGTAATTTTGAATCAAGCATTTGTAATCCTATGCCTTATGGTCATTGTGTATTCAAATAATACAGAACACACTGAGTAATAAAATTTTGTGCAATTTTCAGTTCCAAATTGCGATTCGAATAAGATACCGAAAATGATCTTTTATTGGTAGCGTTTTAAGGTGCTGTTTTGATCTAATTGGGCTAAATATTCTAGCTTTTCGCTAATTTTGGTTTCTAAGCCACGTTTTGTTGGAAAGTAGTACTTACGATCCTGCATTTCCGGTGGAAAATAATTCTCACCTGATGCATACGCATTTGGCTCATCATGAGCATAACGATAATCTGCGCCATAGCCCATGTCTTTCATTAATGATGTCGGGGCATTGCGTAAATGGTTTGGCACATCATAATCTGGTGAGTTAATGGCGTCCATTTGCGCTTGTTTCCATGCGGTATAAACGGCATTACTTTTAGGAGCACATGCCAAATAAACCACCGCTTGAGCAATCGCTCTTTCGCCTTCAGCAGGACCAATGCGAGTAAAGCAATCCCACGCATTCATCGCAACTTCCATCGCTCTTGGGTCAGCATTGCCTATATCTTCAGAAGCTATCGCTAGCAAACGACGCGCAACATAAAGTGGATCACCACCCGCAGCTATAATTCGCGCAGTCCAATAGAGTGCCGCATCCGGATTTGAACCACGAATGGATTTATGAACGGCTGAGATTAAGTCATACCACATGTCCCCTTTATTATCGAAACGCGCCAGTTTTTCACCCGCAACTTCCGCTAATAAAGGTAAGTCCACCACTTTCTTACCGTCGTGATCTTCTTCTGCCATGTCATGCAGAAGCTCAAGATAATTGAGTGACATACGAGCATCACCCGACACCAAATTTGCCAGTTGTAATTTTACATCATCAGGAAGTACAAAATTATCATCATTTAAGCCACGGTCTTTATCTAAAAGCGCTTGGTCTATTACCTGAACAATATCTTGTTTTTCTAATGATTTTAATTTGTAGACTCGCGCTCGCGATAACAATGCGTTATTGAGTTCAAAAGAAGGGTTTTCAGTCGTCGCGCCAATAAAGGTGATCGTGCCATCTTCGATATGTGGCAAAAAAGCATCTTGCTGGCTTTTATTAAAGCGATGGACCTCATCCACAAACATAATGGTTCTTCTGCCTGTGATTTGGTTTTCTTTTGCTTTTTCAATTGCAGCTCGAATGTCTTTTACACCAGATGTGACTGCCGATACTCGCTCGACTTCAGCATTAGTATAATTAGCTGCTACTTCCGCTAATGTTGTTTTACCGGTACCAGGAGGCCCCCATAAAATCATTGAGTGGATCTGTCCGGCTTCTAACGCGCGACGCAATGGCTTACCAACGCCTAATAGATGCTGCTGACCAATGTATTGCTCAATATTTTGAGGCCGCATTCTAGCAGCAAGGGGACGAAAATCGTCCCCTGCTGAAAAATCTAAACTGAAGTTACTCACGTTTATCCTTTATCTTTCATTAGCGCTGATCATCGATATCAACACCTTCTGGCACAGTAAAAGTGAAATTACTTTGTGCTGGTTTTTTCGCTTCAAATTTCGTAAAACTAAAGTCACTACGTTGTCCATCTTGCTCTACAACAGAGAATCCAGTGACATTACCTGATGGCTGTATATTGACAATAAAGTCGCTTTTTACTGCTGAATCAGATTTTGGAGACACCGTAAACGCATCACCATTTTGAACCATTGAGTAGTATATTAGTAGATTAAAAATACCACCACTCCAAAGTTCAGCTTCATTCCTGCTTTGTTTACTTAATTAAAATAGTATAAGTAAGTACCCGAAGTTTGTTGACGTAAATTTGACTATATTGTTGAATATAGTTGTTTCAATCGGTATCAAATATTTTCAAAAGGACTTATAGTAAAAATATTATGATAAATATATATTTTTTAATTTCATCGAATGTTCACTTACTAGATTTAGCTAGTTCATGCCAAACTTTTGATGAAGCTAATAAATTAGGGTGTAACTATAAATTACATTATATCAGCTTTTCAAAATCAATTTCATCTCATCAAGGACTTTATCTAACAAATTTAACTTATCCACCAACAAACATAATCAATGAATCAATCATCATTGCCTGCGCCTCCGGTTACGAACCCGATATTTATTCTGACGAAGTCAGCCAACAAACAGCTAACTGGCTTCGTTCACATTATATTAAAAATAAAAGCCTGGTATTTATGGGCATATGCACAGGTGCGTTTCTCTTAGGAAAAGCAGGGATTCTCAACGGTCATAAATGTACAACACATCACTCATATATCAACAAACTTTCTGAACAGTTTTCTGAGACAGAGGTATTGAAGGACATTATGTTCGTTAAATCTGGCAATGTATATACTAGCGCAGGTGTTACAGCAGCGATTGATTTATCATTGGATATAGTTGAGAAACATTACTCTACTCAGATTAGTATTGCAGTTGCTAGAGATTTGCTGGTTCACAGAAGACGAATGTCAAGTGATCCTCAAATTTCTAACCATATTATTTCACGCAATCATATTAGTCCTTTAATACACTCAATAGAAGACTATATTAGCATTCATTTTAAGACCGAACTTACAGTGACAGAAATTGCCAAAATGAATAATATATCCATACGTCATTTACAACGAAATTTTAAAGAATGTACTGGTTCAACAATCTCTGATTATATAAATAAGATGAAATTAGAAGAAGCACGGCATTTAATCAAGGAGGGGATATCTGTTGTAAATGCCGCATATGAAGTAGGTTTTAAACAAGCATCTTCCTTACGTAAGCTTTGGAAAAAACATTATAATAGTTTACCTAGCGAAATAAAAAAGAAAAAAGTATAAAGGTTGCTTAACCAATTTTTAAGTATTAAATATAGTAGCTCAGACCTAATCTTACTTTTATTCAATTTTTAGGTTATCTTTTAGCCCATATTTCCATCAAGTGAAGTTTCTAAATTGTGTTCAGCCATAATATTCTTTACTTTGATATGTTTTGGCTAGTTGTTTGATAGCGTAAGCTAAAACGACTTTTTTGTAGTGGCCACAGTTTTATATTATACCACTGAAATATATAGATTTTTCAGCATCCCTTTGTGAGCTATCACAGATAAAGCTACACATTCATCATATTAATTAATAAGCCTATATGCTCAATTATAAAAAATATTATTTACACCCATAGACTTTCCATTCAACATCACACATCCATGATTTTTAATGTTATGATCATTTCCATCAATCAAATCTCCATCTAATCTATGAGGGTAAACTA